>JALYOG010000126.1 GCA_030856985.1 Pseudomonadota bacterium | reverse complement strand
CCGCCTCACCGGGAGGCTGTGTCGTTCAGGCGCTCCCGGAGCCGCAGCATTTCTTGTATTTCTTGCCGCTCCCGCAGGGGCATGGCGCGTTGCGCTCGGGCGTCTCGGCGCGGCGCAACGGCTCGCGCGGGGTCATCGACTCGATGCGGTGGTGGTGCAGGTCGGCGAGCATCCCGGGCAGGCTGGCGACGATCTCCAGGCGTTCGCGGTAGCTGATCGGCGTGGCCGGCGCGGTCGGATCCTCGGCCAGCACCTCGCCGCTGGCGAGCTGGTCGAGCAGCGAGAAGATCTCCTCGATCCACTCGTTCTCGTCCAGCCAGCGGTCCCAGGCCGCCTCGCGCAACTCCACGCCGGAGAAGAACCCCAGCGCCCAGTCGCGACCCACGTCCAGTTCGGCGTCGTCCTCGCCGGGCGACTCGATGTCCTCGGGCAGCCACAGCAGCGGCGCCAGGCTGTCGGGGAGATCCTCGTCGCCGAACCGCACGCGTTCGGCGACCATGTTCCAGTGGCCCATCAGCAGGTTGTGGACATCGGCGGCTTCTTCCATGCTCTCCCAGCGTGGCGGCGTGCCCCACACCGGCGGTTGCCACTCGCTGGGCAGCACCACGTCCGGGGACAGCACCAGCGCCGAGAGGTAGCCGTCGAGCGCTTCGAGGTTGAAACCCTTGAACGGCACCGCGCGCTGCTCCAGCAGGCCGGCAAGGCGTTCGATCTGGGCGTCGTCGAGCGGAGCAGGAGAAGACATCGGCATGTGCGGGCGTCGGCGAGGGAGGACCCACAGGGTAATCCCGTCGCTGCGCATTCCCAACTTTCGCCGGGGCAGTCGGTCGCCGCACTGGAGCAAACGGCGAAGGCGCCGCCGCGCCACCCCCCGGTCCGCCTGCCGCCGGACGGCACCGACCGCCAGCAGCAAAAAAAGGACGCGACTGATTGGGTCGCGTCCAGTGCGCCCGCTGTCGCGGGTGGAGAGAGGGTCGCCGGCGGCGCGGATCAGCGCACGCTGAAGTCGCGGCTCTGGGTCTGGGTGCCGCCGATCAGGATCTCGGCGCGGTAGTTGCCCGTCGGCCAGCCATTGGCATTGGTGAAGGTCACGTTGGTGGTCTGGTTGCCGGCGCTGGTGACCATTTCGGTCTGCTCTCCGGCGGTCTGGCCGTCCTCGTAGACCAGGCGCGCGACGATCTCGGTGTTGGTGGCCGCGCCGCTGGTATCGACCGAGACTACGATCGGGTCGCTGGTGGTGAAGGTGGTGACCGGCGATGCCACCCGGCCGTCCGCTCCGGCGGTGGTGCCCAGGGTGACCGCGGTGACGTTCAGCGATGAGGGCTGCTCCGCCACCGGCGTCTGCACCGACGGAGGTGCGTCCGGCGCGGTGACCTGCGGCGCCTGGGCGGGCGTGTCCTCGGCCTTGCGGTTGCAGCCGGCCAGCGCCAGCGCCGCGACGAGGGCGGCGGCGAGGGACAGATTCAATGGGCTTGTGTTCATGGGCATGACCTCTGGGAGAGTGGACGCATGGGGGCCGGGCGGTTGCATCCGACGATCCCCGCACCATGCCAGTCCCCCTGTTAAGGCAGCATGTCAGCTAGGTGAACGGGGGGTGCAGGGACCCGGGTGGATTGCCGTGCCTACTGCCGCGCGTCGCGGGCCCAGGATGGTGGGGCGCGGCCCGGGGAGGCACGCCACGGATTGATGTCGAGCCCGCCACGGCGGGTATAGCGCGCCTCCACCCAGAGCCAGCGGGGCTGCGTGCGCTGCTGGATGTCGGCAAAGATCCGCTCCACGCACTGCTCGTGGAACTCGGCGTGGTCGCGGAACGAGACCAGGTAGCGCAACAGCCCGGCGCGATCGATGCGAGGCCCGTGATAGCCGATCAGCACGCTGGCCCAGTCCGGCTGGCCGGTCACCGGGCAGTTGGATTTCAGCAGCGCGCTGCACAGGGTTTCGGTCGCCGTCTCGTCGGGGCTGGCGGCCAGGTAATCCGGCCGCGGCGGGCCGTAGTGATCGATTTCCAGTTCCAGCGCGTCGAGCGATTGCCCCGCGTCGTCGCCGGCCTGCGCGAGCTCCGCCGGTGGCACCCCGAACCGCAGCGACACGCGCGCGCCCGCGGTACGCGACAGGTCCTGGACCATGCGCGCGCGGACCGCTTCGGGATCGTCGAAACGTGTCGCGTTGAACGAGTTGAGGTACAGCTTGAGGGATTTGGATTCGACCAGGTTCGGCGAATCTGCGGGAACCTCCAGCGTGGCCGTCGCCACGCAGGGCTTGCCGCGCCGGTCGAGCCAGCCCAACTCGTAGGCGTGCCAGCGATCCAGGCCGACGAAGGGCAGGCGCGCCTCGTGCAGGCCGATGCCGCTGCGCCCGGACGCGCGCGGTATCGCGAACAGCAACGTGTTGTCGTAGCCGCGCGGGTAGTCGACATGGCGGCCGAGCAGGCCGGCGTCCGGGGTGCAGGGGGTTGCGGTCATCGCTCGATTTTAGCCTGCGCCGCCCAAGCAGCCGCGTTCGCGTCCGCGCATCGCTGCCGCGAGGCTAGTGCCCGGCGATCAGCGGCGAGTGCAGGTAATCCAGGCTCACCTGCAGCAGCGCGCGCAGGCCCAGGTCGAGGGAACTTTCGTCGAGGGTGAACTTCGGCGAATGGTTGCCCGGTGCGGTGACCGGATCGATGCCGGGCGCGGTGGCGCCGACGAAGAAAAACATCGACGGGACCTCCTTGGCGTAATACGCGAAATCCTCCGCGCCCATCTGCAGCGGCGGGTGGATCACGTTGTCGGCGCCGGCGACCGCCTGCAGGCTCGGCAGCATGCGTGCGGTCAGCTCCGGGTCGTTGATCGTCACCGGGTTGCCGCGGGTGTCGGGCACTTTTGCTTCCACCTGCGCGCCGTGCGCGGCGCTGACGTGGGTCGCGACGTTGCGCAGGTCGGCATGGATCGTCTCGCGCATGCCTTCGTCGAAGGTGCGGATCGTGCCGACCAGTTCGACCGTGTCGGGGATGATGTTGTAGCGGATGCCGCCCTTGATCGCGCCGAAGGTGACCACCGCCGGCAGGCGTGCGATGTCGGTGCGGCGGCTGACGATGGTCTGCGCGGTGCCGATGACATCGGCCGCCGCGACGATCGGGTCGACCCCGCCCCACGGCCGCGACCCGTGCGTCTGCACGCCCTTGACGGTGATGGTGAACTTGTCGGAGGCCGCCATCAGCGGACCGCCGCGCACCGCGATCTGCCCGGCCCGGACGGAGGAGAACACGTGCAGGCCGAACATCGCATCGGGTTTGAAGTCGGCGAACAGGCCCTCCTCGATCATCAGCGATGCACCGCCTTCCTCGCCGTCGGGCGCACCTTCCTCGGATGGCTGGAACACCAGCATCACCTGGCCGGGAAGCTCGTCGCGCATCGCCACCAGCGCGTCCGCCACGCCCAGCAGGATGCCGGTGTGCGCGTCATGCCCGCAGGCATGCATCACCCCGATGGTCTCGTTGCGGAACACGGTGGTCGCTTTCGACGCGAATGGCAGCCCGGTCTGCTCGGTCACCGGCAGGGCGTCCATGTCGGCGCGCAGCGCGATCTTCGGGCCGGGCTTGCCGCCTTCGATGATCGCCACGACCCCGTGGTGGGCGATCCCGGTGCGGGGTTCCAGCCCGAGAGCGCGCAGGTGCTCGGCCACCTTGGCGGCGGTGCGCTGCTCGCGGTTGGACAGCTCGGGGTGCTGGTGGAAGTCGCGGCGCATCGCGACGACGTCGCCGCGCAGCCGTTGCGCCGCTTCGGTGACCGCCGGGCGTTGCGCGGTCTGCGCGCCGGCGGCGGGGACGATCAGCGCGGACAGCGCGGCGGCAAGGATCGCAGGCAGAGGGTGGCAGCGCATCGACGAAGCTCCAGGGGCGGGATACCCCGATGCTACGCCAAGCGCGCCGGGCGCCGTCGTCGCGCGTGCGGGCAAGCACCGCATGCGCCCGGCGCAGCGGTCGCCGGCAGCTGCGGCCATGGCGACTGATGCGGGATGACCGAGATCGATCCGGCCCGTTCGAGCACCGCGTATCGGATCTGCCGCATGGTTTCCAGCCCGTGCAGCGCGCGGGCGGCTTCGAGGATGTCGTCGCGGCTGACGTGAGACTTGTCCATGCGCTCCTGCGGCAGTTTGCCCTTGTCGACGAGGATCAGCGGCACGTCGTCGAGCCAGCGACTGCCCGACTCCGACTTTTGCTTCAGCAAGGCGAAACCGCGCTCGACCGTCACCAGCGTGGCGATCAGCACGAACGCATTGATCACCGAGAAGTCGTCGCCCATGAGGCCCTGCGAGGCCGATTCGCCGATGATCAGCAGCAGCACCAGGTCGAATGCGGTCATCTCCGACAGGGGGCGCTTGCTGCTGATGCGGAACACCAGCATCAGGAACAGGTAGATCGCCGCGCCGCGCAATACAGCTTCCATCGCGATCCTCCCGGGTCAGGGATAGACGAAGCTGCGCAGTTGCGCAGTCGGTCGCTGGTCGAGCCCGACACGTCGGCCACCGGGCCCAGGCCTCGAGCTTGCCGGCGATGCGGATGACCTGCCGCTTGCCCGGCGCGGGCGCGAACACCAAGGTGATGCCGCCGTCGCCGGACGACATCCGCATGGGTTCGGGCACCACGCCCTGGATCTGCAGCCGGTCGCCGCAGCCGCCGCCCAGCGTGATCGAAAACGGCTGGCACGCAACCGCGTCTTCCCGCCGCCAGGGCCCGGACCATCGACGACCGCCTGTCACGCTGCCGTATGGATCGTGCGTGCCGTTGCCGAGGCCCGGTGGCCGCGCAGGGGTCGCTCAGCCGCGGTGCGGGAGCGCCAGGTAGTCGGCCGACTGCATCTCGATCAACCGCGACGCCGTGCGCGAAAATGCCGACGCGAGTTTCTCGCCGGCGTACAGCGCCGGCGGGGCCGCAGCCGCGGTGCAGACCAGGTTGACGTGGCGATCGTAGAACTCGTCGATCGCGGTGACGAAGCGTTGCGCTGCATCGTCGTTGCCGCCATCGAACCGCGGGATGCCGCCAAGCAACACCGTGTGGTACTCGGTGGCGATCTCGATGTAGTCGCTGGCCGCCCGCGGGCCTTCGCACAGGTCGGCGAAGTCGAACCAGGCGTGGCCTTCGGCAATCGCGCGCGCGGGGATCAGGCGGCCTTCGATCTGCAGCGGTCCGGGCTCGCGGGGCGCGCCGGCCGTCAGCGATTCCCAGCGTTCGCCAAGCCAGTCGTCGGCGGCATCGTCCAGTGGAGCGCGGTACACCGGCGACCGCGTCAGTGCACGAAGCCGGTAGTCCTGCGCGCTGTCCAGCAGAAGCACGTGGCAGTGATGCTGGATCTGCGCGATGGCGGGCAGGAAGCGCTCGCGCTGCAGCCCGTGCGGGTACAGATTGACCGGTGCGGTGTTGGAGCTGGTCACCAGCACCACGCCCTCGGCGAACAGGCGCTCCAGCAATCGCGCCAGCAGCATGGCGTCGCCGATGTCGCTGACGAGGAATTCGTCGAGCACCAGCACGCGCCATTGCTCGCCCCAGGCGCGCGCGATCGCCACCATCGGGTCGCGCTCGCCGGCGTGGGCGCGCAGCTGCGCGTGCACCTCGCGCATGAAGCGGTGGAAGTGCGTGCGGCGTTTTTCCGCCAGCGGCAGGCCGTCGAAGAACAGGTCGATCAGGAAGGTCTTGCCGCAACCCACCCCGCCCCACAGGTACAGGCCCGGCGGTGCGGCAGCGGCGCCTCCGAAAATGCGACTCAGTACGCCGCGGCGCGGCGCACCGAGCAGGGCCCTGTGCAGGCGGTCGAGCTCGCGCAATGCGGGATGCTGGGCCGGGTCGTCCTGCCAGTCGCCGGCGACGGCGCCCATGGCATAGCGCGCCGACGGCAGTGGCGAACCCGCCGTCGCAGCGTCGTCGGCGGTCATTCCGCGCGTTCGGCCGGTGGCGGCAGGTACGGCTTGATGCCGTTTTTCACCGCGCCGCGCAGATCGATCAGCCGCCGATGGAAGAAATGCGTGGTGTCGGGCATGCGCACCAGCTCGGGCGGGTGCGCGAGCGGCTTGAGTCCCTCCAGCCAGGCATACACCGCCTGCGGGTCGACCACTTCATCGGCCTCGCCCTGGATCACTAGCCACGGGCATTCGGGCGGCGGCAGCGCTTCCAGGTTCCAGCTGCGGCCGGCGGGAGGCGCGATCAGGATCAGCATTCCCGGTGCAAGTTCGGCCGCAAGCGCGAGCGCCACGTAGGCGCCGAAACTGAAACCGGCGAGCCACAGCTGCGCATCCGGCCGCTGCTGGCGGACCCAGGCCGCGACCGCGCGGAGGTCCTCGATTTCGCCCTCGCCGTCGTCGAACGTGCCTTCCGAGGCGCCGATCCCGCGAAAGTTGAAGCGCACCGTGGCCACCCCGGACTCGCGCAGCGCGCGCGCCGACATGGTCACGACCTTGTTGTGCATCGTGCCGCCCTCGGTCGGCAGCGGATGGCAGACCACGGCCACCACCGGGCGCGTGGGCACCTCGGAGTCGGGCGCTTCGATGATGGCCTCCAACGCGCCGGCGGGGCCGGGTAACAGCACGGTGGCCGCATCCCCGCCAGCGAAGGCTTCGTCTTGAGGAATTCGGGGCTCAGTCATGGCGCCATCATACCGGCCGCCGTTAAGTCGCTGTTTAGCCGGGAGCCTGTAACCGCTACGCCAACGAACCGCGCCGCCCGCAGGCGGCGCCATCAGTCCACACCGGCAGGCGTTATTGCAGGTTTTCCAGCATCCAGTCGACCGTCACGGTGACCTGCTCGTCGGTCAGCGCGGGGTTGCCGCCCTTGGCCGGCATCACCCCGGCCGCACCGGTATAGCCATCGATCGCGTGCCGGTAGAGCATGTCGCGGCCCTGCGGGATGCGCGCGGCCCATTCGGCCGCCGCCATCGTCGGCGCGCCGCCGGCACCCGACCTGTGGCAGCCGGCGCACAGGCCGTCGAAGATCACCGCGCCGTCCAGCGTGCCGCCGTAAGCGACCTGGGACGCTGCAGCCGCTGCAGCCGCGGCGGTCGCCGCGGCCTGCTCGGCGGCGCCGGTGGCGCCGGCAGAC
>JALYOG010000107.1 GCA_030856985.1 Pseudomonadota bacterium | reverse complement strand
CGACGGCGATCGAGTACCCGGCTTCGAGCACGCGCAGTTGTTCCAGGGACTCGATCGCTTCCAGGCGGCCGGCGGGAAGCGCGGCGAAGCGCTGCAGGAAGCACGCGCGGTACGCGTAGATGCCGATGTGCCGCAGCCATGGGCCGCCACCGGGCATCCGGCTGCGGTCGGCGGCGAACGCGTCGCGCGGCCATGGAATCGGCGCGCGGCTGAAGTACAGCGCGCAGCCGTCGTCGCCGCGCACCAGCTTGACCGCGTTGGGGTCGAGCAGCGTTTCGACATCGTCGATCGGGGCGGCGAGCGTCGCCATTTCGCTGCGGCTGCCGGCAAGGGCGCCGGCCGCGGCGCGGATGCCGGCGGCCGGCGCAAACGGTTCATCGCCCTGCAGGTTGACCACGATCGTGTCGTCGCTCCAGCCGGCGATGCGCGCGCATTCGGCGAGACGGTCGGTGCCGGAGGCATGCGCGGGCGAGGTCATCGCCGTGCGCAGTCCCGCGCCATCTGGCAAGGCATCGCGCAGCGCCCCGACGATTCGCTCGTCGTCGGCAGCGACCCAGACCTCGCGCGCGCCTGCGGCCAGCGCCCGACGTGCCACGTGCAGCACCAGCGGTTCGCCGCCCAGCATGCGTAGCGGCTTGCCCGGCAGGCGCGTGGCGGCGAACCGCGCGGGAATCGCCACCACGAAATCCAGCTCGCCGGTGCCGATCATCCGCGCCCGCCTCGCGGCAGCCGATCCAGCAGCGCGACATAGAAGGCCTCCGGGAGGTCGGCGCGTACCGGCACGCTGTAATGCGACTCGGTGGCGAGGGCAGCGCACTTGACCGCGTCCTTCTCGGTCATCAGCACCGGCAAGGGGCTGCCGAACTCGAAGTCGGAAGCCTGGTACCTGTGGTGGTCGGCGAACGCGTGCGGCACCACGGCGATGCCGAACGCGCGCAGCATCGAGAAGAACCGTTCCGGATCGCCGATACCGGCCACGGCATGCACCCGGTGTCCCGAGAACGAATCGAGCATCCGCGGTCGACCGCCGAGCACCGGCAAGGCCCGGTCGGCGAGCAGTTGCATGGGCCATTCGCCGAACCCGTTGCCCGATGCGCCCGCGCCCGCCGCACCCGCCGAGGCGAGGTTCACCACGCGGAAGTCGCAGGCCGCGCCGCGTTCGGGCGGCTCCCGCAGCGGCCCGGCAGGCAGCAGGCGACCATTTCCATAGCGACGGCGGCCATCGACCACCTCGATCTCGATGTCGCGCGCCAGCCGGTAATGCTGCAGTCCGTCGTCGCACACCACGATGTCGCATCCGCTGGCGACCAGCGCGCGCGCAGCGGCCGCGCGGTCGCGATCCGCGCGCAGCTTCGCCCCGGTGCGGCGTGCGATCAGCACCGGCTCATCACCGCCCGTCGACGGCGCGGTGCCGGGCTCGACCCAGACCGGCGTGTTCGGCGTGTCGCGGCCGTAACCGCGGCTGGCCACGCCCGGCTTCCAGCCCTCGGTTCGCAGCCTCTCGACCAGCGCGATCGTCAGCGGCGTCTTTCCGGCGCCGCCGGCAATGATGTTCCCCACCACGATCACCGGCACGCCCGGGTGGTGGCGTCGCAGCAGTCGTGCGCGGTAAAGCCGACGTCGCAGCGCGGTCGCCGCGCCGTACAGCGCCGACAGCAGTTGCGCATGCATCGGCACCGGCGCGTCGCCGTACCAGTAGCGCGGCTGGTGCTCGCGATGCGGGCCGGGCGCTGCGTTCATTGCGCCTCGCGGAACTGCATGCGGTGCAGGTGCGCGTAGAGGCCGTCGCGCGCCAGCAGTTCGGAATGGGTGCCGCGCTCGGCGATGCGGCCCTCGTCGAGCACCAGCACCTGGTCGGCGTGCTCGATCGTCGAGAGGCGGTGGGCGATCACCAGCGTGGTGCGGTCGGGCATCAGCCGGTTGAGCGCATCCTGCACCAGCCGCTCGGACTCGGTGTCGAGCGCGGCGGTGGCCTCGTCGAGGATCAGGATCGGCGCGTCCTTGAGCATCGCCCGGGCGATCGCGAGCCGCTGGCGCTGGCCGCCCGACAGCCGCCCGCCCTTGCTGCCGATGCCGGTCTCCAGCCCGTCCTCGAGGCGATCGACGAATTCCTGCGCGTTGGCATCGCGCACCGCGGCCTGGAGTTCTTCCGGCGTGGCCTGCTCGAGCTCCCCGTAGGCGACGTTCGCCGCGACGCTGCCGTCGAACAGCATCACCTGCTGACCCACCAGGGCGATCTGGCGGCGCAGGTCGCTGAGCCGGTATTCCTGCAGCGGGTGGCCATCGAGCAGGATCGCGCCGGCTTCCGGATCGTAGAAGCGTGGAATCAGCTTGATGAGCGTCGATTTGCCGCTGCCGGAGCGGCCGACGATTGCAGTGACACTGCCGGGGCGCGCGGTGAAACCCACGTCCGTCAGCGCGGCCTGCGACTGGCCGGGGTAGCGGGCGGTCACCCCGCGAAATTCGAGCACGCCTTCGGCGCGCTGCAGCGGCCGTGTCCCGGTGTCGACCTCGTCGGGCGAGTCGACCACCGAAAACAGCCGCTCGGCCGAAGCCACGCCCCGGTGCAGCATGTTCTGCACGCTGGTGAGCTGCTTGAGCGACGGAATGATCGCCATCATCGCCAGCATCAGTACCACGAAGCCGCCGGCATCCAGCCGCCCGGCCTGGGCTTCGCGGCCGGCGAAGAACAGCAGGATCGCCAAGCCGATCGCACCCATCAGCTGCACCAGCGCCGAGGAGATGCTGCGCGTCGCCTCGACCTTCAGGCTGAGCTTCAGATGGTGGTTGGCCTGCCCGGTGTAGCGGTCGAGTTCGACGCCCTGCGCACCGTAGACCTTGACCTCCTGCTGGTTCGACAGAGCCTGGTCGGCCGACTGCATCAGCTGCGCCCCGCTCTCCTGGATGCGATGGCTGATCTTGCGATAGCGCCGGCCGACCTTGTCCATGACCCACGCCAGCGGCGGGGCGATGATCAGGATCGCCATCGTGACCTGCCAGCTGGTCCACAGCATCACGCCGATCCCGACCAGCACCTGCAGCGATTGCTGCACCATCACTTTCAGCGCATCGACCGCGGCCTGGGATACCTGGTCGCTGTCGGAACTGAGCCGGACCAGCATCGAAGGCACCGGCTCGGCGTCGAAACGCAGCCCCGGCAGGCGCAGGTACTTTCCGAGGACCTGGACCCGAAGGTCGCGAGAAATGCTGCGACCCGCCCGCGCCATGCCGGTGTCGGCGACGTAGCCGGCGATGCCGCGCACCATGAACAGGCCCACGATCGCCAGTGGCAGCAACAGGGTGAGCTGTTCGTTGCGGGTGATGAAGGTCTCGTTGACCACCGGTTCCATGAGCTTGGTGAACGCGCCTCCGGCCAGCGCTTCGATCAGCATTCCCAGGCCGGCGACGCCGAGCAGCGCGCGGTACGGCACCGCGAAGGTCAGCAGCCGCCGGTAGATCTGCCACGGCGAAGCGGCTGCGTCGCCGATCGCGCTCAAGGAGTCGCTCCGCGCTCGGCGGCAGTGTCGGCCGTCGGTGCGGTGGCGCTCATGATCTTGCGGAAACCCAACTGCCCGAGCGCGTCGTACACGGTGACCACCGACTGGTAGGGGGTGCGCGCGTCGGCGCGCAGCATCACCGGCCGCTCGCGGTCGCTGCCTGCGACCTCGGCGATCGTGGCCTTGAGCGACTCCAGGTCGGTGCGCAGCACTTCGCGATCGTCCACGAAGTAGCGGCCGTCGGCATTGACCAGCACCGTCAGTGCGGTGGTCGCCTCGCTGGCCTCACCGGTGGCGCGTGGCAGCTGGAGCTTGAGCACCGAGCGCGCGTCGAAGGTTGCGGTGACCACGAAGAAGATGATCAGCACCAGGATCACGTCGATCAGCGGGATGAGGCTGATCTCCGGCTCGTCGTCGGCGCGATGGTCGCGGATACGCATGTCGCGCGGTACTCAGTCGACCGCTTGCGGCAGCGGCGCCCGTGCAGCGGGTCGGACGGCAGGCGCCTGCGCCGACGGCGCCGATTCGAGCACGTCGAGCAACAGCATCGCTTCGTGCTCCATCGCCACGATGTACTCGCCGACGCGGCCGCGGAACCAGCGATGCGCGATCAGCGCCGGGATCGCGACGATCATGCCGGCCGCGGTCGAAACCAGTGCCTTGCCGATGCCGCCGGCGAGTTGGTTCACGTCGCCGATGCCGTGGTCGAGGATGCCCAGGAACATCTGGATCATGCCTACGACCGTGCCGAACAGGCCCAGCAGCGGCCCGGCGGCGGAGATCGTGCCGAGGGTGTTGAGGTAGCGCTCCATGCGATGCACCAGATGGCGGCCGACATCCTCGACGCGCTCGCGGATCTCCTCGCGCGACCTGTGCCGCACGTCCAGGGACGCCGCCAGCAGTGCGCCCAGCGGGGAGGTCTCGCGCAGCGATTCGATGTGCGCCGGATCCAGCTTGCCGCGGCTCGCCCATGCGCGCACTTCGCCGCCGAGCCCCGGCGGCAGCACCGCCGATCGGCGCAGGGTCCAGGCCCGTTCCAGGATGATCGCCAGCGCCAGCACGGTCAGCAGCAGTATCGGGATCATCGGCCAACCGCCAGCCTTGACCAGTTCCAGCACTCGCGAACCCCCGGCCCGTGGCCGTTTTTTCAATCCGGACGATAGGATAGCCCAGCGCGCGGCTGCGCCGACCGGGCCACGGCATCCCACAGACGCGGGTGTGCACGGCGTCGCGTTTCAAGATGAATGCCTGCCGCTCCCATGCGCACCTGCAGCGCGCCGCCGGTCGCGGTGTCGTGCGTCTGCGCACCGGCCAGTCGCCAGCGCTGGAGCACGTCGGGGCGCGGGTGGCCGAAGCGATTGCCGTGCCCGGTCGACAGCAGGGCGTGGCGGGCGCCGGTCGCGGAGATGAATGCCGGGTCCGAGGAATGCCCGCTGCCGTGGTGGGCAATCAGCACCACCTCGGCACGCACGGATTCACGATCGCGCCAGAGCAGGGTTCGCTCGATGACCTCGCCGATGTCGCCGGTCAGTAGCATCGCACCGTGCCGTGTCTCGATCCGCAGCACGCAACTGGCCTCGTTGCCGAGGTACGGGAAGTGCGGCGTCGGATGCAGAAAGCGCAGCCGCACCCCGTCCCAGGTCCACTCGTCGCCCGCGCGGCAGGGTTCGGTCCGGTCGACCGGTGAACCCTCGGGCGCGTAGGCGCGCGCCAGGGGTATCGCCTCGCGAACCGCGGGGAAGCCGCCGGCGTGGTCGCTGTCGCCATGGCTGACGACGGCGCGATCCACGCGCATCGCACCCAGCGCCTGCAGGGCGGGCAGCACCGCACGCTCGCCCGCATCGAAGCCGTCGCGCACGGCCGGTCCCATGTCGTACAGCAGGACGTGATTGCGGGTACGCACCAGCACCGACAGCCCCTGGCCCACGTCCAGCACGACCAGTTCCGCTTCGCCCGGCGCCGGCAGGTTGCGCGCAGGCAGCAGCAGCGGCAGCCACAGCAGCAGCGCGAGCGACTTGCCCGGCACGCCGCGCGGCAGCAGCATCCAGAATGCGGCCAGGCAGGCCAGTGGCAGGGCGAACCAGCGCGGTTCCGGAAGCCACCACAGGGCAAGGTCGGTGGCGGCGAGGCGCTCGAACAGCGGCCAGGTCAGATCGAAACACCACGCCGCGGCGCGCCATGCCAGCCCGCCCCAGCCGCTGTGGACGAATTCCAGCCCGGTCCCGATCAGCGCCAGCGGCACCACGACCAGGCTCCACCACGGCACCGCCAGCAGGTTGGCGACCGGGCCTGCGAGCGACGCCTGTCCGAACAGGATCACGCTCAGCGGCAACAGTCCGAGGCTCGCCACGCCCTGGGCTGACAGGAAATCGTGAAGCGGCCGCTTGCCGGCATCGGGCAGGCACCACAACAGCCACGCCACGCCGAAGAAGCTCAGCCAGAAGCCTGCACCGATCGACGCCAGCGGATCGATCAGCAGCACCACGATCCCCGACAGCGCCAGGGTCTCGAACGCGCCCGAGCGGCGGCGCAGTATCCGCACTGCCGCCACGGCGGCGATCATCAGCACGGTGCGCACGGTCGGCAATGCGAATCCGGCCACTGCCGCGTACATCGCAGCGCCGGCCAGCCCCATCACCGCGGCCGCGACCGGGCGCGGCCAACGGTTGGAAAGCGCCGGGAACAGCCACCAGAGACCCGCGGCGGCGAGTGCGAAAAAGCCCGCCACCAGCCCGACATGGAAGCCGGATATGGCGATCAGGTGGGTCAGACCGTTGGCGCGCAGTTTCAGCCAGTCATCGTCGTCCAGGCCGCGCGTGTCGCCGAGCGCGAGCGCGCGGACGTAGCGCGAGGACCCGGCCGGCACCGCGTCGGCGATGCGCGCGGACATCGACTCGCGCCAGGCATGCACGCCGCGCGGTGGAGACATCAACACCGCGGACTCCGGGTTGCGGACGTAGCCGGTGGCGGAAAGCCGCCGCGCCATCGCGTGCTTTTCGTTGTCGAGGATGCCCGGGTTGCGCAGCCCGCGCGGCGCACGAACGCGCACCGTCAGCCGCCAGCCCTGCCCCGCCAGCAGGCGTTCGCGTCCGCTGGATCGCCCGTCGAAATGGTCGTACCACGCCAGCCGCAACAGCCGTCCGCGCAGCGGCGCGGGCTGTGCGTCGTCGCTGTCGACACGGAACAGGAATCGCGTGCGCCGACCCTCGTGTTCGGGCAGTTCGACCAGGCGCCCGGAGACCACGACCTCGCGCTGTTCCCAGTCGACCGGCAACTGCACCCCCAGCGCATGCGTGGCATGCAAGCCGGCCAGCGCGAATCCGAACAGCAACGGCCCCGCCCAGCGCCCTGCCCGGCCTCGCCACCAGTAGCCTGCGCCCGCGGCCAGGACCAGACTCAGCAGCGGCCACGGCAGGAGCCAGGGAAGCGCGAGACACAGGCTCACACCGGCGAGCAAGGCCAGCGCGGCGGCGATCCCGAATGGCGGCGTCCTTGCCGCATCGAACATGACTACACCTCGTGGGGTTCCAGTTCGCGCAGCTTGCCTTCGTGCAGTTCCAGCACGCGGTCCAGTCGCCGCGCCAGGCGGCGGTCGTGAGTGACCAGCACCAGGCTGGTGTGCTGCTGGCGGTTGAGGTCGAGCATCTGCTCGAATACGGTCGCGGCGGTCTTCTCGTCGAGGTTGCCGGTCGGTTCGTCGCCGAGCACGCAAGCGGGCTGGTTGACCAGGGCGCGCGCGACGGCCGCGCGCTGGCGTTCCCCGCCGGACAGCTCACCGGGCTTGTGCTGCAGGCGCTGGCCGAGCCCGACCGACTCCAGCAGCACGCGGGCGCGCCCGGTCGCTTCCTGCACGTCGCGGCCCGCCAGCAGCACCGGCAGCATGACGTTCTCCAGCGCGGTGAACTCGGGCAGCAGGTGGTGGAACTGGTACACGAATCCGAGAGCGCGGTTGCGCAGCGCGCCGCGGGCTGCGTCCGAGAGCGCGCTCATCTTCTGTCCGGCAACGAACACCTCACCAGCGGTCGGCATGTCCAAGCCGCCCAGAAGATGCAACAAGGTGCTCTTGCCGGCGCCGGAGGCGCCCAGGATCGCCACAGTCTCGCCCTTGCGCACCGACAGGCTCAAACCCTTGAATACTGGCGTGTGCAGCTTGCCCTCGGCATAGGTCATGCCGAGTCCGTCGCAGCTGAGCACCGCCGGGGAATCGTGGCTCGCAGTCGACTCACTCATAGCGGAGCGCCTCCGCCGGCGGCGTACGCGCGGCGCGCCACGCGGGATAGATGGTGGCGATGAAGGCCATCAGCAGCGCAACCACGGTGATCGCGACCACGTCGCCGGTCTTCAGCTCGGTCGGCAGCCCGGTGATGTAGTACACGTCGGCCGGCAGCAACTGCACGCCGAATATCTTCTCGATGCCGAACAGGATGTGCTCCAGGTTCAGGGTCAGCACGACGCCGCCGATCACCCCCAGCACCGTGCCCATGACCCCGATCAGCGTGCCCTGCACCATGAACACCTGCATCACCCCGCGCGGGGTGAGGCCGAGCGTACGCAGGATCGCGATGTCGGCCTGCTTGTCGGTGACCAGCATGACCTGCGAGGACACCAGGTTGAACGCCCCCATCGCGATGATCAGCGACAGCAGGATCGCCATGATGGTCTTCTCCATCTTCAGCGCGCGGAACATGTTGGCGTTGTCGCTGGTCCAGTCGCTGACCTGGTAAGGCCCGCCGAGCTCCAGCGCCAGGTCGCGGGCCACGCTCCAGGCCAGGTCCATCTCGTGCAGCTTCAGGCGCACGCCGGTCACGCCATCGCCGATGCGCATCAGCCGCTGCATGTCCTGCATGTTGACGAAGGCCATGCCGCGGTCGAATTCGTTGTAGCCGATCTCGAACAGGCCGCTGATGGTGAACCGCTTCAGTTGCGGCATCGCGCCGACCGGCGTGCTGCGGAAGTCGGCGATCGTCATCACCAGGGTGTCGCCGACGCCGACGCCGAGCCACAACGCCAGTTCGCGCCCCAGCACGACGTTGAACTCGCCCGGCACCAGCGTTTCGAGCTGGCCTTCGACCATCTTGTCGCCCAAGACGGACACCTTGCGTTCCTGCGCGGGCACCACGCCGCGCACAATGGCCGGCTGCTGGCGCGCGCCGGCAAGCAGCGCCTCCTTTTCCACGTAAGGCGCCGCACCGGCAACGCGCGGGTCGGCCACGGCGATCTCCACCGCCCGCTGCCAGTCCTGGATCGGTTCGCCGTACGCGCTCACGGTGGCGTGCGCGGCCATCTGCAGCATGCGGTCGCGGATTTCCCGCTGGAACCCGCTCATCACCGCCAGGGTGGTGATCAGCGCCGCCACGCCCAGGGCGATGCCCAGGATGGAAGCCAGGGATATGAAGGAGATGAAACCGTTGCGGCGCTTTGCGCGCAGGTAGCGCAGGCCGATCGCTACTGGGATGGGTTTGAACATGCGGGCGGTTCGTGGCGAAGCGGCTATGTTGCCACTGAATGCGCGGGAGGCGCATTCGTCGGCGCAACTGCGGCCAGTCTCAGTTCACGCCGCGCCGCGGCGGGAAGCGTGTCGGGCCACCAGGCGAGGCGGTGCGTGGCGCCGGCGCGGTCCTGCCAGCGCACGAAAGCCAGGGGGCCGCGCCATTGCACCGCGAAGCCTTCGACCTCGACGCCGTCGACGCGGACCCTGGCAGCCTCGGATATCACCACGGCGCGCGCCGGCTTGCGGCGCTCGCACCATGCGAGCCTGAGACCGTGCCCGAGTGCCGCCAGCGCCAACGGCCAGGCCAGGGGGCGCGGAAGGTCGGACGCGATCGCCGAAACCGCCGCCAGCCCGGCCATCAGCGCCAGGACCGCGACCGGCCATCGCGACGGCCGCCAGTCAAGGCGGCAGGGTGCGGATGCGTTGGACGAGCGCGTCGAGTGCGGCATCTTGCGGTGTCTGATGACCGAGGAACCAGTACCAGAGCGTATCGTCCTCGGTTTCCAGCAGGCGTAGGAAAACGCCGCGTTCGGGCCCGGAAGATTGCCGCCATTCGCGATCCAGATAGCGCGCGAGCAGCTGATCGAGCTCGCGCATGCCGCGCCGGCATTTCCAGCGCAGATGGCGAAGTTCGGCCTCTTCGGCCTCGCTCATCCGCGCAGCAGGCCGACAAGCAGCAGCGCCCACAGCAACCAGAGCACCACGTTGCTGGCGAGGAAGACATACAGGCGGTGGCTGATCCGGTTGTAGCCGCAGTGGATGTAGCTATGGACATAGCGCAGCACGACGTAGCCCCACGCCAGCCCCAGCGTCAGCGCGGTGACCTGCGCACTGGCGAACGCGACGACCAGCGCCAGGTAGAACAGCACCGGCGCCTCGAACAGGTTGCGATAGTTGTCGGCGGCGCGGGTGTCGGTGAAGCGCACGGCCATCTGCGAGCCGCTGGGAATGTCGCGGAACGAAATCTTCTCCGCCTTCACCTGGCGGACCCGCTCGAAGAACATGCGGAATGTGACGATTGCTGACAGCAGCACCATTGCCAGGGCCGGAAGGAAGATCGAGGTCGGCTGCATCAGGTTTCTCGCTCATTGGCCGCCAGCGGGAATGCCGGCGACCGGGATGGTCTCAGGTGCGGCGCGCCAGCATCAGCTGCTTGATCTCGCCGATCGCCTGCGCCGGATTCAGACCCTTCGGGCAGGTCCGCGCGCAGTTCATGATCGTGTGGCAGCGGTAGAGCTTGAAGGGATCCTCCAGGTCGTCCAGTCGCGCGCCCGTGTCCTCGTCGCGCGAATCGGAAATCCAGCGGTGCGCCTGCAGCAGTACCGCCGGACCCAGGTAGCGGTCGCCGTTCCACCAGTAGCTCGGGCAACTGGTCGAACAGCAGGCGCACAGGATGCATTCGTACAGTCCGTCGAGCTTCTTGCGATCTTCCGGGGACTGCAGCCGCTCGCGGTCGGAAGGCGCCGGCGTCTGCGTGCGCAGCCACGGCTTGATCGACGCGTACTGCGCGAAGAAATGCGACAGGTCCGGCACCAGGTCCTTGATGACTTCCATGTGCGGCAGCGGATAGATCGGCACCTCGGCCTTGCCGCAGTCGGCGATGGCCTTGGTGCAGGCGAGCGTGTTGCTGCCGTCGATGTTCATCGCGCACGAGCCGCAGATGCCCTCACGGCACGAGCGACGGAAGGTCAGCGTCGGATCGATCTCGTTCTTGATCTTGATCAGCGCGTCCAGGACCATCGGCCCGCATGTCGCCATGTCGAGCTCGTAGGTATCCACACGCGGGTTCATCCCGTCCTCGGGATTCCAGCGATAGATCTTGAAGGTGCGCGGCTCCTTCGCGCCCGGCGCGTCGAAATGCCGACCCTTCTGGATCTTCGAGTTTTTCGGAAGCGAGAATTCGGCCATGGCGGAGGTCCGGGGTCAGGGGTCAGAGGCCAGGGGCCAGGGGAAATTCGTTGCGACTGCGGCGGATGGGGGCGGAGCCTGGGGTCTGCGAGCCTGGGCCTGGTCCCCGGCCCCCCTGCCCTCAGTACACCCTCTTCTTGAGCGGGACCACCTGCACGTCGTCGGTGAGGGTGTACATGTGCACGGGGCGGTAGTCGATGTGGACCGTTCCGTTTTCCCGGACCCAGCACAGCGTGTGCTTGTGCCAGTTGGCGTCGTCGCGGTCGGGGAAGTCCTCGCGCGCGTGGGCGCCGCGCGATTCGGTGCGGTTGGCCGCCGATTCGATCGTCGCCGTCGCCTGCGCGAGCAGGTTCATGAGCTCGTAGGTTTCGACAAGATCCGTATTCCACACCAGCGAGCGGTCGGTGACCTTGACGTCGGCGAACGAAGCGTTGATCTCGCGGATCTTGCGCACGCCATCGTCGAGCGTCTCGCCGGTGCGGAACACCGCGGCCTCGGTCTGCATCGTGCGCTGCATCCGGTCGCGGATCACGGCCGTAGACGTGCTGCCGTTGGCGTTGCGCAGCCGGTCGAAGCGCGCCAGTGCGGCGTCGCACGCGTCGGGAGCGAGCTTTGCCGGCACGGCATCGGGCTTGATCGTCTCGGCGCAGCGGTTGGCGACGGCGCGGCCGAACACGACCAGGTCCAGCAGCGAGTTGGAACCCAGCCGATTGGCGCCATGCACCGACACGCACGCGGCCTCGCCTATCGCGTACAGCCCGGGCACGACCTCGTCGGGGTTGCCGTTCTTCAGCTGCACGACTTCGCCGTGGTAGTTGGTCGGAATGCCGCCCATGTTGTAGTGCACGGTCGGGAGCACCGGGATGGGCTCCTTCTCGACATCGATGTTGGCGAAGATGCGCGCCGACTCGGCGATGCCGGGCAGCTTCTCGTGGATGACCTCCGGCCCGAGGTGGGTAAGGTCGAGCAGAATGTGGTCCTTGTGCTCGCCGACGCCGCGGCCTTCGCGGATTTCGATCGTCATCGAGCGGGAGACCACGTCGCGCGAGGCGAGGTCCTTGGCGCTGGGCGCGTAGCGCTCCATGAAGCGCTCGCCCTCGCTGTTGCGCAGGATACCGCCTTCGCCGCGCACGCCCTCGGTGATCAGCATGCCCGCGCCGTAGATGCCGGTCGGGTGGAATTGCACGAACTCCATGTCCTGCAGGCCCAGGCCCGCGCGTAAAGCCATGCCGCCGCCGTCGCCGGTGGAGGTATGCGCCGAGGTCGCCGAGAAATACGCGCGCCCGTAACCCCCGGTGGCGAGCACCGTGCCCTGCGCGCGGAACAGGTGCAGCGTGCCTTCGGCCATGTCCAGCGCGAGCACGCCGGCAACGCCGCCGTCCTGGGCCATGATCAGGTCGAGCGCGAAGTATTCGACGAAGAACTGCGCGTGGTGCGCCAGCGACTGCTGGTACAGCGTGTGCAGGATCGCGTGCCCGGTGCGGTCGGCCGCGGCGCAGGTGCGCTGCGCCGGCGGACCTTCGCCGTACTGCGTGGTCATGCCGCCGAACGGACGCTGGTAGATCTTGCCCTCGGCGGTGCGCGAGAACGGCACGCCCTGGTGCTCCAGCTCGATGATCGCCGGGATCGCCTCGCGGCACATGTACTCGATGGCGTCCTGGTCGCCCAGCCAGTCCGAACCCTTGATCGTGTCGTAGAAGTGGTAGCGCCAGTCGTCCTCGCCCATGTTGCCCAGCGCCGCGGAAATGCCGCCCTGCGCGGCCACCGTGTGCGACCGGGTCGGGAACACCTTGGTGATGCAGGCGGTCTTCAGGCCCTTCTGCGCCAGCCCGAACGTCGCGCGCAGTCCCGCGCCTCCGGCACCGACCACGAGCATGTCGAAGCTGTGTTCAATGATCTGGTAGGCCGAACTTTTGGAGGCAGATGCCATCGATGCGGTTTCCTTGACGGATCAGGCGCCGGCGAGCGCGATGCGCACGACGGCCAGTACGGTGGCCAGGGCCGCCAGGATGCAGAAGAAGATCACGGCCAGCTGCGCGACGACCGCCAGCCACGGCGTGTGGACGTAGTCCTCGATGATCACCTGCATGCCCAGTTGCGCGTGCCAGAAAGCCGCGACCAGGAACGACACCAGCAGCACCGCGTGCAGCGGATGCCCCACCGCGGCGCGCACGCTGGCGTAGTCGGCGCCCAGCAGCCAGACGACCAGGCCCACGACGTAGAGCGACAGGAAGAACAACGCGATCGAGGTGATCCGCTGGATGATGAAGTGGCCGGTGCCGTCCTTCGCCGAGCCCAGGCCGCGGGCGCGCTTGAGCGGCGTGCGGAAGCGGTCGTGCGCGCTCATGCGCCACCCCACTGGCTCATCGCCGCCAGCCAGATCAATGCGGTCAACACCAGGCTGCCGACGACCGATATCCAGCTCGTGAGCAGGAAGGCCTCGATGCCCATGCCGACGCCGGCGTCCTGCATCAGGTGGCGCACGCCATTGATCAGATGGAACGACAAGGCCCAGCTCCAGCCGAACAGGATCAGGAAGCCCACCGGCGAACGCGCGAACTCGCCGAAGTCGGCCCACTGCGCCGGACCGGCCGCCAATGCGAGCAGCGCCCACACGATCAGCAACGTGCCCAGCACCAGGATCACGCCGGTGATGCGGTGCAGGATCGAGGTGACCATCTGTACCTGCCAGTTGTAGATCGACAGGTGCGGGGAAAGCGGTCGTTCTCGGTGACGGTTCGCCATGAGCGGTGGCAGTCTCTGCAGGTCGGCTGGGCCGGTGGCGGGGTCGATCGCCGCGACTGCGGCGAACGTTGGCAATGCGCTAGAAGTCGATGCAGCGACCGTTCTTTTCCCAGTCGCCGTAGCGGGTGGGATCCGGACCCTCTTGCGGCTTCTTGCCGGTGCCGACCGGAGCGTCGGTCGCGGGTACTTCGCTCACGTCCTGCTCCACCTCCGGTTCGGCGGGAGAGGACGGGGCTCTGGGGGTTTGGCCTATCATCGTAGCTCCCAAGCTTAGTTCCCGGCACCCATGCCTGACAACCCGCAGCCGCCGCGCGGCGCCCTGTTCGCCCTGCCCGACCATGGCGTGGTGGAGCTGCTCGGCCCCGATGCGACCGGCTTCGCGCAGGCACAGTTCATGAGCGACGTGGGCGCGCTGGCGGTGGGTCACTGGCACTGGAGTGGTTGGCTCACGCCCAAGGGGCGGGTCGTGGCCCTGTTCGCGGCGGTCAGGCTGGCCGAGGACTGCCTGTGGCTGGTATTGCCCGACGCCGAGCCCGCCGCGCTGGCCGGGGCGCTGTCGCGCTATGTGTTCCGCAGCAAGCTGAAGATCGCGCCGCGCGGCGACCTGCAGGTGCTGGCTGGGTTCGCCTCGCCCGAATCGGCCGCCTTGGCGCGGCTCGCGGGCGACGAGGCTTCCGGCATCGAACTGGACATGAGCGCCGATGGTGGCGCTCGGCGCATGCTGGTCGGCGCGCAACAGGCTGCGACCGATGACGACCTGGCGAAGAGATGGTCGGCCTTCGATATCGCCCACGGCTTGCCGCGCCTTCCGCACGACCAGGCCAGCCAGTGGACGCCGCAGCAGTTGTCCCTGGACCGGCTGCGCGCCTTCAGCGTCAGGAAAGGCTGCTACCCAGGCCAGGAAATCGTCGCGCGCACGCACTTCCTGGGCAAGGTCAAGCGCGGGCTGGCGCTGGTGGAGAGCGCGGCGCCATTGGCGGTCGGGTCGCAGTTGCGCGTCGCCGGAAGCGACATCGCGCTCGGAACGCTGGTGTCCTGCGCCAAGGCCGCTTCGGGCAGGCACCTCGCGCTCGCGGTGCTGCCGCTGGAGCGCGAGGCTCGCGCATGGACGGCCGGTGGCGTCGAGGTACGGGAAATCGCATTGCGCGAGGGGCTCGCTCGCTGATCCATCGCGTTGCCCATCGGTAGTCTGGGGATTCGCGTGAATACCCGCGGGGCCCCCGGCGATGCGATGGGCACCTGGACGGTGCGCGTCTGCCGCGACACGATTGCGTGCCCGCGCGGACCGCTCCCGCCTGCGCGTTTGGCCGTCGGATGCTTCGTTTCGATCGCCGGGTCGGGCAGTCGGTCGGGCGGCCCGAAACAACGCAGGAGACACGCGGCTGGAGGAACGGCCCTGGAACCGCCGGCGGCACTTGTCCCGAGGCAAAATCCTGGTGTACCGTTGGTGTCGGCCGGAGCGCATGAGATTCCCGGCCCTGGAGGCCTTATGGACAAGGTGCTGGCGACTGGCCTTTGCACAGGCATTGTGTTGCTGCTGGCCTCGTGCACGTCCCTGGAGCCCAGACGGGCCGCTCTTCCGGACCCGGTTCCGATCGATTGCTCGCCCGACAAGAACGGCGCCGTCGCGCCCGGGTGCGAGAACCAGATCGTCGAAGTCGCCGAGGACTATCGCCTGTACCTGATCGAAGTCGACGACCAGGGCCGCCCCTATGCCGACCGTCCCGAGTTCGGCCACGCGCACCACCAGGTAAACGAGTTCCTGTCGGCTGTGCGCGAAGGCGTCCAAGGCGTCGAAGGCATCGAAGGCGACGATGGCGGTCTGAGCGTCGTGATGTTCGTACATGGCTGGAAGCACTATCGAGCGACGGTCGGCGAAGCGTCCCGGTGTGCGCTTGCCGTAGCCGCGCCGGCGCCTGGGATGCCGCAGATGGTGGCGCAGGCCCAGTTGTCGCGAGTAGCGATAGATGGTCGTATGACTGACCTGGCCGCCACCGAGGAGGGCGAGGCGGCCGCGGATCTGATCGGGGCTGTGGTTCTGCTTCA
>JALYOG010000104.1 GCA_030856985.1 Pseudomonadota bacterium | reverse complement strand
GAGCTGCCCGCCACGCCTGCCCAATCCGTTTCTGCCGAAGCTGCGCCTCCAGAAGCTGCGCAGCAGAAAACACCATGAATATGTCCGACCTTTCGATCCGCCGGCCGGTGTTCGCCACCGTCGTCAGCCTGCTGCTGATCGTGTTGGGCGTCATGGCGTTCTCGCGCCTGACCCTGCGCGAGCTGCCGGCGATCGATCCGCCCATCGTTTCGGTCAGCGTCGGCTATCCGGGCGCCTCGGCGGCGGTCGTGGAGACCCGCGTCACCCAGGTGCTGGAAGACGCGCTGTCGGGGATCGAGGGGATCGAAACTCTGGAGTCGCGCAGCGTCAACGGGCGCTCCTCGGTCAACATCGAGTTCACCCTGGGACGCGATATCGAGGCCGCAGCCAACGACGTGCGCGACGCGATCAGCGACGTCGCCGACCGCATGCCCGACGAGGCCGACCCGCCGGAAGTCGAGAAAGCCAACAGCGATTCGGAAACCGTCATCTGGCTCAACATGGCCAGCACCACGATGGACACGCTGCAGCTGTCGGACTACGCCGACCGCTACGTGGTGGACCGGCTGTCGAGCATGGACGGCGTCGCCCAGGTCCGCATCGGCGGCGAGCAGCGCTACGCCATGCGCGTGTGGCTCGACAGCGCGGCGATGGCGGCGCGCAACGTGAGCGTGCGTGACGTGGAGTCGGCGCTGCGCTCGGAGAACCTTGAGCTGCCCGCGGGTCGCCTGGAATCGGAAACCCGCGACTTCACCCTGCGCGTGGCGCGCGACTACACCGCCCCCGACGATTTCGCCCGGCTGCCGCTGCGCAAGGGCGAGGGCGGCTACGTGGTGCGGCTGGGCGACGTGGCGAAGGTCGAGCTGGCCTCGGCCGAGCGCCGCGCCTACTACCGCAGCAACGGCCAGCCCAACATCGGCCTGGGCATCGTCAAGACCTCCACCGCCAACGCGCTGGACGTGGCGCGCGCCGCGCGCGCGCAGGTCGACGTGATCCAGGCGACGCTGCCTGCGGGCACCAACATCTTTGTCGCCTACGACGACACGGTCTTCATCGAGGCGGCCATCAACCGCGTGTACATGACCCTGATCGAGGCCATGGCGCTGGTGCTGCTGGTGATCTGGCTGTTCCTGGGCAGCTTCCGCGCCGCGCTGATCCCCGCGCTCACCGTGCCGGTGTGCCTGATCGCCGCGTTCCTGCCGCTGTACCTGTTCGGCTACTCGATCAACCTGCTGACCCTGCTGGCGCTGGTGCTGTCGATCGGACTGGTGGTCGACGACGCCATCGTCGTGCTCGAAAATATCCAGCGCCGTGCCGACCTGGGCGAGCCCAAGCTGGTCGCCGCGCGCCGCGGCACCCGCCAGGTCGCCTTTGCCGTCATCGCCACGACGACGGTGCTGATCGCCGTGTTCCTGCCGGTGGGCTTCATGGAAGGCAACGCGGGCCGGCTGTTCCGCGAGCTGTCGGTGGCGCTGGCCGGCGCCGTGGCGATCTCGGCCTTCGTCGCGCTGACGCTGACCCCGATGATGTCCTCCAAGCTGGTGCGTCCGCACAGCGAGGAGAAATCCAACCGGGTGCACCGCTGGGTCAGCGGGCGGCTCGATGCGCTGGGCACCCGCTACCGCGGCTGGCTCGGGCGCAGCGTCAAGCGGCCGTGGCTGTTCGGGGCGCTGATGCTGGCGGCCTTCGCCGCCAGCTATGGCCTGTTCCGGATCGTGCCGTCGGAGCTTGCACCGCCCGAAGACCGCGGCGCGTTCTTCGTCTCGATCGTCGGCCCCGAAGGCGCGGGCTACGACTACACGGTGCAGCAGATCAAGCAGGTCGAGGACATCTTCGCGCAGCAGGTCGAGCAGAACGGCGCAATCGAGCGCTACAACACGCGCGTCCCCGGGGGTTGGGGCGCGAGCGAGGAAATGCACACCGGCAACGTCATCGTGTTCCTGCAGGACTGGGACAAGCGCGACGTGCCGGCCACGGCGGTGGCCGATTCGCTGCGCAAGGAGCTGTCGCAGCTGACCGGCGTGCAGGCCAATCCGCGCATCCGCTCCGGGCTGGTCGGTGGCGGCGGGCAGCCGCTGCAGATCGTGCTCGGTGGGCCCGAGTACTCGCAGATCGCCAGCTGGCGCGACATCCTGATCGAGCGCATGGAAGCCAACCCGCAGATGTTCTCGGTCGACTCCGACTACAAGGAGACCCGGCCGCAGATGCGCGTGCAGATCGACCGCGCGCGCGCGGCAGACCTGGGCGTCAGCGTGGCCGACATCGGCCAGGCGCTGGAGACGATGATGGGCGGGCGCCGGGTCACCACCTTCGTTCAGGAAGGCGAGGAGTACGACGTGATCGTGCAGGCCGGTCGTCAGGGCCGCGCCGATCCCTCCGACCTCTCGGCGATCCAGGTGCCTGCGGCCACCGGCGAGCTGGTGCCGCTGTCCAACCTGGTGAGCCTGACCGAGCTGGCCGAAGCCGGCAGCCTCAACCGCTTCAACCGCCTGCGCGCCATCACCGTCAGCGCCGGCTTGGCACCGGGCTACGAGCTGGGCGAGGCGATCGACTGGATCAACCAGGTCGTGGAGGCGGAACTGCCGGAGCAGGCGCAGATCGACTGGAAGGGCGAATCGCGCGAGTTCCAGAAGGCCGGCGGCGCGGTATTCCTCACTTTCGCCCTGGCCCTGCTGGTGGTGTACCTGGTGCTGGCGGCTCAGTTCGAGAGCTTCATCCACCCGCTGGTGATCATGCTGACCGTGCCGCTGGGCGTGCTGGGCGCGTTGATCGGACTGGCCGTAACCGGCGGGACGCTGAACCTGTTCAGCCAGATCGGCATCGTGATGCTGGTAGGGCTGGCGGCCAAGAACGGCATCCTGATCGTGGAGTTCGCCAACCAGCTGCGCGACGAGGGGCGGAGCATCGTCGATGCGGTGATCGAATCGGCCGGCGTGCGCCTGCGCCCGATCCTGATGACCTCGATTGCCACCGTCGCCGGCGCGTTGCCGCTGGTGCTGGCCGGCGGACCGGGTTCGGCCAGCCGCGCCACCATCGGCGTGGTGGTGATCTTTGGCGTGTCGTTCTCCACGCTGCTGTCGCTGTTCGTGGTGCCGGTGTTCTACACGGTGCTGGCGCGCTACACGACGTCGCCCGACGCGGTGGCGCACGAGCTGGAGAAGCTCGAAGCGGAGACGCCCGAGGTCGGCGGGCTGGCCTGAGGCGGGCGCCACGGGGGCGGCGGTGGCCGCTCCCGTGGGTTTTTTCCCGCCCCGGGGTTTTCGTCGAAGCGGTGAATCCGGTTATGGTGCCGGTCTTGTCGCCGGCCGCGCCGCCGGTGCGATCACACCGGGGATGACGACACGTGGAAAACCTGATCAATGCGCTCAACGGGATCATCTGGAGCCCGCCGCTGATCTACCTGTGCCTGGGCACGGGCCTGTTCTTCTCGATCCGCTCGCGGTTCCTGCAGGTGCGCGGCTTCGGCGAGATGCTGCGGCTGATCTTCCGCGGCCAGTCCTCCGCCGCCGGCGTCTCGTCCTTCCAGGCGCTGGCGATGTCGCTGTCGGGACGCGTGGGCACCGGCAACATCGCCGGCGTGGCGACGGCGATCGCGTTCGGTGGCCCGGGCGCGGTGTTCTGGATGTGGGTGGTCGCATTTCTCGGCGCATCGACGGCGTACGTGGAGTCGACGCTGGCGCAGATCTACAAGGAAAAGGACGACAGCGGCCAGTACCGCGGCGGCCCGGCGTACTACATCGAAAAGGCGATGGGCCAGAAGTGGTACGCGTGGCTGTTCGCCGTGGTCACCGTGGTGGCCACCGGCCTGCTGCTGCCGGGCGTGCAGGCCAACAGCATCTCGCTGGGGCTCAACACCGCCTGGGGCGTGCCGGCGTGGGGCACCGCGGTGGCGGTGGTCATCCCGCTGGGCTTCATCATCTTCGGCGGCGTCAAGCGCATCGCCAGTTTCGCCCAGGTCGTGGTGCCGTTCATGGCGCTGGCGTACATGCTCATCGCCATCGGCATCCTGGCGCTCAACGTCGAGCGCGTGCCGGAGATGTTCATGCTGATCATCAACAGCGCGTTCGGCTGGCAGGCGGGCTTCGGCGCGGTGCTGGGCCTGGCGATCGAATGGGGCGTCAAGCGCGGCATCTATTCCAACGAGGCCGGGCAGGGCACCGGCCCGCACGCGGCGGCCGCGGCCGAGGTCTCGCACCCGGCCAAGCAGGGCTACGTGCAGGCGTTCTCGGTGTATGTCGACACGCTGCTGGTGTGCTCGGCGACCGCGTTCCTGATCCTGTCGACCGGCATGTACAACGTCAACGCGCCCGACGGCACGATGATCGTCAACGCGCTGCCCGGCGTGGAGGCGGGGCCCGGCTTCGCCCAGGCGGCGGTGGAGTCGGTACTGCCGGGCTGGGGCGCGGGCTTCGTGGCGCTGGCGCTGCTGTTCTTCGCCTTCACCACCATCGTCGCCTACTACTACATGGCCGAGACCAACATCGCCTACATCAACCGCCGCGTGCATCGTCCGTGGCTGACGCTGGCACTGCGGGTGGGGATCATGGCCGCGGTGGCCTACGGCGCCGTGCGCAGCGCCTCGGTGGCGTGGGGGCTGGGCGACATTGGCGTAGGCCTGATGGCGTGGCTGAACCTGATCGCGATCCTCATCCTGCAGAAGCCCGCGTTCAAGGCGCTGCGCGACTACGAGGCGCAAAAGAAGGCGGGCAGGGATCCGGTGTTCGATCCGGACGCGTTGGGGATCGCCAACGCGGACCTGTGGCGCGACAAGCTCGTGCAGCACCGCGCGGCGGCTGATGCCGCGGCGCAAGCGCCGGCGAAGGATTGATCCGATGAGCGACGAACGGCCGCCTCCGGGCCCCTGGGACCGCGCCCGTCGCGCCGGGCCGCGAACGGCGGCTCCCGCGCGCG
>JALYOG010000103.1 GCA_030856985.1 Pseudomonadota bacterium | reverse complement strand
GCCCTTCCAGCCGCACGCCGCCGGCGCTGCTGATCGCCTCGGCGAGCGGCCGCGCGCGCCGCAGCACCAATGGCAGGCGCTTGATCGTGCGCGCGAGTGCCGCCGGATCGCGCAACTGCGACTTGTCGACGAGTTCGTGCAGCAGGGCGGCCTTCGCTCCGACCAGCCCCGCCTGGCGTCGCAGGTGTTCGCTGAGGCTGCGCCCGGCGCGCGGCTTCGACAGGTCGCGGTGCAGGCGCTCGGCGTCGCGGCCGGGGACCAGATCCAGATGCAAGGTCGTTTCGCCATGCACCTGGATCGCCTCGCGAAGCGGCGCCGACAGTGCGTAGACCAGGCTGCCCTCGATGCCGGTTTGGGTGACCACGCATTCTCCCTGCAGCGACCGCTCGGCGCCGGCCTCGTTCCAGTGAGCCACCACCGGCTTCAGTGGCGCACCGGCGTGACGCCCGGAAAAGTGATCGCTCCAGCCGACGTCGAAACCGCAATTTGACGGTTTGAGGGGCGCGACGTCGACGCCCGCGCCGGCCAGCCACGGTGCCCACGCCCCATCGGATCCCAACTGCGGCCAGCTGCCGCCGCCCAGCGCGAGCACGACCGATCGCGCCTGGATCCGGCGCACGCCGTCGGGCGTGTCGAACAGCAATGCGCCGTCCGCGGCCCAGCCGCCCCAGCGGTGCTGCACGTGGAATCGCACTCCGGCCTCGCGCAGGCGCCGGACCCAGCCGCGCAGCAGTGGGGCGGCCTTGCGATCCATGGGGAAGACGCGACCCGAGCTTCCGACATAGGTGTCCACACCGAGGCCGCGTGCCCAGTCGCGCAGGTCGTTGCCATCGAATCCGGCGAGCCAGGGCGAGATGGCCGGCTCGCGCTCGCGAAACCTCGCGTCGAAGCCCGGACGCGGCTCGCTGTGGGTGAGGTTCAGGCCGCCCTTGCCGGCGATCAGGAACTTGCGCCCGACCGACCCCTTGCCCTCGTACAGGTCGACCTCCACGCCCGCCGCCCGCGCGGATTCCGCGGCCATCAGGCCGGCGGGTCCGCCGCCGACGATCGCCACACCCGGCGCCTGTGCTGGCGAGCTCAAGGTTCCGGTTCCGACGAGGTCGCTGTGCGGGTTCACTGGGTGACGGGCGCGGGCATCGCACCGTCGTCCCTGTCGAACACGATCACGTGGTCGAGCTCCATGCGGATGCCGATTCGCTGCCCGATCGCGTGGTCGTGGTGCGACGGCACCAGCGAGAGCACCACGTGGCCGCTGTCCAGCCGCAGGGTGTAGAGGAATTCGGCGCCGCGGAAGTGACGCTGGATGATCTGCGCTTTGAGCGGTGCGTCGTCGTCGTGCACCACGTCGTCCGGTCGCAGCAGCAATGTGATCTCGGCGCCGACCGGCGCCGAAATGTTCCGGGCGGCGGCATCGCCGAACGGGGTTGCGATCAGCATCGGCGCGCTGACGCGCGCAGGCAGGAAGGTGCCCTCGCCGACGAAATCGGCGACGAAGCGGGTGTGCGGCCGATGGTAAAGGTCGTAGGGGCTCGACCACTGCTGCAGGCGGCCCTCACCGATCACGCCGACGCGGTCGGCCATCGCGAATGCCTCGATCTGCGAATGCGTCACCATCAGCGCGCCGACGCCCGCGGCCTTCAGCGCGGTGCGCACGTCCAGCGCCAGGCGCTCGCGTAGGTCGGGATCGAGACTGGAGAACGGTTCGTCCAGCAGCACTAGTCGCGGCTGCGGTGCCAGGGCGCGGGCGAGGGCGACACGCTGCTGCTGGCCGCCGGAGAGCTGGTGCGGGTGCCGGTCGGCGGTGTCGGACAGGCCGACCAGGTCGAGCATCTCGCGGGCGCGCTGCAGCGCCTGCGCGCGCGGTTGGCGAAACAATCCGAAGCGGACATTGTCGAGCACGCTCAGGTGCGGCAGCAGGGCGTGGTCCTGGAACACCATGCCGATCCGGCGGGCCTCGGGGGCAAGGTGGATGCCGTCGCCTGCAAGCACCTGCCCGGCCGCGGCGACGCGGCCCGCCATCAGCGGCTCGAAGCCGGCCACCGCGCGCAGCAGGGTCGTCTTGCCGGCCGCGGAAGGTCCGAGCAGGCAGCCGATCTGCCCGGCATCGAGCACCAGCGACACGTGTTCCAGCACCGGCAGCGCGCCGTAGCCGACCGCGACATCGTCGAGTTCAAGGCGCATCCGCGGATGCCCCCGGGCGGCTCAGCAGGATGATCGGAACCAGCCCGGTCAGCACGATCGCGATCGACGGCAGGGCCGCACGCGCCCACTCGCCTTCGCTGGTCAGCTCGAACACGCGCGTGGCCAGGGTGTCCCCGCCGAATGGACGCATCATCAGGGTGATCGGCATTTCCTTCATGACGTCCACGAACACCAGCAGCATCGCCGTGGCAAAGCTGCCACGCAGCAGCGGCCACTGCACCAGCTGCCATTGTCGCGGACCGGTGACGCCCAGCGAACGCGCCGCCTCCAGCAGGCTAGGCTTCACCCGCAGCAAGCCGCCTGCGACGGGTGCGTGCGCGACCGCGCCGAAGCGGATGCCGTAGGCGACCAGCAGCAGCAGCAGGCCGCCCTCCAGCGTCAGGTCCACGCCGTAGCGGTTCGCGATCCACGTCGAGAATCGCGCAACCGGGACGTACAGGCCGATCGCCAGCAACGCGCCCGGCACGCCGTAGCCGAACGTCGCCAGGCGCGTGGTCGCGGCGGTCAGCAGCCCCGGCCGCAGGCGCGCGGCCATCGCGATCACGAAGGCTGCCGCGGTGGTGGCGAGCGCGGCGATGATCGAAAGCGTCAGCGCGTTGCGGACCGTGCCGAGGTAGCGTGTATCGAGATCGCCCAGGTGCGCGAACGCGTTCCACAGCAGGCGCGCGACCGGCAGCAACAGTCCCAGCGCAAGCACCGCCGCGCATAGCCCCGTGGCCAGCCAGGCGCGTCTTCCCAGCGGGATCCGGGCAGCGCTGCAGTGGCCGAGCGATGCGAACGACCGATGCCGTCGGCTGGCCGCCTCCAGCGCCACCAGGGCGACCACCACGATCAGCATCGCCGCGGCGATCTGCAGCGCAGTGTCGGTGGAAAACAGCGCGAACCACGCCTTGTAGATCGCGGTGGTGAACGTGTCGTAATTGAAAGCGGCGACCGTGCCGAAGTCGGCGAGGGTTTCCATCAGCACCAGCAACACGCCCCCGGCGATCCACGGGCGCGCCATCGGCAGGCTCGCGCTGGCGAACGCGCGCCAGGGGCCCATGCCTAGCGCTCGTGCCGCTTCGAGCGCGCGCGCGCCCTGGCTCGCGAAAGCCTCTCGTGCGATCAGATACACGTACGGGTACAGCGCCAGGGTCATGACCGCGATCAGTCCTGCGCGCGAGCGGATCTCCGGCAGTGCCATGCCGCCCGCGTCGCGCAGCCAGGTGGCGAGCGGCCCCGCATAGCCGAGCATGTCGATGAACACCACCGCCAGCACGTAGCCGGGCAACGCCAGCGGCAGCACCAGCGCGACGGCGAACACGCGCCGGCCGGGAAATTCGCATAGCGCCACGAGCGCCGCCAGGGCCGTACCCAGCACCGCGGTGCCGGCCCCGACGCCGAGCAGCAGCCAGAACGTATTGGCGCTCACGCGCGGCAATATCTCCTGGACGAGGTGCCCGAGGGTGTCGGGGTCGGGTCGGCTCAACGAGGCCAGCGTCGCCAGCAGCGGCACCAGGCTCGGCAGGGACAGCGCCACCGCCAGCCAGACCCACGGCGAGGCGGCGGCGGGGCGCCGGAAATGCGTGTAGCCGGGGGCCTCAGCGATAACCTGCACGGTCCATCAGCTTGACCGCGTCGGCCTGTAGCCTGCCCGCCTCGGCGACATTGATCGGGTTCTGGCGGTAATCGCCCCACGCCTTGACGATCGGCGCGGCTTCCACCTGCGGATTGGCGGGGTATTCCAGGTTCTCGTTGGCATACATCGCCTGGGCCTCCCCGGCCGAGAGCCATTCGATGAAGGCGCGCGCGCCGGCCACGTTGTCGGCATGGGCGGTGATACCCGCGCCGGAGACGTCCACGTGGGTGCCGCTCGCGTTTTCGCCCTGCTGGTTGGCCCAGAACACCGTGACCGGCAGCGCCGGATCGTCGCGCTGGGCGCGGCCGAGGTAGTAACTGTTGACGATGCCAACCGCGCAGCGTCCAGCGGCCACGGCCTCGATCACCGCCGTGTCGTTGGCGAACGGCGGCGCGGCGAGGTTGTCGACCCAGCCCTTGACGACCTCTTCGGTGCGCTCCTTCCCGAGCCGCGCGAGCATGGTCGCGACCAGGCTCTGGTTGTAGACCGAGGCGCTGGTGCGCAGGCAGAGCTTGCCGCGCCATTTTGGATCGGCGAGATCCTCATAGCCCGACAGTGCCGAAGCCGGGGTGACCGCGGGGTTGTGGATCATCGTGCGGGCGCGCGCCGACAGGCCGAACCAGCGGTTTTCCGGATCGCGCAGGTTGGGCGGGATGTTGGCCTGCAGCACCGCGGAGTCGACGGGTTGCAGCAGCTCCATGTTGGCCGCCTGCCAGAGATTGCCGGCATCCACGGTGATGAACACATCGGCCGGCGTACGGCTGCCTTCGGCGCGCAGGCGCTCCATCAGCGGCGGCGCCTTGTCGGTCAGATAGGTGATCTTGACACCGGTTTCCCGCGTGTAGCGATCGAACAGCGGTTTGACCAACTGCTCGTTGCGCGAGGTGTAGACCACCAGTTCCTGCGGCGCGGCCGCCGGCTCGGCGGGACTTGCGCCTGCCGTGGCGTCGGTCGACGGCTGTCCGGAGCAGGCGGTAAGCAGGAAGAGCAGGGCAGTGCACGGGATGGACGGTCGCATCTAGTGTTCTCGGCTCGTCGGAAATGAGAATCACTATTATCTACTAATTGGCCGCCGGACCATAACCCCTGCTTGCGCCGACGGCTGGCACCGGGATGGCAGCGGTCGAGCTCTCGCCGGCCTAGGTGGGCGACTTGGCGACACGGCGGCGCGGGCATAAGCTCCCACGCACGCAGGCGGAGACGGACGATGAGCTGGTTGGGGATCGTGTTGGTGGTGGTCGGTGTCTATCTCGCACTGAAAGTCGCGGGCGTCATGCTCAAGCTGCTGATGTGGGGGATCGTCCTGGTGGGGCTGTACTGGCTGCTGGCGCCGACGCTCGGACTGCCGTTACCGTTCTAGATTCCGGTCGCGCCGGTTTTTGGCCGGAGCACAGGGGGACCGATGAGCACAGGAACGTCGCACCGCGCCCTGCAGCGCCACCAGGACGTCGGCCAGATGGTGCGCGACATCTACGCGTGCATCTCCGGCCCGGCCGGGGCGCCGCGCGACTGGGCCCGCTTCAGGCAGCTGCATCACCCGCTGGCGCGCAGCCTGCGGACCGTGGTCGAAGCCGATGGCAGCACGCATGCGGCGGTGTTCGATATCGACGGGTACATCGCGGACGTTGCGCCGCGTTTCTCGACGACGAGCTTCTTCGAGACGGAGTTGGCGCAGCGTGTCGAGCGCTTCGGCAGCGTCGCGCACGTGTGGAGCCGCTACGAGACCCGGTCCGCACCCGACAGTCCGCTGCTGCTTGCGCGCGGCGCCAATAGCATCCAGCTGTGCCGCGAAAACGGCCGCTGGTGGGTATTCAGCACGGTGTGGGGCAACGAGCGCGAAGGCGTGGCGTTCGCGCCATGGTAGTTGGGCGGATGCGCGCGCGTTGCGACTTCAGGCCGGGCCTGCCGAAGGACCGCTAGTCGTCGATCGCGGGCACTGAGATTTCCCCGTCGTCGCGGCGGTCGAACAAGTCGCGCCTGTCGGCATCGAACCGGATCAGGTCGCGCCGGTCGTAGCAGTACCTGCGGTCGCCGCTGGCCCTGCGGTCGCCCGGATCGCTCTCCTGGGACGGCGGCGCGTCTTCCCCGGAGGTAGACACGTTTTCCGGCTGTGCCTGGTGAGCCGGCTGCTTGTGCATGGTACTCATGTGATTACCTCGGTTTTCCACACCTGGTTGCGGGTGCGAGGAGCATCCAGCAACCTCCGTCTTTTCTGCCAACGTCCGTCGCGGGCGATGCCGGACACCACGTTGGAGCCGCTGAATCCATGCGTCTACCGCCCCTGATCGATCCGCGGCCCGCCTCGGGCAATCGCGTTCGTCACTGCGCCTTGCTCGAAAACGCGCTCTCATCGGCCCCTGACGACACACGGGAGCACGAAGATGAATATCCGCGCCGAGCCAAGATCCGCCGAGAACCGCAGTGCCAATATAGAGAAGCTCGCCGAGCTGATCAATGATGTCGAGATCGCCATGCTGACCACCGTCGCCCGCAGCGGCCACCTGGTCAGCCGGCCGCTGGGCACGCAGGAAGTGGAGTTCGACGGCGACCTGTGGTTCGCGACCGAGTGCGACAGTGGCAAGGCGGCGGAAATCGAAGCCAATCCCTACGTCAACGTTGCCTACGCTTCGCCCTCCAAGGACATCTACGTGTCGGTGGCCGGGCGCGCATCGCTGGTGCGCGACCGCGCGAAGATCGATGCGCTGTGGTCGCCGCGGATGCAGTCGAACGTCCAGGTCGCCAAGGACGATCCGAATCTGTGCCTGATCCGGGTCGAGGCGGACTCGGCCGAATACTGGGACGGCCATGGCCGGCGGCTGGGCCAGGTGCTGCACCTGTTCCTCAGTGCCGTGACCGACGAGCCTGCGAACCTTCAGGAGAACGAGCGCATCGATCTGCGCTGAGCCGACCGCGCAGGCACATCGCGCAGGCACAGCCGGCCGCCACGCGCGTGCACGATCAGTTTTCCGGGTGTTTCGACTCTGCGCTGCAGTTGCTGCCGGGACGCTGCTCGGGGGCTGTCGGCACCAGCGTGACCAGCAGACGCTGAAGCGCGCCGATGTCGGCCGGCTTGCTGAAGTGGTGGTCGAATCCCGCCTCGCGCGCGCGTTGCTGATCCTGTACCTGGCTCCACCCGGTGAGGGCGACCAGGGTCGTGTCGGCGAGTCGCGGGTCCAGGCGCAGGCGACGCGCGACCTCGTAGCCGTCCATGCCCGGCATGCCGATGTCCAGGAGGATCGCGTGGGGCAGGAACCGCCCCGCGCGGTCGAGCGCCCCCTGTCCCGAGAACAGGACCTCGTGATCGATGCCGAGCAGTTCCATCACCATCCCCAGCGACATCGCCGCATCGACGTTGTCGTCCACCACGAGGACGCGAAGGCCGGCGAACTGGCCCGCGGCGCTCGCCGTCGGCGTGGCGCCGGTCAAAACCCCGGGGCTGGGAGCAGCGATGCCGCTGGCGAGCGGCAAGCGCACCACGAACTCCGAGCCGCGGCCGAAACCCTCGCTGGAGGCGGTGACGGTACCGCCGTGCATCTCCACCAGGCTTCGGACCAGGGTCAGCCCGATGCCGAGACCGTCCTGCGCGCGGTGCGCATCGCGCCTGCCCTGGGTGAACAGCTCGAACACGTGCGGCAGCATTTCCGGTTCGATGCCGATCCCCCGATCGCGCACCGAGACCACCGCCTCGTCGCCGCTGCGCAGGACCGACAGCGTGATATGGCCGTTCGGCGTCGCGTACTTGGCGGCGTTGTTGAGCAGGTTTCCGAACACCTGGGCGATACGGACCGGATCCACGTCGACCCACAGCGGATCGTCGGGCATGACGGTATCGAGCTGGTGCTGCCCGGCGTCGAGCAGGGGCCTGCTGAGCTCGACGGCATTGCGCAGCATCGAGCCCATCTCCACGCGCTCGCGGCGCAGTTCGATCGTGCCGCGCGAGAGCCGCGATACGTCGACCAGGTCGTCCACCAGCCGGACCATGTGGTCGACCTGCCGGGCCATCATCGCGCGCACGCCTTCGTCGCTGCCGGCCGTTTCCCCGCTCGTGCCCAGCAGGCGCAGGGCGTTGCGGATCGGCGCGAGCGGGTTGCGCAACTCGTGGGCCAGCATGGCGAGGAACTCGTCCTTGTGCCGGGCGGAGCGGGCCTGGTCGTCGCGAGCGGCTTCCAGCTCGTCCAGGTGCGTGCGGATCTGGTATTGACGCTGACGGGCCCGCAACGCAGTGCGCACGGCGCTCACCAGCGCGGCCAGCCGAAGCGGGCGCTCGAGCACCGTCACGTTGCCGAGCTGCTCGATCGCCTCGCCGACCTGCTGCGAATTGGCGCCGCTGCGGGTCAGCACGAGCACCGGCAGATCCGACCAGCGCGGCTGGCGCTCGACCGCCTGCATCAGGATCGCCTGGGCGCCCTGCGCCAGCGACTCCTCCGACACCAGCACCGCCGCCGCTCCGTGGGAAAGCTGCCGCGACAGGTGGCCGGGACCGTCGCAGACGATGGCCGCGATGCCGTTCTTGCGCAGGATCTCGGCAGTCAGGCGCGAATCGGAGTGGGTCGGCAGCAACAGCAGGATCTGCTCATGCGCGGGCGCCGGGACGTCGCTCATTGGCTGGGCACGAGCGGCGGCTCCGGCTGTCCATCGTGCTCGTGCGGGACGCCGGTAAGTACCCCGCGGAATTCGCGCAGCGGCTCGCCGATGTGCAGGCCCGTGTCGCTGACGGACAACTCGCGGATCGTGCGCTCGTGGAAGCCGGTGCGCTTTATTAAGCACCGAGATCGCCTGTCTCACCGAGCCGCGCGATTCGAAATACCGGAACAGGATCACGCCGTCGGCGAGATAGCTCACGTCGACCCTGTTGGCCATCGCGCCGATCAGTCCCTGCTGCGCACTGACGAGGACCGTCACCACGCCGAGCTGGCCCAGGTAGGCCAGCAGTTCGTGCAACTGCACGACCATGAAGCGCTCCTCGGGCATCGCATTGAGATAGCCGTTGAGGCTGTCGATCACGATCACCCGCGCGCCGTCGACCTCGGCCGCTTCGCGAATGCGCTGGGTGAACTCGCCGGGCGACAGTTCGGCCGGATCGATCGCCGAAACCGTCATCATGCCCTCGTCGATGTGGCGCGGGACATCGAACCCCAGGCCCTGCGACCGGGTCAGCATGGAGTTCACGCTCTCGTCGAACGTGAACATCGCCGAGTGCTCGCCGCGCGCGGCCGCGGCGACCATGAACTGTGTGGCGAGCGACGACTTCCCCGTGCCGGCGGCACCGAGAACTGTGTGGCGAGCGACGACTTCCCCGTGCCGGCGGCACCGATCAGCAGGGTGCTGGTGCCGCGATCCAGGCCGCCGCCGAGCAGCGCGTCCAGTTGCGGCAGCCCGCTGGAGACCGGTTCCTGTGCAATGGGGCGCCGGTAATCGGCGGCGACCAGCCGCGGGAACAGCCGCAGCCCGCCGCGGCGGATTTCATAGTCGTGATAACCACTGGTGTAGCTTTTGCCCCGGAACTTCGACACCCGCAGGCGCCGCCGGTCGCCCCCGTACTCGGGATTGAGCTGGCTCAGGGACACGACGCCATGGACGATGGTGTGCACGTGCAGGCCGTATTCGGTTACGGCGCTGTCGTCCAGCAGCAACACGGTGCAGCCGCGGCCGACGAAATATTGCTTCAGCGCCAGCACCTGGCGGCGATAGCGCAGCGCCGAGCCGGCCAGCAGGCGCAGTTCGGCCAGCGAGTCGAACACCACCCGTTGCGGGCGGAGGCGCTCGACTTCGGCCAGGATGCGCTTGGTGGTGTCGCCCAGTTCCACCTCCGACGGGTGGGAACATCGTGTATTGCGATTCGGGGTCCAGCCGCTCCTGGGCGGTGGCCAGTTCGTGCATGTGCATGCCTGTCAGATCCCAACCGTGCGACCGGGCGACCTCGCGCAATTCGTCCTCGGTTTCCGACAGGGTCACGTACAGAGCGGTTTCCCCTTGGGCGATGCCCCGCATCAGGAACTGCAGCGCCAGGGTGGTCTTGCCGGAACCCGGTACGCCCTCGATCAGGTAGAGGCGGTGGGGCGTCAGTCCTCCCCCAAGGACCGTATCCAGACCTTCGATGCCGGTGCTGACCGACGTGCTGGACGAAGTTGCTTGCGAGCCCATGTGGTCCCCGTGGCGGACTGTAGCGGCGTCGGCCGTGGCCGAATGGCCGTCCCGTTGCAAATGGGACACAAGATGCCGTCAAGGGAGTGTTCAGATCCTGAACCGGCAGATAATCCGGCGCCGGTCGGGACGGGGCGGGTTCGACGCGGACTTCTGCTGCTCCGCGACCGCGCGCCCTCCCTTAGATCGCGTTGCCTGCGGCGTGTCCGGAAGCCCAGGCCCACTGGAAATTGTATCCCCCCAGCCAGCCGGTGACATCGACCACTTCGCCGATGAAATACAGGCCCGGCACGTGCCTGGACTCCATCGTGCTGGACGACAGTCCGATCGTGTCCACGCCGCCGAGAGTGACCTCCGCCGTGCGATAGCCTTCGGTACCGCTGGCGACCAGGGGCCAGTGCTGCAGGGATGTTGCGATCTCCCGCAACTGCGGCTCGTTGTATTGCCGGATCGGCCGGTTGTGCAGCCCGGGCGGCAGCCAGACCTCGCAGTAGCGCTGCGCGAAGCGCTTGGGGAGCAACTCTCCGAGCAGCGTCTTCAGCTCGGCCGCGGGACGTTGCGCCTGAAACTGCCGAAGGGTGTCGAGCGCGTCCGTACCGGGCAGCAGGTCCAGTTGCAGCGGGTCGCCCGGTTGCCAGTACGAGGAAATCTGCAGGATCGCCGGACCGCTCACGCCGCGATGGGTGATCAGCATGGAGTTGCTGAATTCCGGCGCGGCGCTGTCGTCGGGGCGGCTGGCCGTCACCGGGAGCGCCACGCCGCTCAGGTCGGCCAGGCGTTCCTGGTGCTTGCCGCTGAGGGTCAGCGGTACCAGGCCGGCGCGCGTGGGCAACACCCCGTGTCCGAACTGGCGCGCAAGCTCGTAGCCGATGCCGGTGGCGCCCATGCTGGGGATCGACAGCCCCCCGGTGGCGACCACCAGCGCAGCCGCGGTGAACGGGCCCTGCGTCGTGTCGACCTGGAACACGGGCGGGTCGCCTCCGGCGCTCGCGCGCGCGACCCGCTGGATGCTGCAACCGGTCTGGACGCGCACGCCGGCCGCGTCGCATTCGTCCAGCAGCATCCGCACGATCTGCCTGGACGAGTCGTCGCAGAAGAGCTGCCCGAGCTCCTTCTCGTGGTAGGCGATGCCGTGACGCTCGACCATCGCGACGAAGTCCGCGGGCGTGTAGCGCGCGAGCGCCGACTTGCAGAAGTGGCGATTGGCCGAGAGGAAGTTCGCGGGGCCGGTGCCGGTGTTGGTGAAGTTGCAGCGCCCGCCGCCCGACATGAGGATCTTCTTGCCGCAGCGGTTGGCGTGCTCGACCACGAGCACGCGCCTGCCGCGATTGCCCGCCGCGATCGCGCACATCAGGCCGGCAGCGCCACCGCCGATGATCAGCGCGTCGCAGGCACGGCGGTCCCCGGTGCCGCTCACCCGGTCAGTCCGTGGTCGTCGCGGCCATGCGTACCCTCGGCGTCAGGGTGACGTTGATGGTGTCGCTCATCAGTTGCATCTCGCCGTCCTGGACCAGGCAGTTCAGGCGCATGCCGCGCTGGATGAGCGTGACCAGCGACTCCACCACCTCCGGCGAAATGTCGATGACGGTGACGTTCTTCAGGCGCGTCAGCGAGCTGGCGATCTTGTCCCACCAGATATCGGCGCCGCGACCGCTGTAGTTGACCACCACGACCTGCTGCGCGCGTCCGGAGGCTTTCCTGATGCGCGATTCGTCCGGCTGCCCCAGATCGATCCACAACTGTATGTCGCCCACGTAGTCGCGCAGCCACAGGTCCGGCTCCTCCTCGTTGCTGAGGCCGCGGCCGAATTCCAGCCTTTCCCCGGCGTACAGCGCGAACGCAAGCAGCCGCACCATCAACCGCTCATCGGTCTCGGAGGGATGCTGGGCCAGCGTCAGCACGTGGGTGGCGTAGTAGTGCCGATCCATGTCGCTGATCTGCAATTCGGCTTTGACGACGGTGGCCTTGGGCGCCATGGAATGTGCCTGCAAAAAACAGCGCCCATTCTAGAGGCGATGGGCCGCTGGCGCTGACCTGGCGGAAAACAGGAGTGTTTTCGCGCGTCGCGGCGATACCCGGCCTCGCTAAGCTTGTGCGGTCACCGGCCGCCCGAGTTCCCGATGCGCGCATCGCCACCTGCAAGAGACGGCACGCCTGCCAGCCATGTGCAACTGGGCGTGGGGCCGTGGTCGACCGTCCTGCAGGCGCTGTGCGCGCGCTTCCCGCGGATTCCGGCCACCGCCTGGCAGGAGCGCATGGGCGAGGGCAGGGTGCTCGACGACTGCGGCCGGCCCGTGCAGGCCGACGCCGAGTGCCGAGGCGGCATGAACCTGTACTACTACCGCGAGGTGCACGCCGAGCCGCCGATTCCGTTCCGCGAGTCGGTGCTGCACATCGACGCGCACCTGGTGGTCGCCGACAAGCCGCACTTCCTCCCAGTCACACCGGCCGGCGCGTATCTGCACGAAACCCTGCTTTCGCGCCTGGTGCGCCGCCTCGGCAACCCCGCGCTGGTGCCGCTGCACCGGATCGATCGCGCGACTGCGGGCCTGGTGCTGTTCTCCGCCGACCCGGGGTCGCGTGACCGTTACCAGGCGCTCTTCCGCCAGCGGCGCATCACCAAGCGCTACGAAGCCTGGGCGCCGGCGTTGCCGGCAATGGGGTTTCCGCACGTGCGCGTCAGCCGGCTGGTACCGGGCGAGCCGTTCTTCCGCATGTGCGAAGCCGCGGGCGCACCCAACAGCGAGACCCGCGTGGAGGTGATCGAACGCGCGGGCCGGTTCTGGCGTTACCGACTGGAGCCCGTCAGCGGCCGCAAGCACCAGTTGCGCGTGCACATGGCGGCCCTGGGGGCGCCGATCCTGCACGACCGGTTCTATCCGCAACTGGCCGAAGATTCCGCCGACGACCACGACCGCCCGCTGCAGCTGCTCGCGCAATCGCTTCATTTTGTCGATCCGTTGACGGGCGCTGTGCGAGATTTCGTCAGCACAATGACGCTGTCCGCCGCGCCGGAGCGCTGAACGAAGGCCGCGAAGTGCGCCGGCCGACGTACTCGGTATTAAGACGCGCACGATCGAGACGCGTACGCGGCGACCTTGCGGGCGTCTCGCACAGACCAGCAGGTTCCATCGGAGCAGGCCGCATGAGACCAGGCTTCCTTGGGGCAGGCATCCACCAGGACAGGGCATGACACTGCAAGCACGAATGCTGCTGGCGATCCTGCTGCTGCTCGCGCCGGGCTGGCTGGTATCGCAGGAACCCACGCCCGCGGCGCCGGCGGAAGGGCACGTCATGCTGCTCGACATCCGGGGAGGCATCGGCCCTGCGACGCGCGATTACCTGCAGCGCAGCTTCACGCGCGCCGCGCAGGAGAATGCTCCGGCCGTGGTCCTGCGCATCGACACGCCCGGCGGACTCGACGCGGCCACGCGGGACATCAACCGCGACATCCTCGCCTCCCAGGTTCCGGTGATCACCTGGGTCGCGCCGCAGGGGGCGCGTGCCGCGAGCGCCGGCACTTATATCGTCTACGCCTCGCACCTGGCGGCGATGGCGCCGGCGACCTCGCTGGGCGTCGCGACGCCGGTGGCGCTGGGCGGAAAAGGCG
>JALYOG010000091.1 GCA_030856985.1 Pseudomonadota bacterium | reverse complement strand
GGTCGCAGTCAGCCGGGCCTTCGAGCGCATCCCGCACAGTTTCGTAGCTCTGCTGGCACGGCTGGGGATCGCGCTGACGTTCTGGACGTCGGGGCAGACCAAGATCGAGGGGCTGGTACTGGATCCGATCGGTGGCAGCGTGTCGCTGGGCTGGCCGAACATGTCGGAGATGGCGTTCGAACTGTTCCGCAGCGAGTACGCACTGCCGGTAATCCCGCCCGACTGGGCCGCGTACATGACCGCGGTCGCCGAGCATGTGTTGCCGCTGCTTCTGGTGCTGGGGCTTGCCAGCCGCCTGTCGGCGCTGGGTCTGCTGATCATGACGCTCGTGATCCAGATTTTCGTCTACCCCCTGGCCTATCCGACACACATGCTGTGGGCGGCCGTGCTGCTGTACATCATGGCGCGAGGGCCCGGAGCGTTTTCGCTCGATCACATGCTTGCGCGCCGCGAAAGCTGATCTTCCGCACGCTACCATCCCGTGGCCACCATCCTGCCATTCCAGCGATCGGCTAAGCTGCGCCAGATGACGCCCAGCAGCCCCGCCGCACCGCTAGAAACGCCCGCCGCCGGACTCCGCGACAGCGGGGCGAACTGGTCGGAGTGGATGTTGCTGGCGCAGCACGGCGACCGCGATGCGTACCAGCGGCTGCTGCTCGGCATCGCGCCGCACCTGCGTGCGATCACGCGGCGCTACCTGGGCCGGGGGGAGGATGCCGAGGACGCGGTGCAGGACATCCTGATGATCGTTCACGACATCCGCCACACCTACGAGCGCGGCCGGCCGTTCAAGCCCTGGCTCAACACCATCGCCACCAGGCGCTGCATCGATCTGCTGCGGCGGCGCTCACGGCGGCTGCAGAACGAGATCGCCACCGAAGAAGGCATGGGCGAGCAGGTCGATGGCGGGCCCGGTCCGGACGAAGCGATTTCGCAGTTGCGCGAGGCCGAGTCGCTGCACAAGGCAGTGGGGAAGTTGTCGCCGCGCCAGCGCGAGGCCATCCGCCTGCTTCGGCTCGGCGAGTTGTCGCTGGACGAGGCGGCGGAGCAGAGCCGGCAAAGTGTCGGCTCGCTGAAGGTCGCGTGCCACCGTGCGCTCAAATCGCTGCAGCAGGCACTCGCGCAAAAGGGGCAGGCCCATGACTGACACGCAGACACTGATCGACCAGCTGACGCTCCGCGCCCTGCCGGTGCAGCCGTTGGCTTCGCCGCTGCGGCGCACGCTGCTCTGGGTGGCGCTCGCCGCCGTGGTGGTCGCGGTGATCGCGGCCAACTATGGTCTTCGCCCCGGGGCGCTCGCATCGTCGCCACAGCTCCTTGAGTGGACCGGAAGCCTGCTGACTGCGCTGCTGGCCGCGTACGCGGTGTTCCAGATCAGCGTGCCGGGACGCTCTCCTTCCTGGGCCTGGTTGCCGCTGCCCGCAATGCTGCTGTGGTTGGCGGGATTGGGCTGGGGATGCGGACGCGAGTTCCTGCAAATCGGCGGAGCCGCGCTGGCGTTCCAGTCGGCGAGCTGGGAGTGCGCACAGGCGATCACGCTGATCAGCGTGCCGCTGGGCTTCATCATGCTGCTGATGGTCCGGCACGCCGGCGTCGTGCGGCCGGCGCCGACCGCCATGCTCACCGCGCTCAGCGCGGCGGCGATGTCCGCCTCGGCGGTGCAATTGGTCCACAAGGGCGAGAGCGCGCTGATGGTGCTGGTCTGGCACATGGGCGCGGTCGCGATGCTGTCGCTGCTGTGCCTGATGTTCGGGCAGCGCCTGTTCGGCTGGATCGGGCACGCACGGAGCTGAGCAGCTTTCTTCGCTGGCGGCCCGCGGCATGATGCCCGTCTGTTTCGATTCCGCGTCAGCACCGGCGGGCAGGGCGCGGCTACGTGCTGGTGCAACCCTCGGTTTCGGGGCGCTTGCCCTTGGAAAGCAGTTCCCGCATCACGGTGCGGGCGCGGTGCAGGCGCGACTTGGTCGCGGCAAGTTCCAGCCCCAGTTGCGCGGCTGTCTCGTTCAGGGTCAGGCCGTCGACGTCCCGCATCAGCAGGATCGTGCGGTAGTGAGCGGGCAGCACCGCCATCGCGCGGCTGATCTCGATCCGCAGTTCCAGTGGTTCGGGAGTCATGACCGGCTGGATGCTCTCGTCGATGTCTTGATTGGTCATCAGGCGCCAGCCGCGGCGCATCCTGTTGCACTCGCGCTTGACGATCCGGAACATCCACGAAGCGAACGTCTCGGCCTTGCGCAGGTCGCGCAGACGGCGCGACGCGGTGAACAGCGTCTCCTGAACCGCGTCCTCGACATCGTTGACGATGCAGTGGTATTCGGCGTACCGGCGAAGGTCCTGTCGCGAGGAGGCCAGCAGCGCGTTGAGCGCGCCGACGTCGCCGGCCCTGGCCGCATTCACCGTGTCGATATCGACGTCCATCGAGTCTGGGGCACCTGGTTCTGACCGGCGGACTCGGACTGCGGAAACGCACCGCCTCGTCGCGCACCGGAGGTGAAAAAGCCTTGAGTCCTAGTCTACCCCGAGCCCTGCCGCGCCGGACGCTTTATTGCGGGCTCGCGTAGATCAGCGGTATTCGGGATTCGGGTGGTCGAACCGGCAGCCGGCGTCCCAGGCGCTTCGCTGGTTGCCGTGCGCAGGCACGCCGCCCGCGTCCTTCAACATGCGCGCCAGGTGCATCAGGTTCCAGGCCATGAATGTCGTGTTGCGCTGGGTGAACTCGTTGTCGTGGCCGATGCCGTCGTCGCCGTACGATGGCCCGGGTCCAGCCTCTCCGATCCAGCCGGAGTCCGCCTGCGGGGGGATCGTGTAGCCCAGGTGCTGCAGCGCGTAGAGCACGCTCATCGCGCAATGCTTGACCCCATCTTCGTTGCCGGTCACCACGCAGCCACCGACCCGCCCGTAGTAGACGTATTGGCCGACCTCGTTGAGGTCGGCGGACTGGGCATAGAGTCGCTCGATGATGCGCCGGCAGATCGAGCTCTCCTCGCCGAGCCAGATCGGCGTACCGACGACGAGGATATCCGCCGCCATCACCTTGCTGCACAGGGACGGCCAGTCGTCGCGATCGAAACCGTGCTTGGTCATGTCGGGTTCGACACCCGGTGGCAGGTCCAGGTCGACGGGGCGCACGACCTCCACCTGCACGCCGTTCGCGCGCATCACGCCCGCGGCGACCAGCATCAGTTGCTCGGTGTGGGAGGCGCCGCCGCTGCGCTTGAGCGTGCAGTTCAGGAACAGCGCGCGCAGGTCGCGGTAGTCTGCAGGCGGGCGGGGTTCGGCAGGGGTCATCGGATCGGGTCTTTGCGCAAGGGTCCGACAGGGTGCCCCCTAATCGATCCGCATGTAAGGGGGCAGCCGCATCGGCGTGCAGGTCTCGATCCGCATCGTGCAAGGCCCCTGGGCGCACAGCAACCGACATCACTGTGCCCGGTGCAGGAAAGCCGCCAAGGTAGGCGGACCTCGTGCATGCGTCCGCAGCGTCCGTGGCGGTGCTTGAGCGGAGGAAAGCAGCGGCTGCGCGTCGCATTCCGCGCGCCGGGGAAATCAAGTTTTTACCCAGCTGAATCGGCGTCCGGCGCGAATCCTTTTGCCCGCTGAGTACCTCTTCCACCGTATCCGAGGGGCCGGACCCGCACCCGCAAGTCTTTCTGGAATCCGAATGCCGCGTTTTTCGCCCCGCTGGATCATCCTGCTTGTTTTCGTGGTGGTCGCGTTTCTGCTGTGGCGCAGCGGTTTGCTTGCCGAGTTGAACCTGGAAGGCCTCAAGGCGCGCCATGAGGCATTGCAGGCCTGGACCGCCGCCAATCCGTGGCGCGCGGCGGGCGGGTTCTTCCTGCTGTACGTGCTGGTGACCGCGGTGTCGCTTCCGGGGGCGGCGATACTGACGCTTGCGGGCGGGGCGATCTTCGGCATGCTGCAGGGCACGATCCTCGCGTCGTTCGCCAGCTCCGTCGGCGCCACGCTGGCGTTCATGGCCTCGCGCTTCGTGCTGCGCGACAGCCTCAGGCGCCGCTATGGCGAGCGCCTGAAGGCCTTCGACGAGGGCATCGAGCGCGACGGCGCGTTCTACCTGTTCACCCTGCGCCTGGTGCCGGTGGTGCCGTTCTTCCTGGTGAACCTGCTGGCGGGCCTGACCGGGCTCAAGACTCGCGTGTTCTACCTCGTCAGCCAGGTCGGCATGCTGCCGGGAACGATCGCCTACGTGTACGCGGGCACGCAGCTGGCGCGTATCGAATCGCCCGGGGACGTGCTCTCGCCGGGCCTGATCGCCGCGTTCGCGGTCTTGGGCCTGCTGCCGTTGATCATGCGCTTTTTCACCCGCTGGCTGGCCGCGCGGCGGGTGTACAAGGGCCACGCGCGTCCGCGCCGTTTCGACTTCAACGTGATCGTGATCGGAGCCGGTTCCGCGGGGCTGGTGTCGTCGTACATCGCAGCGATGGCGCGCGCCAAGGTGGCGCTGATCGAGCGCCACCGCATGGGAGGCGATTGCCTCAACACCGGGTGCGTGCCCTCCAAGGCGCTGCTGCGTACCGCCAGCCTCATGGCCGACGCGCGTCACGCCGAGCGCTACGGCGTCGCCAGCATGACGGCCGATCTGGATTTCGCCCGGGTCATGGAACGCGTGCAGCAGGTGGTGCGCAAGGTCGAGCCGCACGATTCGGTGGAGCGCTACACGAAGTTGGGCGTCGAGGTCATACAGGGCGAAGCGCGCATCGTGTCGCCGTGGGAGGTGGAGGTCGACGGCAAACGCCTGAGTGCGCGAAGCCTGATCATCGCCACCGGCGCCAACCCGCTGGTGCCCGGCCTGCCGGGGCTGGACGAGATCGACTACCTGACCTCCGACAACTTGTGGGATCTGCGAGTCCTGCCGGGGCGCCTGGCGGTGCTGGGCGGCGGCCCGATCGGCTGCGAACTCGCCCAGGCGTTCGCGCGCCTGGGCAGCCGGGTGTCGCAGATCGAGATGGCGCCGCGGCTGTTGCCGCGCGAGGACGCCGACGCCGCCGCCGAGGTCCAGGCGCGGTTCGAGGAGGAGGGCACGACCGTCTTCACCGGATGCAAGGCGCTCAGGGTCGAACCCGAGGGCGAGGGCGGTACCCTGGTCTGCGAAAGGGATGGCGAGGAGGTGCGGGTGCCGTTCGACAAGCTGCTGGTCGCGCTGGGCCGCAAGGCCAATGTCGAGGGCTTCGGGCTGCAGGAACTCGGAGTGGAGATCACCGACCGCGGCACGGTGCAGGTCGACCCGCTGCTGCGAACCAATTTCCCGAACATCCTCGTCGCAGGCGACGTGGCCGGGCCTTACCAGTTCACCCATGTGGCCGCGCACCAGGCGTGGTACGCGTCGGTCAATGCGTTGATCGCGCCGTTCTGGAGCTTCAAGGTCGATTATCGGGTGATCCCGTGGGCGACCTTCACCGACCCGGAGGTGGCGCGGGTCGGCCTCTCCGAGGACGAGGCCAAGGAGCGCGAGATCGAGGTGGAGGTCACCCGATACGGCCTGGACGATCTCGACCGGGCGATCGCCGACTCGCACGATCGTGGCTTCGTCAAGGTGCTCACGCAGCCGGGCAAGGACCGGATCCTCGGCGCCACGATCGTCGGCGCCCACGCCGGCGACCTGCTGGCCGAGTTCGTGCTGGCAATGAAGCACGGACTGGGGCTGAACAAGCTGCTGGGCACGATCCACATCTATCCGACCATGAGCGAGGCCAACAAACATGTGGCAGGAACCTGGAGACGCGCGCATGTGCCGGAGCGTTGGTTGCGATTGTCGGGTCGGGTCCTTGCATGGCGCAGGGGCTGACCTGATGAGGATACTGCTCGCCCTGATGCTGTTCCTGGCGGCGGTCGCGGCTGCGGCAGCGCCCGCGCCGTCGTCGTTCGATCGTTCCCACGCCAGCTGGAATCGCCTGCTCGGCGCCCATGTCGCATGGAACAAGGCCGGAACGTCGAGCAAGGTCGACTACGCCAGCTTCGCGCGCGATCGAAAGGCGCTCGGGAACTATCTCCACAGTGCCTCCTCGGTCGGCACGGTCGAGTTCGCGCGGTGGCCGCTGGCGGAACGGCAGGCGTTCCTGATCAACGTCTACAACGCCGCCACGGTCGAACTGGTGCTGACGCGTTATCCGAAGCTGAAATCGATCAAGGAGATCGGCGGCTTTCTCGGGTCGCCCTGGAAGCAGCAGGTCATGAGCCTGCTCGGCCGCAAGCGCAGCCTGGACGACATCGAGCATGTGCTGCTTCGCGGCGCGTCCGACTACGCGGAGCCGCGCATCCACTTTGCGGTGAACTGCGCGTCCGTCGGCTGCCCGGCGCTGCGCCCGGAGGCCTACCTGGGTGCGCGCCTGGACGCGCAACTGGACGACCAGACCCGGCGTTTCCTGCGCGACCGCACGCGCAACAAGCTCGGCGGGAGCAACGCTGCGTTGCGCGTGTCGAAAATATTCGACTGGTACTCTGGCGACTTCGATGCGCACAGCGGCAGCGTGCGGTCCTTCCTTGCGGGATATCCGACCGAACTCGGCCTCGATGCGGCGGCGGCCAAGAGGCTGCGCGACGGTCGCGTCCGCATCTCGTTCTCCGATTACGACTGGAACCTCAACCGATGACCCCGAGCCCGCATCTCCCGATTTCCCGCTTGCGCACCGCGCGAATCCCCCACCACGTACCGGCCCTTGAGTGACAGGAACTGCAATGAATTCCCCAACCGCACACGACGACATCCGCCACTACTACGGTGAGGTATTGCAGTCGAGCAGCGATCTGAAAACCGGTGCGTGTTGCCCGCTCGAAGCGATGCCGGAGTCGGTCCGCGCGCTGCTCGCCGATGTGCATCCCGAGGTCAAGGACCGCTTCTATGGGTGCGGGTCGCCGCTGCCCCCGGCCCTGGAGGGCATGACGGTGCTCGACCTGGGTTGTGGCACGGGGCGCGACGTCTACCTGCTGTCGCGACTGGTCGGCGAGCACGGGCGCGTCATCGGCGTGGACATGACGCCCGAGCAGCTCGCGGTCGCCGTGCGGCACCAGGGCTGGCATGCCGAGCGCTACGGGCACGCGAAATCCAACGTGTCCTTCGTCGAGGGCTACATCGAATGCCTGCAGTCCTGCGGGATCGCCGACGGCAGCATCGATGTCGTGGTGTCCAACTGCGTGCTCAACCTGTCGCCGGAGAAGGAGCGCGTGTTCGCGGAAATTTTCCGGGTGCTCAAGCCCGGAGGCGAGCTGTACTTCTCGGACGTGTTTTCAGACCGTCGAATCCCCTCGGCGTTGCGCAGCGACCCCTTGCTGCTGGGCGAGTGCCTCTCGGGCGCGCTCTACGTCGAGGACTTTCGCCGGATGCTGCAGCCGATCGGCTGCAACGACGCGCGCAGCGTCAGCCAGGCCCCGATTCCGCTGCTGGACGCGCAGATCGAGGCGAAGATCGGCATGGTCGCGTTCCGCTCCATCACCATGCGTGCGTTCAAGCTCGCCCTGGAGGACCGCTGCGAGGACTACGGGCAGGTGGCGACCTACCTGGGCACGATCGCGGGGCTGCCGCATGCGTTCGTGCTCGACGATCACCACCGGTTCGAGACCGGGCGTCCGATGCTCGTGTGCGGCAACACCTTCGACATGCTGGCCCGCTCGCGCTTCGCCGCGCACTTTCGCCTGGCGGGCGACACCAGCGTGCACTTCGGCCTGTTCGACTGTGCCACCGCGCCCCAGGGCGCGTCGCAGCCCGCCGGCGCCTGCTGCTAGCCGATGTCTCCCAGTCTCGCCATCGTGGTTCCCGCAGGTCCCGGCGACGACGCCTGGACCGGCCTGCTGCCGCAGCTTGCGGCTGCAAACGCAGCGCGCATCGCACTGGTGCTGCCGGAGCGTGAGCCGCTGGCCCCGGCCGCGCTGCCGGCGAACCTCAGCGTGGTGAGGTCGGCCGCGGGCAGGGCATTGCAGCTCAATGCCGGGGCGGCGGCGACGCGCTCTGACTGGCTGTGGTTCGTGCATGCCGACTCGCGGGTGACGAATGCGACGATCCGGTGCCTGCACGACTTCGTCGCCGCGGATAGCGAGGCGGTCGGCTTCTTCGATCTGCGCTTCCTTGACGACGGACCCCGGCTGACCGTACTCAACACCATTGGCGCGCGGTTTCGCAGTCGCTGCCTCGGTCTGCCGTTCGGCGATCAGGGTCTGCTGATGCCGCGCAGGTTGTACGAAGCGCTGGGCGGGTTCGACGAGCACCCGCGCGGCGGCGAGGATCATTCCCTGATCTGGTCGGCGCGCAATCGTGGCGTGCCCCTGTGTGCGCTGCGCGCGCCGATCTATACCAGCGCCAGGAAGTACGCCAAACACGGCTGGTGGGGCACCACCAGCCACCACCTCCGCCTGACCTTCGCGCAAGCGTGGCAGTTTTCGCGCATGGAGCGCCGGCAATGAACTGCGGGATCGGAATCTTCGTCAAGACACCATCGCTTTCCCCGGTCAAGACGCGGCTATGGCCGGGACTGGGACGCCAGTGTTCCGAGGCGCTTTACCTGATCTCCGCCGAGGCCGTCGCTTCGGTTGCCGAGTCGGCGCAACGGCACGGGGGACTGCAGCCGTACTGGGCGGTCGCCGAGGCCGCCGCACTGCACAGCGATGCGTGGATCGACCTGCCGCACCTGTCCCAGGGCAGCGGGTCGCTCGGCGCGCGCATGGCCCACGTCTACCGGATGCTGCGCATGCGCCACCATTCGGCAATCCTGATCGGGGCGGACACCCCGCAGCTGGTGCCCGACGCGCTGCAACGCGCAGCCGAATGGCTCTCCTCGGACGAGCCGCGGCTGGCGATCGGGCGAGCGCAGGATGGCGGCTTCTGGCTTTTCGGCGGCAACCAGCCACTGCCGCTGGAGGCGTGGTTGAGTCCGCGGTACAGCACCAGCGAGGCCGCCGGCCAGTTGGTCGCCTCGATGGACGGTAACGGCCGTTGGCTGGAGCTGGAAACCCTGCGCGACATCGACACCGCGATGGACCTGCCCGATGTCCACGAGCGCCTGTCGCAGCTCAATGCCCCCACGGAGGCGCAACAGCGTCTGGTGGATTGGCTCAATGGCTTGCCTTCAGCCATGGAAGGCTGCCGGTGATCGCGTGGATGCTCGGCCATCCCGGGGCCGTTCGCGTGTCGATCGTGGCGGCCGTGCTGCTGCTTCTGCTGGCGTGGCAGCGGTTGCGGCCGGTCCGCGGCGATGCCGCGATCCCCGGGCGGCAGTGGCGCAATGTCGCAATGGTGGTGATCGCATCGGCCGTGGTCTATCTCCTGGTGCCGGTGACCACGGTGGCCCTCGCGGCCTCCGTCGCGGCGGCCGGCGTCGGTCTGTTCAACCAGGTGCGCCTGCCGTCGGCGCTGGAGCTCGTCGCCGGAATCGTGCTGCTGGACCTTGCGATCTACTGGCAGCACCGGTGGTTCCACATGCTGCCCTGGCTCTGGCGCATCCATCGCGTGCACCACAACGACATCGGGTTCGATGCGACGCTCGGGCTGCGCTTCCATCCGGCCGAGATCGTCGTGTCGCTGTTGTACAAGCTGGCGCTGGTCGTGGTGCTCGGACTGTCGCCATGGACCGTGCTGCTGTACGAGGTGCTGCTGGCGTCGTTCGCGCTGATCACCCACGCCGACGTGACATTGCCGCCACGGTGGGAGGAGCGCGTACGCCGCGTGGTGGTCACGCCCGACTGGCACCGCGTGCATCACTCGGTGCATCGGCAGGAGACCGACAGCAACTACGGCAACATCCTGAGCCTCTGGGATCGCCTGTTCGCCACCTATCTTGCGCAGCCCCGCGACGGGCACGCCGGCATGACCATCGGCCTGCCCGGCCTCCGCGAGCCCGAGGCGCAAAAACTTTTCGCCCTGCTGCGGCAGCCGCTGCTCGGCGAGCCCGCCGCTTCAATTTCACGGTAATCGATTGCATGCACGACACCTGGCCCCTGCTGCAGCACAGCGACTTTCCCTCGATCCAGCGCGGTCGTATCACGACCCTGCAGCTGAACCTGGGGTACCTGTGCAATCTCAGCTGCATTCATTGCCACGTGAACGCAGGGCCGCGGCGGACCGAAATGATGGACGAGGAAACCATGCGGCTGGCGCTGGACGTCGCCCGCAAGCTGGGGGTCGAGAAACTCGACCTGACCGGGGGCTCCCCGGAAATGAACCCGCGTTTCCGCTGGCTGGTGCACGAGGCGCGCGCGATGGGGCTGCACGTGATGGACCGGCTCAACCCCACCATCATGGAAGAGCCCGGCTACGAGTGGGTCGGTGGATTCCTCGCAGAGAACCACATTGAAGCCATCGCCTCGCTGCCGTGCTACAGCCAGGACAACGTCGACGAGCAGCGCGGCAACGGGGTTTTCGAAAGCTCGATCAAGGCGCTGCGGCAGCTCAACGCGCTGGGTTACGCCCAGCCCGGGAGCGCGCTGACGCTGAACCTGGTCTACAACCCGAACGGCGCGTTCCTGCCGCCGGAGCAGTCGGCGCTGGAGACCGAGTATCGGCGCCTGCTCGGCGACAACTTTGGAATCGCCTTCAACCATCTGTACGCGCTGGCGAACATGCCGATCCAGCGCTACGGCTCATGGCTGGTTTCCAAAGGGCACTTCGCCACCTACATGGCCACGCTTCGCGATGCCCATCGCGACGACAACATCGACTCGCTGATGTGCCGGTCATCGGTAAGCGTGGACTACAACGGCAATCTGTATGACTGCGACTTCAACCAGATGCTCAAGCTGCCGTTGGGCGGACGCGAGCAGGCGAGCCATCTTCGCGATCTCCTGGACAGCCCGCTGCCGCGTGAAATAGGCGTGGCCGGCCACTGCTACGGATGCACGGCAGGGCAGGGATCCAGCTGCGGAGGCGCGCTGACCTGAAGAAGTCCGGGTTCGAGTTTTATCAACGCGGAACACTTGTCTACAGGGGACGTGACAATAATGAAGACGCTGAAAATCATGGTGAATGCGCCCAGTCCGTGGCCGCCCATCAGGCTGGTGGACATCTACGGGCAACCCATCGTCGTGGGCAGCGGGCGCAAGATGCTGCTGTCGCTGTTCCGCGAGGCCACGTGTCCATTCTGCAATGTGCGGGTCTTCGAGCTGACCCACAACTACAAGCACCTTCCATCCCGCGGGCTGGACATCGTCGCGGTATTCAGCTCCAACCAGCGGGACGTTCTCAGGTTCATCGCGCGCCAGCAGCGCCCGTTCCGGATGGTGTCCGATCCCGAGCGCCGGGTGTACGAGGCGTTCGGCGTGGAAGCGTCCGTCTGGGGCGGACTCAAGGCGATGATGACCCGGACGGGAGCGTTGCGCCGGGGCATGGCCCTGGTTGGCGTCAAGGGACTGATCCTCCACGCCATGGCTGCGATGGGCCTGCGCGGACAGGGCGGCAGCCTGATGCCGGCAGACTTCCTCGTCGACGAGCGCGGCATCATCGTGGAGACCTACTACGGCGTCGATGCCGGCGACCACATTCCGATTTCGCGTGTGGAACAGTTCGCGGCGCGCCGCTCGACCTATATCGCGGCTTACCCGGCGGCCGCGCCGCGGTCCGATCAGCCGATCCTGGACTCCGTGTCGGACTGAGCAGCCGCCGGCGCGGGCGATGAGCGAACGGGCTGCGGTTGCGCAGGCCAGCGGCTTCCAAAAGGGTGGTTCCGCGCCGCCTGAATACCATTGACGATGTCGGGGCCACGCGCACGCGATTGAGGTACCGTGACACGCAGGGCGCAATACGCACGGGGGCCGGCAAAAACCGGATACCAGGCAGGATTGTCCAAGGAGATAATGCGATGACATCAGGTTCCATTACCCACAAGGCGCTGCTCGCGATCGTCCTGCTGACGATGACGATGACGATGACGCTGACGGCAGCGGCGCAGAAGCGCAGCTTCGGCACCAACATCGTGCGCGACACCTTCGGTTACACCGACAAGACACCCAGCGATTTTCCGTGGAAGGATATCGAGCAGGGCTGCCCCGTACGCGACTGCATTCCGTCGATCGACAAGCCCAAATTCATCGAGGCCAAGGCCGCCACGTTCCTGAAAGCGGACGATCTGGTGCTGGCGATCAATCACAAGGGCGTGCGCCGCGCCTATCCCACCCGCATCCTCAACTACCACGAGATCGTCAACGACACCGTCGCCGGCGATCCGATCGCGATCACCTGGTGCCCGCTGTGCGGATCGGGCGTGGCCTTCCACCGCGTTCTCGGCGGCAAGACCGTGCAGTTCGGCGTTTCCGGGCTGCTCCACAACAGCGATCTGATCCTCTACGACAGGAGCAGCAACTCGCTGTGGCAGCAGATCACGGCCAAGGCATTTGCCGGGCCGCGGCGCGGCCAGACCCTGTCCCCGGTGCCGTTGACGATGACCACCTGGAGCGAGTGGCGTAAGCAGCATCCCGACACCAAGGTGCTCTCGACCGACACCGGCCGCAACAGCAACTACGCCGTGGCGACGCCGTACGGCGACTACGACAGCAGCCGGACCTTGATGTTCCCGGTTTCGGCGCACGATCCGCGCCTCCATCCCAAGACCGTGGTGTACGCGTTGGAACTGGGCAAGCACTCGTTTGCCGTCACCGAGCGCGCGCTGAAGGCCGGACCCGTGAACACCAAGCTGGGCAAGGTCCCCGTGCGATGGGTCCGCGCTGCCGACGGCACCGTCAGCGCCACCCGCACGGACACCAGAAAAGCGCTGGTCCCCACGCGGTTGTTCTGGTTCGCCTGGTTCACCTTCCACCCGGCGACCGGGCTGCACGACCTGCCGCCGAAGAAGCGCGCCGCGAAACTTGGCAAGTGAGGCGGTGGCGACCCTAGCGCGCCCCCGTGCGTCGTCGATGCCCGCCGGTCTGCTGCGCATCCTGCTGCTGGGGGGGCTGGTGATCTTCGCGTCGGGATGCGCGAGCCTGTTCCCGGTCGAGGCCGACGAGGACCTGGCGCACTTCGCGACCCAGGCGCCGCAGCCCGGACAGACCGCCCCGGAACTGGAGGCCCGCCGTCTCGACGGCACGCCGGTGCGGCTCTCGGAAATTCTCGACGGCAAACGGCCGGTGGTGCTGCAGCTGGGCAGTCATTCCTGTCCGGTGTACCGGTACCGGCGCTTCGACATCGCCAAACTCCAGCGCGAATACGCCGGGGATGTCGCGTTCGTGGTGGTGTACACCGTCGAAGCGCATCCGGAGGGCAGCAAGAGCCCCTACCGCGATGGCGAGTGGCTGACCAACATCAACCGGATCACCCGCACGCGTGTCCGGCAGCCGGAAAGTACCGAGGCGAGGATCGCGCAGGCCATCTGGTCGACCGAAAAGCTCGGCCGCAACGACATGGTCGTGGTCGACACTTTCGAAGATCAGACGTGGCAGCGCTATGGCTCGGCGCCATCGGCAGCGTTCGTCATCGATACGGCAGGCAACATCGTGCTGCGGCAGCCGTGGGTCGAACCCGACGGGATCCGACGCGCGCTCGACGGACTGCTGCAGCGCGACGGCACCACACCTGGTCCCTGACGTTTGTAATCAATGGAGCAACTGCATGAGCTGGATCAATGAAATCGAACCGGAAGACGCCCAGGGGGAGCTGAAGGCGCTTTACCAACTAGTGGAGACGAGTCGCGGCAAGGTTTCCAACATCATGAAGGTGCACAGCCTCCGTCCGGCATCCATGCAGGCGCACCTCACGTTGTACATGGACCTGATGTTCGCGCCCGGCGGCCTGACGCGTCGCCAAAGGGAAATCATCGCGGTCGTGGTCTCGCGCGAGAACCGCTGCGACTACTGCGTCGCCCACCATCGCGAAGCATTGGCGCGGTATGTGAGCGACGCGGCCCTGCTGGATGCGATCTGCAGCGGCGCGCAGGCTCCAGACCTCGCGCCGGTGGATCGGGAGCTGATGGCCTACGCGGTAAAACTCACCTGCACGCCGGTTTCGGTCTCGGCGGGGGACGTCCAGCGCCTGCGCGACTGCGGGCTGGCGGAAGCCGACATCCTGCTGGCCAACCTGATCGTGGCCTACTTCAACTTCGTCAATCGGATCGCCCTGGGTCTCGGGGTCGTGTTCACCGAGGCCGAGGTGGCCGGCTGCCAGCTCTGAGTTTCCCGCCAGCGGTGTCGGCGGGGAGGTCGGGTTCACGGCATGCGCACGGCGCTCGGCAACGCGCCACCGCGTTGGGCCACGGTCGCGAAAGAGCCCCGCGGCGAATCCTTTTTGCTGTCCCGAGCCTCTTCACCGGAGGAATCACCATCGTACAAGTTGACTGGAATGGCGCATGAAAGCTGGGAAGTATCGGCTGGCCGGAAAACGAAAGCCCGAGCAGGACCTCTTTTTCAAGCGGGCGCTGGAGGCCCGCGGCTGGTCGGCGGGAGGTGAACAGGCCTGGGACGCCTGTTGGTACACCGGCATGCCGGATGCCTCCGAGTTCAGGAATGTCGGGCCGGGCCGTACCATCAACCACATTCCCGGCAACAGCGCGCTGACCATCAAGAGCCGCCTGTACGAGTCGGTTTCGGCGATGCGCGAGCGCGTCAGTCTCCAGTTGGGACCACGAGACGACGCGGTCGCGCGCCTGGACTTCCTGCCGCGCGTCTACTCGATGCCGGCCGACTATCACCGGCTGCAGCAGGCTGCCCTGGACGATCCGGGCCAGCGCTGGATCCTCAAGCCCAAGAACGCGTCGCGCGGCAGGGGAATACGCGTCGTCAGCGATATCGCCCGCGTGCCCATGGAACCCTCGTGGATGGTGCAGCAGTACCTCGCCAATCCGCACACGATGCGCCAGCGCAAGTACGTGCTGCGGCTCTACGTCCTGGTGTCGGACATCGACCCGCTGCGCGTGTACCTGCATCGGCAGGGTTTCGCCAAGCTCGCATCGGCCCCGTACGACGTCAACGACGTCGACAACCCCTTCAGCCAACTGACCAATCCGGACATCAACGCGCTGAACGCCGGCGCCGAGGTGCCGGTGGAGTTCGTCGACCTGGACCGCTACCGCCAATGGCTGCGCGAGCAGGGGCACGACGACGAGCGTCTGTTCGAGCAGATCCGGGACCTGGTGACGCTCACCGTGATCTCCGCGGTGGAGACCATGCGTCGGCAGGCCGCGAGCTGTGGCGCCGACACCCGGGGCTGTTACGAGCTGCTGGGCCTGGATTGCCTCATCGACGACCAGCTCAAGCCATGGATACTGGAGTGCAACCTCAGCCCGTCGCTGGGAGTCTGCGCCGCGCCCGATGGTGGCGCGGACATCGAGGAACGCGTGAAGGCCCAGGTCGTATCCGACACCGTATCGCTGGTAGGCATCGGTGCCCCGCAGCCACAGCCACCAAGCGGAGATCCCGCAGAACGGATCAGGGCACTGGCCCGCGAGGAGCTGGCCCGCGCCGGGGGTTTCCAGCGGCTCTGGCCGGCGGCCAATGCTTCGCGATACCTGCCGTATTTCGCCCTGCCGCGGCTGGCCGACGTGGCGCTTGTCGAAGCGGCCAGCGGCGGCGCGGTAGCGCGTCCGCGGTTCGCCAGGCTGCACGCGGAGGAACTGATCATCGGCGAGCGACTGGCCTTGTACGACCAGCGCAGCGGTCGCCTCGAGTGGATGAACGACTCGGCGTCGTTCATCTGGTTGATGGCGGTCCAGGGAGCCGATCCCGACGCCATTGCCGAACAGTTGCACGGCGCAGCCGGAGCCTCCGGGGGAGGCGGCGACCCGTGGGTGATCCGCAAGGACGTCTGGGACTGCCTCGCCACGTGGGTCGACGCCGGCAAGCTGGCCCGCGAAACGACGCCGACGCCGGCGGAAGCCCCATGCGCGCCCGTGGCCCGGGACCGCCCCGCGCCGACGCCGGAGTCGATCACCATGGGTATGCGTTGCGGCGTCTGTCGCATGGACGTGGCTACCGCCAGCGCACCCGTCGCCGCCCGGCTGCAGGACTTGTCGCTGCTGAGAAGCGAAACCGGCGACCGCAATGTTCCCCGGCTGGAGATCCTGTGCGATACGCCGGGTTACACGCTGGTACTGGATGGCGACGTCGTCGCTTCGCGGCTCACGCTCGCGGCAGTGGTGCCTGCCATTTCCGAGCGGCTCGCGCGCTTGGCCGCAGGCGAGGGGCAGCTCACGATCGACGTCGGACTCGTCGACGGCCGGGGTTCGGGCGACGTGGCGTTCGCGCGCGCCAACGGCACCGACACTTTCGCCCTGATCGCCGCCGAGCGTCTGCAGCGGGGTTTCGCGCGTGGACTGATGCTCGACGCCGGCCGCCCCGAGCTGGCAATGTCGCTGGGTTTGCCCGGGCGCCGCGACGAAGGCAGGGCGGGCGCCGGTCCGGCAGGCCTGCCGGGCTCGCGCGACATCGGCATCCTGGTTTTTCCGCGTACGGGAACCACGGCGCAGACCGCACCGATCGCCGTGCTGCCCGTCGAAGAAGCGGTCAGCGAGTTGCTGCCTGCGTGCAGCATGGGCGGTGGCCGCCCCGCCGATGCTTCGGTACTGCCGGGCCTCGTCGACTGGCTCCGCGGTCGGAGGCTGTACTCGCTCGATATCTCCGATCCGGAGCGAGCACTGGAGGCGTTGCAGCAGAAAATCCACGCACCCCTTGTCGCACGTGCATCCGCGCGTTGCGATTCCACCCGCGACAGACAGGAGTCAACTGCATGAATGCAACCACTTATCGCGACAGCGATCCGCTCGACAACACCGGCGGCTACGGCCACTGGCTGGTGCGTTTTCCGATCATCTCGGTCTTCACCTTCATGGGCATCGACAAGTTCGTCGGCGGCGGCGTGGAGGAATTCGCAACCACCTCCGGCCTATCGGTCGCGGTGGCCGGGCTGGTGGCCATTGCCGAGATCGCGGCCGGCCTGCTCGTGCTCATCGGTGGATTCACCAACGGCACGATCACGCGCCTGGGCGCGCTGGCGGCGGTGCCGGTGTTGCTGGGCGCGGTCTTCATGGTCCACTGGGGCCAGTGGCACTTCATGCCCTCCGCCACTCACCCCATGGGCGGAATGATGTTCCAGGTCACCCTGCTCATGCTGGCGCTCTACCTGCTGCTCCGCGGCAACAGGCTGTAACCCCGCTCAAAACCGGGGGTCGCCTCCGGGCGGCCTTCTCGTCGAAACCTGCCTCTGGAGAGGCGAAGGAGATCACATGTCGGACGTACAACGCCACACCCTGCTTGAGAAACTGACCCGCGGCCTCGCCTATGCCGTGCCGGCCATTGCCATCGTCGTTGGTGGCTCGGCCTTCCACGCCATCGCGTCCGACGCCGGGATGTCCGAAGGCGGCTACAAGATGGCCGCCGTGGGAGAAGGCGAGGCGGAGGCTGGACAGGCGGAAGCCGAAGCCGGCCACGCAGAAGCCGAAGCCGGCCACGCAGAGGCGGAAGCCGAGGCAAAGCCGGAAGAAGAAGCCGAAGCGCAGCCGGAAGCACACGCCGAAGCGCATCCGGAAGCGGAAGCCGACGCGGGCTACTGAGTTGCAAGCGCTGGGCCGGCCCGCACGGCCGGCCCGAGCGTCTGCTGTGTTACCGCCTTCAGTTCGACCGCATTTGCCAGCCAATGGATTGCAGAATGTCCAACATCACCGCCGCGGGTTCGCCGGAAATCGACGAGCTCGTGCACGAAAACACCCGGGTACTCGCGCAGCTCGCCCAGCTGGTCGGGCGGCTTGCGCCCGAGCCCTACCAGCGCTCGCTCGGTCCGCAGGGCCAGCACGCGATCGGCAAGCACGTACGCCATATCGTGAACCACTACGAATCGTTCCTGAGCGGGATAACCGGCGACGCGGGCGGCACGCGCGTGGATTACGAGCACCGCCTGCGCGACCCCGTCATCGAGTCCGATCCGGCGGCTGCGTGCCTCCGGCTCGCCGGGCTTTCCGCCGCGCTCGAGCGCCTGTCCCCGCGTTTTGCGCGCGAGGCGCTACAGCTCAACCATCCGACCGCGTCCAAGGCGATCGCGATACATTCCAGCGCCGGTCGCGAGCTGGTTTTTCTCTTCAGCCACACGATCCACCACATGGCGATCATCGGATTGCTCGCCGAACAACTGGGCGTCGTCGCGGGCAGCGAGTTCGGCGTGCATCCCTCCACGCTGCTGCACTGGCAGCGCGAAGCGACGAAGCTGGCCAGGAGCGCCTGATGCCCGCCGCACGCCGACGACCGCATGCCGGGTGCAATCTTGCGTGCCCGGGCACGGACGCGCGCGCCCCGGTGCGAACGCAACCGTCGGATCGCTGAGGCGTCGTCAGTGCACGTCGCCGACAAGTCGCTGTCCTGGGCGGGCTCCGCCCTCGCGCGTTATCTCGCGCAGCGGATCCACTTGCATGGCGCCGCCCCGGAGACCCCGCCGGATCTGTTGCTCGCCACCTTGCGTCCCGGCGACGTGCTGCTGGTGGAAGGACACAGCCGCATCAGCACCGCGATCAAGTACCTCACGCAGTCGACCTGGTCGCATGCGGCGCTGTACGTCGGCGGCGGGCCTCGGTGCTGCTTCGTGGAAGCCGACATCGTCGAAGGCGTGCGCATCGTCGGAGTGGACGAATTCGCCGGCTTCCACACCCGCATCTGCCGGCCCGTGAGCCTGGACGAAGCGGCGCGCCAGCAGGTGCTGCGCTACGCAGCCGACCGCGTGGGTTCGCGCTACGACATGCGCAATGTGCTGGACCTTGCGCGCTACCTCCTGCCGACCCCGCCGGTCCCGATCTGGATGCGGCGGCGAATGCTCGCGTTCGGAAGCGGAGATCCCACGCGAGCCATCTGCTCCACGCTCATCGCGCAGGCGTTCCAGTCGATCCGTTATCCGATCCTGCCGACGGCAGAGTCCGGCATCGCCGCGCCCGTGGCCTGCGCATCGGACGCCGAAGCGATGCACATCCGCCATTACAGCCTGTTCGCGCCCCGCGACTTCGACGTCTCGCCTTACTTCGAGATCGTCAAACCGTGGCTCGCGACGGGGTTCGATTACCGCGATATCGTGTGGGGCGATCTGGATGCCGAAGACGATGCCGGTTCCAGTCACTGCAACGTCCAGGAATCCGAAGTCAATGCATGATCGGCCACTACGAATCCTGTTTCTGTGCACGCACAACTCCGCGCGCAGCATCCTGGCCGAGGGCATCGCGACCCGCCTTGGCGAGGGCCGCTGGATCGGGTACAGCGCGGGCAGCAAGGCCTCGGGCCGGGTGAATCCGTTCGCGCTGGAAGTGCTTCGATCCCTCGGCTGCGAGACGGCCGGAATGCACAGCAAGCACTGGAACGCGTTCAGCGGGCGCAACGCTCCGAAAATGAACTACGTGATCACGGTGTGCGACAACGCCGCCGGCGAGGTCTGCCCGGTTTGGCCGGGCGCGCCGGTGCAGTTCCACTGGGGCTTTGCCGACCCGTCGATCGCCGGCTCCGACGACGCATCCAGAAGGCTGGCGTTCCAGGCCACGGCGCGGCTGATCACCGAACGCCTGGAGGCCTTCATGCGTGAGCAGAGCCGCCCTCGCGCGGCGAATTTCTGAGGCGATCTCCACGCGCCGCGTCGCGCGCAGTGCTGAAGAATCGGTGGACGAAATGGTTCGCCCCGCGCGAGGTTCTGCGCTGCGCGCGGAGCGGCACGCCTGCTGTCAAGTTCATAGCAAAGCGCTGCGGCAACACAGCTCGCGCGTGGCTGCGTGGACCACGCGATTACAGCAAAAACATCATCTGTTTTTCATGCTTCCGCACGCACCATGCCCACTGCGCGAGCCGCCCTTGCAGTGGCGACTTTCTGGCCCACGCGCGCTGCCGCTCCAGGCACTTCGCCTTGCGTCAGGAATGCGAACCGAACGGCGAAGCGCCTGCGATGCGGGGCCCGTACAAAGACTTTTCGATGCACACGCCGCGCGCGTGCCACGGAGGAACGACTCATCAAGCACGGACGAACATCATGTTCCCGTTTCCGGACCCCCGCGCAACGAGCTGGCGGCGGTCCGCGGACACCGCATCGTGGCTCGGCACGCGCTCGTCCGCCGGATGGCTTCCGTTTCCTCTGCACGTTTCCGGTCACGCCGGCGACGACGTTCCCACTCCACTGAGCGACTGACCCGCCATGACCGAACCCCGATCGGATGCCTTCGTCTTTTTTGGTGCGACCGGCGATCTCGCCTTCAAGAAGATCTTTCCCGCGTTGCAGGCGCTTGTTCTTGCGGGGGAACTGGACATGCCGGTCATCGGCATAGCCCGTGCGGGTTGGACCGTGGAAAAGCTGCGCGAACACGTTCGCGACAGCCTGGAGAAGAACGGCGGGATCGACGAGGACGCGTTCTCCAAACTGTCGGAACAGTTGCAGTACATCGATGGCGACTACGCCGAGAAGAAGACCTTCACCCGCGTGAAAAAGGCGCTCGGCAAGGCGAAGCATCCGCTGCACTACATGGCGATCCCGCCGGCGATGTTCGGAAAGGTCGTGCAGGGCCTGGCGGACTCGGGTTGCGCGGAGAACGCGCGGATCATCGTGGAGAAGCCCTTCGGCCGCGACCTTGCGTCCGCGCAGGAACTCAACCATACGCTCCATGCGGTGTTTCCGGAGACGTCGGTATTCCGCATCGACCATTACCTCGGAAAGGAGGCGGTGCAGAACCTGCTGTACTTCCGATTCGCCAACGCGTTTCTGGAGCCGATCTGGAACCGCAACTACATCGACAGCGTGCAGGTCACCATGGCCGAGAGCTTCGGCGTGGAGGGCCGCGGCGCGTTCTACGAGGAGGTCGGCGCGTTGCGCGACGTGGTGCAGAACCACATGCTCCAGGTCGTCGCGCTGCTGGCGATGGATCCGCCCGCCGGGCGCGACATGCTGTCGGTGCGCGCGGAGAAACTGAGGCTGTTCGGCGCGATCCGTCCGCTCGACCCCGCCCAGGTGATGCGCGGCCAGTTCCGCGGCTATCGCGACGAAAAAGGCGTCGCCGACGATTCGCAGGTCGAGACCTTTGCAGCGCTGTGCCTGCGCATCGACACCTGGCGATGGAGCGGCGTGCCCTGGTACGTCCGTGCCGGCAAGAGCCTTCCGATCACCGCAACCGAGGTGCGCGTCAATCTCAAGTGCCCGCCACTGGCGATCTTCGACGAGATCAGCCCAGACACCTCCAACTTCATCCGCTTCCGGCTCAGCCCCGAAGTGGTCATTTCCCTCGGCGCCCGCGTCAAGCAACACGGCGAGGAAATGCGCGGCGAGCAGGTCCAACTCGTCGCCCGCCACGAGCCGGCGGCGGAGGACTCCCCTTACGAGCGCCTGCTGCGCGATGCGATGTGCGGCGACTCGGCGCTGTTCACGCGCGACGACAGCGTCGAGGCGGCATGGCGGGTGCTGGAGCCGGTGCTCGCGAACCCGCCGGCGGTGCAGGAGTACGAGCCCGGCAGCTGGGGTCCACCCGGCGCCGCCGAGGTCCTGATGAACGACGACAAGTGGCACGATCCCAAGCCCGAGGAGACCCAGCCATGTTGAATCATGCAGGCCGGGTGTTCCTGTTCGACGTCGACAACACCCTGCTCGACAACGACCGCTTCGCGGCGGACCTTACCGAGCGGCTCGACCGGGAATTCGGTGAGCACCAGCGCAAGCGCTACTGGTCGCTCTATGACGAGCGACGCGACCGGCTCGGCTACGCCGATTACCTGGGCACGCTGCAGACGTTCCGCGACGGCGTCGAGGACCCGCCCGAGTTGCTGCTGATGTCGCAGTTCATCATCGACTACCCGTTCCAGGAGCGCGTCTATCCGGGCGCCCACGCGGCGCTGGAGCACCTGCAATCGTTCGGGACGACGGTGATCCTCACCGATGGCGACATCGTGTTCCAGCCGCGGAAGGTCCAGCGATCGGGCCTGTGGGATGCGGTCGACGGACGGGTGCTGGTCACGCGCCACAAGGAGCGTCGGACCGGACTGATCGAGGAGCGCTACCCGGCGTTGCGCTACGTGATGATCGACGACAAGCCCAAACTGTTGTCGGCGATGAAGCAGGTGCTCGGCGAGCTGCTCACCACCGTGTTCGTGCACCAGGGTCACTATGCCGACGAGTCCGACGGCAAGCGGTTCGACTGCCCGCCGGATGTCCGCATCGACCGCATCGGCGATCTCTGCGAATTGTCGGCGGCGGACTTCCGGACAGGCACTCCCACCGGCATCCCGAACCCCGACCGCGCCTCCATGCGCGAACCCACCATTCCGGAGCAATCATGAAAACGACCCGACAACTGCACGAGCTCGGCCAGCGCATCTGGCTGGACAACATCACCCGCGAGATGCTCGACGACGGCACGTTGCAAGGCTATATCGACGATCTTTCCCTCACCGGCCTGACCTCCAACCCGAGCATCTTCGACGACGCGATCGGCGGCGGCGATACCTACGACGCCTGCATCGGCGAGAAGGCGCAGGCGGGGAAGTCCGGAGAAGCGCTGTTCATCGAGCTCGCGCTGGAAGACCTGCGGCGCGCTGCCGACCTGTTCCGGCCGATGTTCGACCAGAGCGACGAGGCCGACGGCTGGGTCTCGATGGAGGTGTCGCCGATGCTGGCCGAAAACACCGACGGCACGATCAAGGCCGCAAGCCAGATCCACGAGCAGGCCGACCGGCCCAACCTGTTCGTGAAGATTCCAGGCACGCCTGAAGGCATCGCGGCGATCGAGGAATCGATCTTTGCCGGGATCCCGGTGAACGTGACACTGCTGTTCTCGCGCGAGCAGTACCTGGAGGCCGCCAACGCCTACCTGCGGGGCATCGAACGGCGCCTCGAAGCCGGGCTGGACCCGCGCGTGGCCTCGGTCGCTTCGTTGTTCGTCAGTCGCTGGGACGCGTCGGTGAAGGACGAGGTGCCAGCGGAGCTGCGCAACAAGCTGGGAATCGCGATGGCCGGGCGCACCTACGTGGCGTATCGCGACCTGTTGGCGTCGCCGCGGTGGCTCAAGCTGGCGAACGCCGGCGGGCAGCCGCAGCGCCTGCTGTGGGCGAGCACCGGCAGCAAGGATCCGGACGCGCCCAAATCGCTGTACGTGGAAGCCCTGGCCGCGCCGGACACCATCGACACGATCCCGGAAAAGACCCTGCTGGCCTTTGCCGAGGACGGCAGCGTCGATGGGCCAATGGCGACCGACGGCGCCGCGTACGAGGCCATGCTGGCGCGATTCGAAAAGGCGGGCGTCGACCTCGACGCACTGGCCATCAAGCTGCAGAAGGATGGCGCGAAGTCGTTCGTGAAATCCTGGAAGCAACTGCTCGAACGCATCGCCGAAAAGAGCGCCGCGCTCGCCGGCGCGCACTGAAACCGCAGATGAGTGCCCCCATGCCCGATTCCCGTTCCCCGCGCTCCCAGGCCGCGTCTTCCCCGACCTCGCTGACCCACCGGCCCGAATGGCAGGCCCTGCGCCGACACGCCGACGAACACGCGGCGCGGCACCTGCGTGGTCTGTTCGCCGCCGATCCGGGCCGCGGAGAGCGCATGCATGCCGAGGCGGTCGGCCTGTATCTCGATTACTCCAAGCAGCGCGTAGATGAGGAGACGATGCGCCTGCTGCTGCGTCTGGCCGATGCCTGCGGAGTCCGGGAGCGCATCGCCGCGATGTTCGGTGGCGAGAGGATCAACGCCACGGAGGATCGCGCGGTGCTGCACGTCGCGTTGCGCGCGCCTGCGGACGCGTGCATCGAAGTCGACGGCAGCAACGTGGTGCCGGATGTCCACGCCGTGCTCGACCGAATGTCGGACTTCTCGCGGCGCGTTCGTGGCGGGGCCTGGACCGGCCATACCGGACAGCGCATCCGCAACGTGGTCAGCATCGGCATTGGCGGATCGGATCTCGGCCCGGTCATGGCCTACGAGGCGTTGCGCCATTACAGCGAGCGCGAGATGGTCTTCCGCTTCGTCTCCAACGTCGACGGCAGCGATTTCGTCGAAGCCACGCGCGATCTGCTGCCGGCCGAGACGCTGTTCATCGTCTGCTCCAAGACCTTCACCACGATCGAGACCCTGACCAACGCCCAGGCTGCCCGAAGCTGGTTGCTGCATGGCCTGGGCGTCGACGAGAGCGACGACGGCGGCGCGGTGGCGAAGCACTTCGTCGCGGTGTCGACCAACGCGGACGAGGTGACGAAGTTCGGCATCGATACCGAGAACATGTTCGGCTTCTGGGACTGGGTCGGCGGCCGCTATTCGATGGAGTCCGCGGTCGGGCTCTCGACGATGCTGGCGATCGGTCCCGACAAGTTCCGCGAAATGCTGGCCGGCTTCCATGCCATGGACGAGCATTTCCGCAGCACGCCCCTGCAACGCAACCTGCCGGCGATCATGGCGCTGCTTGGAGTCTGGAACGCGAACTTCCTCGGCGCCCAGACTGTGGCGGTGCTGCCCTACGAGCAGTACCTCAAGCGCTTTCCGGCCTACCTGCAGCAATTGACCATGGAGAGCAACGGCAAGCATGTGACCCGGGATGGCCAGCCGGTGGACCATGCCACCGGACCGATCTACTGGGGCGAACCGGGCACCAACGGCCAGCATTCGTTCTACCAGCTGATCCACCAGGGCACGCACCTGATCCCCTGCGATTTCATCGGCTTCTGCAAACCGCTCAACAAGCCGCTCAATGGGCTGCCGGAAGGGTGCGGTGGCGACCAGCACGATCTGCTGATGGCGAACCTGTTCGCGCAGAGCGAGGCCCTGGCCTTCGGCAAGACCGCGCAGGAGGTGAGCGCGAGCGGCGTGTCCGACGACCTGGTGCCGCACCGCACCTTCGAAGGCAACCGGCCGAGCAGCACCCTGCTTGCCGAGCGCCTCACGTCGTACACGCTCGGCGCGCTGGTGGCGCTGTACGAACACAGCGTGTTCGTGCAGGGCGTGATCTGGGATATCGACTCGTTCGATCAGTGGGGCGTCGAACTGGGCAAGGCGCTGGCGACGCGCACGGCGAAGGAAATCGCCAGCCGCGATGAGCCCGAACTGGATCACGACAGCTCCACCAACACGCTGATCCGGCGCTACCGCCGTCTGCGCGGCGTCGCTGCGGGGAACGCGGGATGAGCGCATCGATCAGTCCGCTCGCGGGAAAGCCCGCGCCGCCGTCGCTGCTGATCGACGTCTCGAAACTGATCGCCGACTATGCCGACCTGCGGCCCGACCCCGGTGTGCCGGCGCAGGGGGTGGCGTTCGGCACTTCGGGGCACCGCGGAAGTGCGCGCGACCGGAGCTTCAACGAATGGCACGTACTGGCGATCACCCAGGCGGTCTGCGACTACCGCCGCGGCCAGGGCATCGACGGGCCGCTGTTCGTGGGCATCGACACCCATGCGCTGTCGCAGCCGGCCTTCGAGAGCGTGCTGGAAGTGCTCGCCGGTAACGGCGTGCAGACGATGATCTCCGCCGGCGGCGAGTTCACCCCGACGCCGGCGGTCTCGCACGCGATCCTCGTGCACAACCGCGGCCGCACGACCGGGCGGGCCGACGGCATCGTGATCACGCCCTCGCACAACCCGCCCGTGGACGGCGGCCTCAAGTACAACCCGCCCAACGGCGGGCCGGCCGACACCGGCGTGACCGGCTGGATCCAGGAACGCGCGAACGCGCTGCTGGCCGACGGCCTGCGTAGCGTTCTCCGGATTCCTTACGACAAGGCGCGCGCTGCCGACAGCACGCGCGAACACGACTTTATGAACGCCTACGTCGGTGACCTGGGCGAGGTGGTCGATTTCGATGCGATCCGCGGCTCCGGCGTGCGGATGGGCGTCGATCCGCTGGGCGGCGCCGGCGTGCACTACTGGGCGGCGATCGCCGAGCGCTACCGCCTCGACCTCGACGTCGTCAGCGAAACGATCGATCCGACCTTCAGTTTCATGAGTGTCGACCACGACGGCAAGATCCGCATGGACCCGTCCTCGGCGTGCGCGATGCAGCGCCTGATCGGCCTCAAGGACCGGTACGACATCGCCTTCGCCTGCGACACCGACTACGACCGGCACGGGATCGTCACGCCAGCCGCCGGGCTGATGCCGACCAACCATTCGATGTCGGTGCTGATCGACTACCTGTTCGCCCACCGGCCCCATTGGAGCGCGGATGCCGGCATCGGCAAGACCCTGGTGAGCACCTCGCTGATCGACCGCATCGCCCAGCGGCTCGGGCGTGGGCTCTACGAGGTGCCGGTGGGCTTCAAGTGGTTCGTCGACGGCCTGCTGGACGGTTCGCTGGGCTTCGGAGGCGAGGAGAGTGCGGGCGCCTCGTTCCTGCGCCGCGACGGCAGCGTCTGGACCACCGACAAGGACGGGATGGCGCCGTGCCTGCTTGCTGCGGAAATCGCCGCGCGCACCGGTCGCGATCCGGGAGAACGCTACCGCGAACTGGCGGGCGAACTCGGCGAGCCGCTGTCCAACCGCGTCGAAGCGCCGGCGACGGCCGAGCAGAAATCGCGCCTGTCCAGGCTGTCGCCGGAGCAGATACGCAGCACCACGCTTGCGGGCGAAGAGATCACCGGCGTGCTCGATCGCGCGCCCGGCAACGGTGCCGCGATCGGCGGCATCAAGGTCACCTCGGCCAGCGGCTGGTTCGCGGCGCGGCCGTCGGGCACCGAAGACATCTACAAGATCTATGCCGAGAGCTTCAAGGGCGAGCAGCACCTGCAGTCGCTGTTGTCCGAAGCGCAGGCGATCGTCGACACCGCGCTGAAGGCGCAATAGCCGCCGCGCGACTCGCGCGCCGGGCCCACACGAACACGGAAACCGTCCATGACCACCAAGCCCGCAACGACCGGCGATCTCGATCAGCAATGCGTCAACACTCTGCGCTTCCTGTCGGTGGACATGGTGCAGAAAGCCGACAGTGGGCATCCCGGGCTGCCGCTGGGCGCCGCACCGATGGCCTACGTGCTGTGGACGCGCCTGATGAAGTTCAACCCGCACAATCCGCACTGGGTCGATCGCGACCGCTTCGTGCTGTCGGCCGGCCATGGCTCGGCCCTGCTGTATTCGCTGCTGCACCTCACGGGTTTCGATCTGCCGCTGGCCGAGATCAAGCAGTTCCGTCAGTGGGGCAGCAAGGCACCGGGCCATCCGGAGCTTGGGCACACGCCCGGCGTGGAAACCACCACCGGACCGCTGGGGCAGGGCATGGCCAATGCGGTCGGCATGGCCATTGCCGAGGCGCAGCTCGCCGCGCGCTACAACCGTCCCGATCACGCGATCCTCGATCACCGCACCTACGCCCTGGTCAGCGACGGCGACCTGATGGAGGGAATCGCATCGGAGGCGGCTTCGCTGGCCGGCCACCTGAAGCTCGGCAAGCTCACCTGCCTGTACGACGACAACCTGGTCACCCTGGCGGCAGGCACCGAGATCAACTTCACCGAAGACCGCGCGAAGCGGTTCGAGGCCTACGGCTGGCATACCGTGTCGGTCTCCGACGGCAACGACTTGGAGGCGATCGAGGCCGCCCTGCGCAAGGCGCGCGAGGAAACCGGCCGGCCGTCGTTGATCCTCGTGCGCACCCACATCGGCTATGGCTCGCCGAACAAGGTCGACAGCTTCGAGGCGCATGGTTCGCCGCTGGGCAGCGATGAGGTCGCGCTGACCAAGGAGGCATTGGGCTGGCCGGCCGAGCCCGCGTTCCTGATCCCCAAGGAGGCACTGTCGCACTTCCGCGAGGCGGTCTCGCGCGGCGCGGACGACGAGGCCGACTGGGACACGCGGATGGCCGCGTACCGCAAGGCGTTCCCCAAGCTTGCCAAGGAACTCGAGCGCAGCCTGCGTGGCGAGCTGCCGCCGGGCTGGGACGAGGACATCCCCGAATTTCCCGCCGACGAGAAAGGCATGGCGACGCGTGTCGCCTCGGGCAAGGTGATGAACGCGATCGCACCGAACCTGCCGGCGCTCAGCGGCGGATCGGCCGACCTGGATCCGTCCACCAAGACCGCGCTGAAGGAGGTCGGCGACTTCAGTCCGCCGGCCGATGCGGCCAGCGACAGCAAGAAGCCCGAAGCCGGCGACTGGAGCCGCTCGGGGCGCAACCTGCACTTTGGCGTGCGCGAGCACGCGATGGGCGGAATCGTCAATGGCATGGCGGCGCACGGTGGCTTCATTCCGTACGGAGCGACTTTCCTGATCTTCTCCGACTACATGCGTCCCTCGATCCGGCTGGCGGCGCTGATGGGCCTGCACATCGTGCATGTGTTCACCCACGACAGCATCGCGCTCGGCGAGGACGGCCCGACGCACCAGCCAGTCGAGCAGCTGGCTTCGCTGCGGGCAATCCCGAACCTGACCGTGATCCGCCCCTGCGACGCCAACGAGACCGCGGTCGCGTGGCGCGTGGCAATCGAAACGCAGGACCGCCCGGTGCTGCTGGCGCTCAGCCGCCAGGACCTGCCGACGCTCGATCGCAGCCGTTACGCTTCCGCCGACGGGCTGCGTCGCGGCGCCTACGTGCTGCTGGATGCGCCCGACGCGAAACCGGAGCTGATCCTGATCGCGAGCGGGTCGGAGGTGGCGCTGATTCTTTCGGCGGCAGAACGCCTGCGCAAGGACGGCGTCGCTGTGCGCTGCGTGTCGATGCCGAGCTGGGAACTGTTCGAGGCGCTGCCGCAGTCCGAGCGCGACGAGATCCTTCCGCCGAAGGTCGGGGCGCGACTGGCGGTCGAACTGGGCGTGTCGCAGGGCTGGCACCGTCATGTCGGCCCCAGTGGCGACGTGATGAGCGTCGAGACCTTCGGTGCCTCGGCGCCGACCAAGGTGCTGTTGCGCGAATACGGCTTCACGGCGGACGAGGTCTGCGCCCGTGCGAAAGCGCTGATCCGCAAGTAGGTGGCATCGCGGAGAAAGTCGCGGCGCTCGTGAATTCCGCCCTCACGTGCCGATTGCAGGCGCCGTGGTGAGCTGCGGCGGCCGCCGTTTCAAGGCGACGCAGGGCAGGGACAGCAGTTGACGATCCTGGCGATAAACGGCGGCTCATCGAGCATCCGCTTTGCGCTATTCGAAGGCGGCGATCCGCTGCGGCGGGTGCTCGGCGGCAAGGTCGACGGCATCGGCAAGCGGCCGTGCCTGCAATTCACCGACGAGGCCGGGGCATCGCACGACGGCTCCTGCGTGGACGACGAGGACGCGAACTCCGCGGTCGAGCTGCTGCTCGACTGGCTTCAGGCGCAGGCGCAGTTCGAACGCGTGCATGCGGTCGGGCATCGGCTCGTGCACGGCATGGCGCGCAACGCACCGACGTGCATCGATGCTGGCCTGCTGGAGGAACTCCGCCGCATCGTGGCATTCGTGCCCGAGCACCTGCCGCTGGAGATCAGGCTGATCGAGGCGCTGCGCGAGCGACATCCGCAACTGTGGCAGGTCGCATGCTTCGACACCGCGTTCCATCGTTCGCTGCCCCGGCTCGCATCCCTGCTGCCAATCCCTCGCCGGTACCACGCCGACGGCATCCGGAAGTACGGATTCCACGGTCACGACGCTGTTCCACATGACCGTACTCAACGAGTTGGACCGCTTCCACCTGGTGATGGCCGGCATCAAGCGGCTCCCCCTGCTCGGCGAGCGCGGCGCTGCCGTGCAGCGCAGGATGGAGCGGAAACTTGTCGAGCACCGCCGCTACATCGAAGCCCACGGCGAGGACATGCCGGAAATCCGCGACTGGAAATGGAAGGGCACTTCTGCCGGAGCCTGATTCGGGCCCGCGATGCGCACTCCGCGCGCGTCGCGCTCTACGTCTTCGCGCCCGGGTCGTCCGACAGCAGCGTCGATTCGACCAGCACGTCGACGCCGCCGGGCGGGACGATGGCGCGCGCTGGAATGTCGGCGCCGCCGCGCCACCGGGCAACCGTATCGCGCTTGCCTTCGCCGGTGACCAGGAACAGCGCCGCGCGCGTGCGGCTCAGGCGCTGGGCGCTCAGCGACACCCGCTGTGGTGGCGGCTTGGGCGCATCCATTACCGCAATCGCGTCGGGAGAATCCGGGGTGCGCCCGGGGTCGTGGCCCGGGAACAGGCTCGCGGTGTGTCCGTCTTCGCCGAGTCCCAGCAACACCAGGTCGAACTCGGCCTGCCCCTGCAGCAGCTTAGCGTACGCCGCCCCGGCCGCATCCGCACCCAGTTCGGCCGGGATCGCATGGACCTGGCCGGGCGGGATCGCCACGTGCTCTAGCCATGCCTCGGCCGCCATCGTGCTGTTGCGCTCCGGATCTCCCGGCGGCAGGCAGCGCTCGTCGCCGAAGTACACGTGCCACTTCGACCAGTCGGCGTCCGCGCTGCGAAGCATGCGATAGACCCCGCGCGGCGTGCCGCCGCCGGCGAGCACGACCAGGAACCGCCCGCGCTCGCGCACTGCCTCATCGGCCGCGTCGAGCACGCGCCGGAACGCGGCCTCGCGCACGGCGTCGGCGTCGGCCATCGGGTGCCATCGCAGTTTGACGTCGGCGCGGTCGGCGGGCTTCACGGAATCACTCCTGCTGGCGGCGAGGGCGGGGCGAGGCGCTCTCGCATCAGCCTCCTGGCTTTTCCTCGTGGCCGCCGAATTCGAAGCGCATCGCCGACAACAGCTTGCCGGCGAACTCTCCCTCGCCACGCGAACTGAAACGCGAGTACAGCGCGGCGCTGAGCACCGGTGCGGGCACCCCTTCGTCGACCGCGGCCTTGATCGTCCAGCGGCCCTCGCCCGAGTCGGACACGCGTCCGTCGAATTTCTCCAGGTCCGGATCGCGCGTCAGCGCGGTGGCGGTCAGGTCGAGCAGCCAGGATGCGATGACGCTGCCGCGGCGCCAGACCTCGGCGACATCGCGGATATTGATGTCGTACTGGAATTCCTCAGGGTTGCGCAGCGGCGTGGTCTCGGCGTCGTGCTGCTGCTCGGTCCTGCCGACGTTCGCACGCGCCAGGATGTTCATGCCTTCGGCGTAGGACGCCATGATCCCGTATTCGATGCCGTTGTGGACCATCTTGACGAAGTGCCCGGCGCCGCTGGGACCGCAATGCAGGTAGCCCTGCTCGGCGGTGCCGCCGAGCTTCTCCCGCCCCGGCGTGGGGTCGATGTCGCCTGCGCCCGGCGCGAGCGTCTTGAAAATCGGGTCCAGCCGTTGCACCGCCTTCTTGTCGCCGCCGATCATGAGACTGTAACCGCGCTCCCGGCCCATCACGCCGCCGCTGGTGCCGCAGTCGATGTAGTGGATGCCCTTCTCCTTCAGCTCTTTTGCGATCCGGATGTCCTCGACGTAGTACGAATTGCCGCCGTCGATCAGCGTGTCGCCTTTCTCCAGGTGCGGAAGAAGCTCCTGGATGAGCTGTTCGACGAAGGCGCCGGGAATCATCATCCAGATCGCCCGCGGCGACTCCAGCTTTTTCACCAGGTCCTCCAGCGACGAGGCGCCCACCGCCTTTTTCCTGGCCAGTTCCTTCACCGCCTTGGGCGATTTGTCGAACACCACGCATTCGTGGCCGCCCGCGAGCAGTCGCAAGCTCATGTTCGCGCCCATCCTGCCAAGTCCGATCATTCCGATCTGCATGCCTTTTTCCTTTTTGTCCGTTGTTTGAGTGAGGCGATCGTTCGCGATCGCCCGCGATCCGCTGCGCATGCGGGAGTAGTCGCCACCGCAGGCACTTTCGCGCGACGCAGCGTCGTCCCAGAGGCGGAATCCACCCGTGAAGGCGTTGGCGTTGTCGCCGGCGCGGCACCCTTTCGGGAGGGGGTCGAGGTTTTCGACATTGCCGCCGCCCAGTACCACCTCTTCGGGCTGCAGCGCGGCCGACAGGTGCTCGACCACGTCGTCCACGTGCCTGCGCCATTTGCGCCTGCCGCGGCTTTCCAGCGAGGCGGCGCTTACATAGTCCTCATAGGTCGACTTCCTGTACGGAAGATGCGCCAGCTCCATCGGCACGATGGTGCCGTCGACCACCATCGCCGAACCCAGGCCGGTGCCCAGGCCCAGGAACAGCATTCTTCCGCCTGCGTAGCTGCCCAGTGCCTGCATCGCCGCATCGTTGATCAGCCTCACCGGTCGCTCGAATGCGGCCTCGAAGTCGAAGCCGACCCACCCGGGTGCGAGATTGGGCGGATCGGCGGTCGGGTTCCCGCGCGCGGCGGGTCCGGGATAGCCGATGGCAACCACGTCGTAGCTCCAGTCGCCGGTCATCTCGCGCACGACGGCCACCATCTGCTCGACGGTCGTGTCCGGGCCGGAGTCGAACTTTCGCGGTTCCTCCTGCCCGGTGACCAGGAACTTGATGTGGGACCCGCCGATGTCGATAACCAGCACGTTCATTTCGCTGCTCCTGATGTGTTGTCCGGGCTGCCGGGATGCAACGGATCGGACGCGGATGCGCCACGGGCAGGCACATCGACTACCGGCCGGATTTCACCGGCGCGCCACCCGCCGCAGCAGGGAACGCAGCATGGGCGTCAGGCGCGTGCGGTTATAGGCGTCCGCCGCCTTGGCGATCGCTTCTGCCTGGGTCGGATAGGCGTGGATCACTTTCGCCATCGTGCCCAGACCGACGCCGGCGACCATCGCCAAGGTGATTTCGTTGATCATGTCGCCAGCACGGCGCGCGACGATCGTGGCGCCGATGATGTGGTCGGTGCCTTCGCGGACGTGGATCTTGGCGAAGCCGGTCTCCTCGTCGTCGGCGATCGCGCGGTCGACCTCATGCATCGGCACGGTGAAGGTCTTGACCGATATCCCGAGTTCGTGCGCCTGCCGCACGTAGAGCCCCACGTGCGCGATCGCAGGGTCGGTATACGTGCACCACGGAATCGTGAGCCGGCTGACGCGCTGGCGGCCGAAGAACAGCGCGTTGTGGACCACGATCCGCGCCGAAGCGTCCGCTGTGTGGGTGAACTTCTGATCCATCCCGACGTCGCCCGCGGCGAAGATGCGGCGATTGCTGGTGCGCAGGAAGTCGTCGACGCGGATGTCGCCTTTGTCGCCACACTCGACGCCGGCAGCTTCCAGGCCCAGATCGTCGGTGTTGGGGATACGCCCGGTGCCGGTGAGAATCGCATCGACTTCGACGGTGCTTTCGTGGTCGTCGCTGACCAGATCGACCAGCTTGACGCCTTTCTCCACGCGCACCCGCACCGCGCGGGTGTTCAGTCGCACCTCGATGCCGTCGCGTGCGAAGGAGTTCGCCAGCAGTAATGCCGCGTCGCGCTCCTCCCTGGGCAGGAACAACGGCCAGTCCTGGGCGATGATGGTTTTCGAGCCCAGGCGGCAGAACGCTTGGGCCAGTTCGCAGCCCAGCGGACCGCCGCCGATGACCAGCAGGCGAGGCGGCAGCTGCGTGAGGTCGAAGACGGTTTCGTTCGTGAGGTAACCCGCCTCGGCCAGGCCGGGAATGGACGGCGTGTCCGGGCGCGACCCCGTCGCGATCATCGCCTTCCTGAATTGCAGCCGCAGCCCCTCGACGGCCAGCGTGTCCCTGCCGGTGAAGCGCGCGTGCCCGAAGAACACGTCCACGCCGGCCTTGGTGAGTCGCTCCGCCGAATCCACCCGGCTGATGCGCGCGCGGATCCCGCGCATGCGCTCCATAACCTGGGCGAAGTCGACATCGACGTCGTCGGGTACCTGCCCGCCGTAGCGGCGCGCATTGCGCATTTCCGCGTACAGGTGCCCCGTGCGCAGGATGGCCTTGGAAGGAACGCAGCCGACGTTGAGGCAGTCGCCGCCGAGCAGGTGGCGCTCCACGAGCGCGACCCTTGCCCCCAGTCCCGCTGCGCCGTGTGCCGCCACCAGACCCGCGGTGCCACCGCCCAGCACGACCAGGTCGTATCGCGCGGCCGGTTTGGGGTTCTTCCATTCCGGCGGGTGGACGTTCTCGAGGCGGGCGCGCTCGAAGGCGTCCTGCGGCGGACCCTTCGGAACGGCAGGCTCCTTTGAATTCGGCTTGCGCGCCTCGACTTCGCTCATAGCCATCCGCCCTTGAATCCCGCGTTGCGCAGGCCTTTGCGGATATGCGGGCAGTCGCGCATCAATTGCCACACCAGGCCGCTGCGATGGTTCTCGATCATCATTGCGGCGATGCCCTGATCCAGCCCGTAGTGGCCGGGAGAGACCCAGGCGGGCCCGTCGGACTCGGCGAGGGACGGGTTGAAACTGCTCGCGTAGCGCTGGCCCGGCAGCATTTCCGGGTAGCGCTCGAGCATCCTGCGCGTGGCGCGAAGGACCTCATCGGGCGCGAACGGCAGCGATGCCAGCACGCCCCAGCCGGCGAGGGTGCCGTCGTCCGGGCCGTACGGCACGCCGCGCGCGGCATAGCCGAACAGCTGACGCGGCCTGCCTACCTCGTCGACCATGTCGCCGCTGGGCCCGTCGCACGCGGTCAGGCCCCAGCAGTCCGGGTCGTAGCCGGTGAACTGCAGCGGGTTGCGCCTGGTGTACTCACGCTGCACCAGCGTGGCGCGCCGGCTGTTCTCGAAGTAGTCGCAGTTCTTTTCGCGCATGAAATTGTCGCGGATGCCGCGGAAATCGATCCACGCGTGCGAGAACTGGTGGATGAACAAGGGGCCGGCGTAGAGGTAATCGTAGCCGTAGAGATTTTCCCATTGGTAGGTTTTTGTCCACGCATGGAAGCAGGCCGCGCCACCCTGTATCGGGTGGGTCGGCGAACCGAACGCGAGCACGTACAGCAGGATTGCTTCGCTGTAGCCGTCCCAGCCGTAGTGCAGGAAACCGCACTCGGGTTTCCAGCCCATCCTGATGGTCGGCCGGTCGTCCTGCGACCAGTGCCAGTCGACGCGCCGGTAGAGTTCCTCGGCCAGCGCGCGCAGCTCCACCTCGTCGGCTTCGTCCGAGGTGAAGTAGCGGCCCGCGGCCAGCATCCCGGCGATCAGCATCGCGCTGTCGATCATCGAAAGTTCCGAGTCCCACATGCGCGCGCCGGTCTGCATGTCCAGGAAGTGGTAGTAGAAGCCCTTGTAGCCAGTCGCGAGCTCGGCTTCGCTCTGTTCGGCGTCGCGGAAGAAGCGCAGCGCGGCGAGGGTGAGCCTGACCGCGTCGGCGCGCGGCATCCAGCCACGCTCCACCGCGATCGGGTAGGACGACAGCGCGAAGCCGACCACCGCGATGCTGGACGGCGAAGCTTCGCGCGAAGTGTCGGGGACCAGGCCGTTGGCGGGGTTCACCGACTGCAGGAAATACTCGAATGCGGTGCGTTGCAGCCTGTCCAGCAGGCTGTCGTCGGAGGCTTCGAGCATCGTCCCGCCGATGGATGAGAGCTGGTTCATCGTGCCTGGGCCGGGCAGCACGCTCGACGCGCGGTCGGCATGGTCGGGGTTCCGCTCCGCGGTCTGCGAGGGGCGACGCGCGGCAGGGCGGCAGTGCCGGTCATCGCGCGTTCGCGATGCGTCGTTTCGGCCGGGTACTGGCGAGTGTCTTGCTTGTCGATGTCACCGGCACTCCCTGTGGAGGACGGGCGCGTCCCCAGCGCAAGACATTAGCTGTTACCGGTGCATTCTTTGCGTGTAGGTGATCAACAGTTCAGCCCGGGTTCCTGCCCGGCGAGCGTCGCCGCCGGGCCATTCTGCGCGCGCGCGGACGGCCCGCACCGGCAGTCGAACGCCACGGATTTCACGCTTCATTGCATGCACGCCACCCAAGGTTGGCGCTTCGCGTGGCGGCCGCACGCCGGCACCGCACAGGAGTGTTCCAGCCCATGACATCAGGCCTCGCGTACACGGTCGGCGATCGACCGCCGGTACAGCTGCTTTCCAACAGCCGCTATGCGGTGATGGTCGATGCTGCCGGCGCCGGCTACAGCCGGTGGTGCGGCCTGGCGATCACGCGCTGGCACGAGGATGCGGTGGGGGATCACCTGGGCAGCTTCGTGCTGCTGCGCGACGAGGACACCGGTGAAACCTGGTCGACCGGCGTGCAGCCCTACGGCAACACGGCCGGTGGCGACGAGGTCGCATTCGGCGAAGGACATGCCAGCATCACCCGCCGCCATGGATCGCTGTCGAGCACGATCGCAGTGGTCGTTGCCGACGGCTTCGACGGCGAACTACGCCAGGTCACGATCGGCAACCACGGCGACGCGCCGCGCAACATCAGTCTGACTTCGTATGCCGAGCTGGTACTCGGGCCCGCGGGTGCCGATGCCGCGCATCCGGCATTTTCGAAGATGTTCGTGCAGACGGAATGGGTGGAGGAATGCGGCGTGCTGCTCGCCACGCGCAGGCGGCGCGAGGTCGACGAGCCGGAGGTGTGGGCGGCGCACTTTGCGAGGGTCGAGGGCCTGGCGGAAACGACGCGCGAGTTCGAGAGCGACCGCATGCGCTTTCTCGGCCGTGGCCGAACCCTGCGCGATGCACTGGCGATGCAGCCGGGGGCGGTATTGTCCAACCGCAGCGGTTGCGTGCTCGATCCGGTATTCAGCCTGCGTCGCCAGGTCCGCGTCGAGCCCGGCGCCAGCGTGCGGGTGTCGTTCTGGACGGCGGTCAGCGACTCGCGCGGCGCCGCGCTGGCGATCCTGCAGCCGCTTGGCTCGGCCGAGGGCACCGACGAGGTGTTCTCCGCGGCACAGGCCCGCGCCGATGCGGAGCTCGATGCGTTGGGCATCGACATCGCCCAGGCCGAACGCTTCAGCCGCCTCGCCGGAGCCTTGCTGGTCCCCGATGCGCGGCTGCGCGCTCCGGCCGACGTGATCGAGCAGGCGTGCGGGGGCGCGCCGGTGCTGTGGCCCCGCGGGATTTCCGGCGACCGCCCCATTGCGCTCATGCGCGTGGACGCCGAAGCGGGACTGGAAAACGCAGGCCAGCTGCTGCTGGCGCAGCGTTACTGGCATGCGCGGCGGCTGGGTATCGACGTGGTCCTGCTCAACTCGACAGGCGAGGGTGCCGATGATGTTCAGACGCAGCTGGACGCTTGCGTCGAACGGCAGTCGGAGCAGTTGAAGTCCGTATCCAATGGGGTGTCCGCCGAGGTGTTCGCGCTGCGCGACAGCGAACTGGGCGACGAACTGCGCACCGGGCTGGCTGCGGCGGCGCGGCTGGTGCTGGACGCTTCGGCGGGACTGCCGCAAGCCGCACCGGGTGAGGCCGATGCCGGTCTTGCGCGCGACGTGAAAAAGCCCTCTGCGACTCCGCCCGCGCAAGCAGCGCTGGCAGGCGAGCCACTTCCGCGCCCGCCGCGCGAGTTCGACAACGGCATCGGCGGATTCAGCGACGGCGGCCGAACCTACGAGATCACCCTGGACGACGGGCGTTGCACCCCTTTGCCATGGGTCAACGTGGTCGCCAATCCGTGCTTCGGCTTCGTCGCTTCGGCCGAGGGCGGCGGCTATACGTGGTCGATCAACAGCCAGAAAAATCCGCTGACCCCGTGGCCGAACGATCCGGTCAGCGACACGCCCCACGAGGCGCTCTACCTGCGCGACGAAGACAGCGGCGACCTGTGGACTGCGACCGCACTGCCGATCCGGGTGCCCGGCGCGACCTACACGATCGAGCACGGCAAGGGCTACAGCCGATTCAGGCACCAGGCGCATGGCGTCGACGTCGAGTTGCTGCAATCGGTGCCGGTCTCCGATTCGGTCAAGCTGTCGCGACTGCGTTTGCACAACCGCTCCGGTCGCGCGAGGCGGCTGTCGATCACCGGTTACGTGCAGTGGGCGTTGCGGCCGAACGGCCAGACCGCAGCGGCATCGGTGATCACCTCCAGGGATGCCGCGACCGGCGCCCTGTTCGCGCGCAACGCGTGGCGCGACGAGTTCGCCGAGCGCACCTCGTTCATCGACCTGGGCGGCCGGCAGACGGCGCATAGCGGCGACCGGCTGGAGTTCCTCGGACGCCACGGCGGGGTTCGCGAGCCTGCGTCGCTGATCGCCGGAGCACCGCTGTCGGGCCGCACCGGCGCCGGGCTGGACCCGTGCGGCGCCTTGCAGACCTCCGTGGAGCTTGCGCCCGACGGGCAGATCGAGTTGGTGTTCGCCCTGGGCGATGCCGAATCGGAGGAGCAGGCGCGCGCGCTCGTGGAGAAGTACCGCAAGGCGGATCTGGATGCAGTGCTGGACGAGGTGCGCGAGCAGTGGAACGCCCTGCTCGACACGGTGCAGGTGAGCACCCCGGACCGGTCGATGGACATACTTCTCAACGACTGGCTGCTGTACCAGTCGCTCTCGTGCCGGGTGTGGGCGCGCTCGGCTTATTACCAGTCCAGCGGCGCGTACGGCTACCGCGACCAGTTGCAGGACGTGACTGCACTTTGCACGTCGCGGCCGGACATCGCCCGCGAGCATCTGTTGCGGGCAGGCGGACGCCAGTTCCCCGAAGGCGACGTGCAGCACTGGTGGCTGCCTCCCTCGGGCGCTGGCATCCGCACGCGGATACGCGATGACCGGCTCTGGCTGCCGTACGTGGCCGCGCACTACGTCGCCACGAGCGGGGACACCGCGGTGCTGGACGAAAGCCTGCCGTTCCTGCAAGGCGCGGAGTTGGAGGAAGGGGCCACCGATGCGTTCTTCCAGCCCGAGACCGGCGACGAGCAGGTCAGCCTCTACGAGCACGCCGCGCGGGCGATCGACTCCAGTCTCACCGTCGGGCCCCATGGCCTGCCGCTGATCGGCACCGGCGACTGGAACGACGGCATGAACGAAGTCGGCGCGAAGGGCCGCGGCGAAAGCGTGTGGATGGGCTGGTTCGTGCTCGCCACGATCGAGGCCTTCGCGCCCCACGCGCAGGCGCGCGGCGAGCCGGCGCGGCTGGCGACCTGGCATGCGTACGCGGCCAAGTTGAAGGAGGCGCTCGAAGGCCCGGCCGGCTGGGACGGCGACTGGTACCGCCGCGGTTACTACGACGACGGCACGCCGCTGGGGTCACAGCAAAGCGAGGAGTGCCGTATCGACACCATCGCGCAGTCGTGGAGCCTCATTTCCGGCGCGGGCGATCCCGACCACGCGGCCCGGGCGATGGCCTCGGTCGACGAGCACCTGATCGACCACGACAACAAGCTCGCGCTGCTGTTCACGCCGCCCTTCGACCGCGGCGCCATGAACCCGGGCTACATCAAGGGCTATCCGCCCGGCATCCGCGAGAACGGTGGCCAGTACACCCACGGCGCCACCTGGGCGGTCTTCGCGTACGCGAAGCTGGGGCAGGGCACGCGCGCCGCGGAATTGTTCGACATCCTCAATCCGATCCGCCACAGCGACAGCGCCGAGGCCGCCGAGCGTTACCAGGTCGAGCCGTACGCGGCATGCGCCGACGTGTATTCGGTGGACCCCTACGTCGGCCGCGGCGGCTGGACCTGGTACACCGGTTCGGCCGCGTGGATCTACCGCGCGGGAATGGAGGCGATCCTGGGCTTCCGCGTGCAGGGCGATCATCTGCTGATCAGCCCCTGCATTCCTGCGTCGTGGCCCGCCTACCGGATCGCATACCGTCACCGCGGGCCGAACGGGGAGGTCACACGCTACGAAATCAGCGTGGAAAACCCGCAGGGCGTGCACCGCGGCGTCGCACTCGTGGAACTCGACGGCGCGGCGCCGGAACGCGCCGCGCACGATCCGTTCACCGCGCGCATTCCTCTGGGCAGCGACGGCGCGGTGCACCAGGTGCGCGTGGTGCTGGGCTGAATTTCGAGCGGTCTTCCGCGTCTCAGGGCAGCATCGATTCGATGTCGGAGGCCGCGGTCGGGTAGGTGAAGATGGCATGCCGGATTGCATCGGCATCCAGGCCGCTGCGCATCGCGAATCCGAACAGGTTGATGACCTCGGCCGCGTCGGGCCCCACCAGGTGCGCGCCGAGGATGCGGCCGCTGCCTTCCTCCACCAGCACCTTGTAGCCGTAGCAGGATTCATTGACCCGGCGCGCGGTGAACCAGCCGGGGACGGATTCGTGCTTGACCTGGAAGCGCAGGCCCTGTTCCTTCGCTTCGGCTTCCTGCATGCCGACGCGTGCGAGCGGCGGCAGGGTGAACACGGCGCTGGGAATGCCGGTGTAGTTCACGCCGGCATTGTTCCTGCCCAGCAGGGTGTCGACCACCGAGTGCGCTTCCAGCGAGGCGACCGGCGTCAGCGGTAGCGGACCGCCGGCAGCATCTCCGGCGGCATAGACGATCGGGTTGGAGGTGCTGCGGAAGTTGCTGTCCAGCGACAGCCGGCCTTTCTCATGTGCGATGCCGGCCGCGTCCAGGTCCAGCGCTTCGAGCGCCGGCTTGCGTCCACCGCTGTGGACGGCCAGGTCGGCTTCGGCCACGAATGCAGCATCGGGACCCTGCGCCTCGACCTTGAATCCGTCGCCGGACCTGCGCACGGCCTCGACCTCGTAACCCAGGCGCACGTCGACCCCGAGGGCGCGGGTGCGCTCGACGAGCAGGTCGACCAGGTCGGGATCGAAGCCGGCCAGGGCCCGCTTGCCGCGGTTGAGGATCGTCACCTGCGCGCCGGCGCGCGCGGCGATGTGCGCGAACTCGAAACCGATGTAGCCGCCGCCGACCAGCACGATCCGGCGGGGAAGCGATTCCAGCTCCAGGAAGTCGTCGCTGGTTGCCAGATGCTCCGCGCCCTCGATCGGCAGTTCGACGGGCTCCGCGCCCGCGGCGATCACGATGTGCCTGGCCCTCAAGGTCACCCCGTCCACGACCACGGTGTCGCGTCCGCTGAATCGTGCGCGCCCGTGGTACGCATCGATGCCGTTCTTCGCGTAGGCCTGCTCGCGCTTCTCGGGCACCGGATCGGTGAACGTGCGCTTGTGCCGCTGCAGCGCGGCCCAGTCGATGCGCACGTCGCCTTTGACCGTGTCGATGTCGCCCATGCGCTCGACGGCATCAATGGCCTCCGCGGCGGCAATCAGCATCTTCTTCGGGTCGCAGCCGCGCAGCGCGCAGGTGCCGCCGAACGGGCGGTGATCGACGACGGCGACCGACCAGCCGGCCTTGCGGCAGCCCATCGCGGTTACGGTGGCGGCGGTGCCGGTGCCGATCACGACGAGGTCGTGGGTGATGTCCTGCATGGATGTGGTTCCTTCGGGTGTTGGGGGAGTGAGAACGCAGCGACGATGCGCCAGCCTCAGGACGATGACGGCCGCCATTTCTGGACGCGGTTGCAGCGGGTGGGGCAGCGGCTCGCGGGCGTCACCGCGGTGGTCGTCGCCGGTCGGCAGTTCGATGCCGAGGAACGGCGCGACCCGGAACGACTGGCCGCGTCCGTCCTTCTGCAGCACCGTGTAACGGGCGAAGACCTGCGCATCGCCGCGGCCGCGTGCGCCGCGAGAAATGCGTTCCCCGCCCGGCGTGGTGAAATCGAGCTGCTTGTCGAGGTACGGCAGCATGCCGAACAGCGCCAGATCGCTGCCGATTCCATAGCCGATCACCGACACGGCACCGAAGACCTCCAGGTCGCGATCCGCGCCACCGGTGTCGTCACCGGCACGCAGGAACAGGAACTGCTGGCGCACCACGAGATTGCCTTCGGCCACCGGGAGCGCGGAGTTGAAGGTCTGCGCGGCGCCAACCGATGTGCCTGGCGCCAGCATCGCCGCAGTCAGGATCATCCATCCCGGCAGGCGGCGTCGGGGTTCACCCACGCTCAGGCGTCCGGCGCCGCGGCTTCCAGGCCTTCCAGGGTGAATCCGGCCTTTTCGACCGCCTTGCGTGCGGCCGATGCGTCCATTGCCGCACCTTCCTTCATCGTCACGACGACGACGCATCGCCGATGTCGGTTTCGACGCGGGCCACGCCATCGAGTTTGCTCAACTGTTTTTCGATGCCATAGGCACAGAAGGGGCACGCCAGGCCATCGACGCGGAGCCGATAACTGGCAGGCGATGCGAGCGCGTTGGCCGCGAGCACGAGCAGGCCCAGCGTGAGCCCCGCATGTCGGGTGAATCCTGTGAACTTCATGGCGGCTCCTCTCCAGGCTGCAGCACAACGCCTGGCGATGGGGCAACGAGCAGTCGTTGCGGTCTTGACAGGCTAGAGCAGCGACGGGCACGCAAAAGGTGAAACAGGAAGTGCCAGCTCGGTCGCGATCGAGCTACGGTTTTCGTTCCGTGCCGCGCAGGGACGCGACATCCAGGCCCACCACCGAGGCGGCTACCCGCTGCCCCTTCCGCATGCCGCCGACGAGGTAGCACTGCCGCGAGGTGCACGCCAGGCCGCGGTGGTCCATCGTCGGCTCCGCCGGGGTGTCGTGCTGCGACCACTCGCCCGATGCGAAGTCGAACACCAGCGTCCCGGCGTGCGGCTCCGACGGCACGTCGTTGTAGCCCATGCCGTCGTAGTTGTAAGGGTTCACGCTGCCGCCGGCGAACAGCGCGCGGTGCTCGCCTGGAAGCGCGGCCGCGCCCATCCGGTAGCGCGGCATGCCGGGGTGCGGCTTCGTGGCGTGCCACTGCACGGTCGAGGGATCCCCGCCGTGGATCTGTCCGCGCCAGCATTCGCCCGAGGACGAAAACTTACGTTTGCCGTCGCTGCCGACATCCAGGCGTACCCCGTCGCAGACCAGCAGATGCTCGCCGGAAATCGCGCCGGAATGGCCAAACACGGGCGTGCCGGGCCAGTCGGTCGACTGGGACCATGCATCGTGCAGCGTGTCGTAAACCTGTACGGCGGCGACGTTGACGTTCTTGTGCCAGCCGCTGACCAGCAGCACCCAGCGGTCGCGGTAGACCAGCGCGACGCTGTCGTCGACCGGCAACGGCATGTCCGCGACGCGCGTGTAGGCGCGGGTTTGCGAATCGAAACGCAGCACTTCGGGCGTGGACACTTCCTCGTGGTTCTCGGCGACCGTATAGCCTCCGAACAGGTACAACCTTCCATCGACTGCGGTGGCGATGCTCGCCAGCCGTCCTGACGGGACCGGCACCGGCGGCAATTCCGCCCAACGGCCGGTACTGGAGTCGAACTCGAATGCCTCCCGGCTGGTATCGCGCCAGGTCTTGCCGGACTTCAGGCCGAGAAAAGAGTAGAGGCGAAATCCGTGGGCGCCTTCGATCGCCGCGACTGCGTTGTTGCTGATCGCCTCGGGCATGTCCGGCACTCCGGCAGCGGGCCCGTGCGCCGGCTGCGGGTCGCCGCAGGATGCGAGCAGTAGCAGCGCCAGTGGCGCCAGTTGCACCGCCAGTTTCCTCATCGCCGGTTCCTCTGTGCGGTGCCTGCACCATAGCCGATCCGCTGGTCCACCACGCGCAGCGCTTGCGCCTCGGGGCGCCGTCCGCCCGTGCACGCGACGCTCAGGCGGCGCAACATGAAAGCTGGCTGACGTCCTTGGCGAACGTCTGCGCACACAGCTTCAGCCCCTCCACCATCGTCAGGTAGGGAAACAGCTGCGCGGCGAGCTGCTCCACCGTCATGCCGTGGTGGACCGCCAGCGCCGCTGCCTGGATCAGTTCCCCGGCCTCGGCGGCGACCGCCTGTACGCCCAGGATCCGCCCGCTGCCGGCCTCGGCCACGATCTTGACGAACCCACGGGTGTCGAAGTTGACCAGCGCCCGCGGCACATTGTCGAGCGACAGGCTCCGGCTGTCGGTCTCGATGCCCTGCAGGTTCGCTTGCGCCTCCGACAGGCCGACAGTGGCGATCTGTGGGTCGGTGAAAACCACCGCGGGCATGCTGCGCAGGTCCAGCGTCGCTGACTGCCCCAGCATGTTCCTGGCTGCCCGCGAGCCGCCGGCCGCGGCCACATAGACGAACTGCGGCTGGTCCGTGCAGTCGCCCGCGGCATAGATGTGCGGCGCACTGGTGCGGAAAAATTCATCGACCCGGATCGAGCTTTCCGGCCCCGTGGCAATGCCCACCGATGTGAGATCCAGTGCCTCGGTATTGGCGGTGCGCCCGGCGGCGACCAGCAATGCTTCGCCAGTGAGTTCTCCCGCGCTGGTGTCGAGGATGAATTCGCCATTCTCATGACGCGCGGAAAGCGTCCGCGTCTGCCGGAGCACGTTGATTCCCTCGTCGCGGAATACCTGTTCCAGGGTCGCACCGATGGCGGGATCATCCCGGGAGAACAGCGAATTGCGCGCGACGATCGTGACCTTGCTGCCCAGGCGCGCGTAGGCCTGGGCCAGTTCCACCGCCACCACCGACGAGCCGATCACCAGCAGCCTCGAGGGAATCACGTCGCTGACCAGCGCCTCCGTGGACGTCCAGTAGGGAGTATCGGCCAGCCCCGGGATGGGCGGGACCGTGGGCCGGGCGCCGGTGGCGATCAGCGCCCGGTCGAACGGCACGTCCTGCTCGCCGCCCGCATTGAGGCGCACGCGCAGGGAGCGCGGACTCGCGAAACGGGCTTCGCCGCTCAACAGGGTGATGTTCGGATTACCGGCAATGATGCTCTCGTACTTTCCCGCGCGCAGCTCATCGACGCGGGCCTGTTGCTGCGCCAGCAGGCGCTTGCGATCGATTCTCGGCTCGGTGGATGCGATGCCGGCGTCGAAGGGGCTGGTCCTTCGCGCGTGGGCGATGTGCGCGGCGCGGATCATGATCTTGGACGGCACGCAGCCGATGTTGACGCAGGTGCCGCCGGTCGTCCCGCGCTCGACGACGGTCACCCTGGCCCCGAGCTCGGCGGCCGTGATCGCCGCCGCCATGGCGGCGCCGCCTGTGCCGATGATCGCGATGTCCAGTGGCGGCTCCGAACCGGGCCGCAGGCCCGAAGTTACCGCCTCCAAGGCTTTTTTCACGATCCCGTCAGCCGGTTCGGAAGGCGCGGCGTCGGCGACCGCGGGAAAATACCCGGCCTCCACGACCGCGGCGACCAAGGCTTCCATCGATGTATCGGCATCGGTGAAGACATGTGCCGCGCCCCGCGGCCACGACACCTCGGCGTAGTCGACGCCAGGCACCTGCTGCAGGGCCGCCGCCACGTGCTCGGCGCAGACCGCGCAGGTCATGCCGCTCACCTTCAGGGAAATCACGGTTTTCCTCCGGCGCTGGTTTTTCCGGCGGCGCAGCAGGCGTCGGCCCGCCGCTTGCGCACGATGGCAAAGATGGTCAGGCCGATGAACGCGGCGAGCGCAGGCAACAGCACGTAGTCCAGATAGCCCGCGACGGCGGACAGGCCGACCACGCCGAGCAGGAGCAGCAGGATGGGCGTGAAGCAGCACAGCGCCACGAACGCGGTACCGACGAGGCCGATTCCCAGCATCGACTTTGGATCGCTGAGTTTCACTTCTTCAGGACAGCCGGATAGCCGGCGTTTTCGCTTGCCTTCGCCAGCGCCTGCACGTCGGTTACCGCGTCGTCGTAGGTGACGACCGCCTCGCGGGGCTCATACGTCACAGCCACGCGGCGTACGCCGTCGACCCCGTTGAGCGCCTTCTTGACCGTGATCGGACACGCCGCGCAGGTCATGCCGGGGACCGAAAGGGTGACCGTGCGTTCGGCCGCGGAGGCCGGCGCGAGCGCGGCAGCAGCAAACAGCAGGGGGGCGGACAGTGCGACGAATGGATTTCTCATGGTGTGAACTCCAGCTCAGTAGAAAAACGGCACGACGTAGGGGAAGGCGAGCGCGACCAGCACCAGCGCCGCGACCACCCAGAACAGGACCTTGTAAGTGGTGCGCACCTGTGGGATGGCGCAGACGTCGCCGGGCGCGCAAGCGCGCGCCGGCCGGTAGATGCGCCGCCACGCGAAGAACAACGCGACCATCGCCACGCCGATGAACAGTGGCCGGAACGGCTCCAGCACGGAGAGGTTGCCGATCCATGCGCCGCTGACACCCAGCATGATCAGCACCAGGGGGCCCAGGCAGCAGGTCGAGGCGAGAATTGCCGCCAGGCCGCCGGCGAAGAGCACGCCGCGTCCGGAAATCGCGTCGGCATCCTGATATTCGGTCATGAGCTTTGCCTTTCGCATGGGTGGTCGATCGCCTAACCTTACGTCCGTACTCAAGTACGGAGTCAAGTCTCGTGGAAACGCATTCGCAAAACCTGAGCATCGGCGCGTTCGCCAAGGCCGCGGGCGTGAACCCCGAGACCATCCGCTTCTATCAACGCAAGGGGCTGCTGATCGAACCGGCGAGGCCGCCGGGCGGAATTCGTCGCTATGGACAGGCTGATGTGACGCGCGTGAGATTCGTCAAGTCGGCCCAGCGCCTCGGGTTCAGCCTGGACGAGGTCGCCGAACTGCTGCGGCTGGAGGACGGCACGCAGTGCGACGAGGCCAGCCGGCTGGCGGAGTACAAGCTCGCCGACGTGCGCGGCAAGCTGGAAAATCTCCGGCGCATGGAATCGGCGCTGTCGGCGCTGGTGCACGCGTGCAACGCACGCCACGGAAACATCAACTGCCCGCTGATCGCATCGCTGCAGGCGGACCTCTCTGCCGAAAGTGCCGACGGCGCGTAGGGAACGGCAGCAGTTGGAGCGGCCGTTGCCCTCGCGTTCGCTGCGGAGGCGGCCGAGCGCGGTTGCGCCCACGGGAAGCAATGGCCTGATCGATGGACTCCCACGCCGCTGAACTGGCGCCGCCGATGTCCTGCGGTGCGCACCCGACCCCGGAATGCTGCGGTTGTTCGGAAACATGAAGCGATGCCATGCTGTCGGCGCGGCTATGGATTCGCGCTTTATCGATGGAGTATTCGTCTCAAGGGGCCAATTGGTTACGGGATGGGCGCCCGCGCAGCATGCGTAGAACACTGGCATCCTCGGGCAGGCGCCGGTAACTCCCCGCAGTCGAAAACGCTCGTTGCTCTGTTGTGTCGCCCAGGAGTAGGCTGCTGCGTGGTATCGATATCAGTGTCGTCGCTCTTCACCCCGTCCACGGAGGGTCGGGCTCATGCATTCGCCACCGCAACCGCCCGACGCTGCGACCGACCCGCCCTCCGCCGGAGGCAGGCGGCGGCACGCCGACGAAGTCTGGCGCGCGGGATGGGATCGGCTGGCGCGCGACCTGCAGGTGCCCGGTGCACTGTGGCGCCGTTGGCTTGTATTCACGGTCGTCGCGCTAGCGATGGGCGTGCTGCTTTCGTGGTTGACCTTCGCGCGCAGCAGTGCGGTGCTGGAGGTGGCTGCGCCGCTGATCGAGCGCGACCTGCCGGCCATCTGGATGATCTCCGAACTCCAGGGCGCAGCCTCCGAGAGCCAGCAGATCGCGTACGAACTCTATGGCTCGTCCAATCTCGAGAAATTCCGGTCTCGCATCGAAGCACTCGGCGGATTGACGGCCCCGCGGATGCGGCAGCTGCGCGACGCGTTGCCCGAGTCGGAAGGGCAGGCCAGGCTGGCGCGCCTGCAGGGCCTCCAGAGCGAAGCCGAACGACTGCTCCAGGCGCTCGACAGGACGTTCGCCTCACCTCCCGTGGACAGAGTCGGTGCTCACGCCCTTCTGGAGCGGATATCGGACAACGCGGGACGTCGCAAGCAGTGGCTCGACACGCTGGCCGGCAGCGTCCATGCCCAGGCCGAGGAGCGGGGCAGGTTCACCCGCGAGCGGATCCGCAGCATCATCGTGCTGACCGTGGTGTTCAGCGCCCTGCTGCTCGGCGCCACCATCAGCATCAGCTACTTTCTTGCCGTGTTCCTGCGCGGAGCGAGCGACCGCCAGCGGCTCGCGTTGTTTCCCGAGCGCAATCCCAGCCCCGTCATCAATCTTAATCGCCGCGGGGCCGTGACATACGCCAACCCCGGCAGCGTCGCCATGGCGGGCGCGCTGCGCATGGCGTCGCCGACCCTGCTGCTGCCCGGCAATCTCGACGAGAAGCTGCAGGAACTGCGCGAGAGCGGCAGCGATCGTCTGCACTGGGAGTACGCGCTGGACACACGCATCATCGACATCAGCGTTCACCGACTGGAGGATTTTGGAACCTTCCACGTGTATCTCTCCGACGTCACCGAACGCAAGCACGCCGAAGCGCAACTCGAATACCAGGCGTTCCACGACGTGCTGACCCGGCTGCCCAACCGGCGCGCGTTCGAGAACCGGATCCAGCATGCACTGGCTGACGGCCGGCTGGGCGCGGTGCTGCTCCTGGGGACGGATCGATTCCAGTCGGTGGTCGACACGCTCGGCCACGCCGTGGCCGACCGGATCGTGTGCCTGATCGGTGACCGGCTGGCGCTTCTGGCCAGCGGAAACGACCGCACCTGGCACGTCCATCGGTTCGACGGCGAACTTTTTTCCGTGCTGCTGCCGCGATTGGAATCGCCCGACGAGGCCCTGGACTGCGCCGCACGGATCGCGCAGGAGATGTCTGCGCCGTTCAACGTCGACGGGCAGGAGTTGTTCTTCTCCCTGGCGATCGGCATCGCCAGCTTTCCGGGAGACGGCACCAGCGTCGGCGAGTTGCTGCGCAATGCCGACACCGCACTGCAGACGGTGAAAAGCGGCGGAGGCCGCGCCGCGCTGCGCTACACCGCGCAGATGAGCGCGCGGGTGCTGGAGCGGTACGAATTCGAGCACGAACTGCAGCGCGCGCTCGACCGTGGCGAGCTGGAACTGCATTACCAGCCGCAGCTGGAAATCCTCAGCGGACGGATCACCGGTGTCGAGGCCCTGCTGCGCTGGCGGCACCCGGTAAAAGGCATGATCTCGCCGGCCGACTTCATCCCGATCGCCGAGGAGACCGGCGCGATCGTGGAGATCGGCAAGTGGGTGCTCGCCACAGCCTGCGAGCAGAACCGCAGGTGGCAGGCGGCAGGCCTTCCGCCGCTCGTGATGGCCGTCAATATATCGCCGCGCCAGTTCTTCGATACTGGATTACCGCAAATGGTGCTCCGAGCCCTGGAAGGCAGCCAACTCGCGCCGCAGTGGCTCGAACTGGAGGTGACCGAAGGGACGGCAATGCACGACGTCGACACGGCCATCGCCACGCTGCATGCATTCAAGTCCATGGGCGTGAGCCTTTCGATCGACGATTTCGGCACCGGGCACTCATCCTTGGCTTACCTCAAGCGCTTCCCGATCGACAGGCTCAAGATCGACCGCTCGTTCGTCCACAACATGGTCGAGGACCGCAGCGACGCCGCCATCGCGCGCTCGGTGATCGAACTCGGACACAGCCTGGGATTGACCATCATGGCCGAAGGCGTCGAAACGCAGGCCCAGCTCGATCTGCTTCTCTCGTACGGTTGCGAGGGCTACCAGGGTTACCTGTGCAGCCGCCCCAAGCGCGCCGGGGATCTGAGTGCGTTGCTGGAGGAACACCATTCAACACAAGTCGGGTATGCGCATTGAGCCCGGGCCCCGGCGGCCGGCCGGCTAACAGGCTGCTGAAATACTGGTTTCAGGGTGCGGAAATCGCCGTTTCATCGCCGCACTCTGGGGCATACGAACGAAGAATCAATGGGTTGCATGCGTTTCTATGCTTGCGGATCAACTTTTTCGG
>JALYOG010000056.1 GCA_030856985.1 Pseudomonadota bacterium | reverse complement strand
GCAGCATCGCGGCGACGCGCCTGTACGCCTACGACGGCCACCAGCAACTGTGCAAGACCATCGAGCCGGAGACCGGCAGCACCATGTTCGGCTACGACGGCGCCGGCAATCTGCAATGGTCGGCGGGGGGCTTCAATTATCCCGATCCGACCAATTGCGAGAGCACGACGCCGCGCGGTACCGCGCGCGCCATCGAGCGGACCTACGACGCGCGCAACCGCCTGGCCACCATGACGATGTCTGAATCGCCCCAGCTTCCGTAGACATGTTGTAGCCATAACGGCTTATACAGGCGCGTTGATAAGCGGCAAGCGATACACGAAAGAGGTCACTGATCGAGGTCACTCGGTGGCAGGGCCGCGCTCTTGCGGAGCCCGCGAAGGGCGGCACGCCGACCAGAGAGCCGACGCTGCCCGTGCACGCCAGCATCGGCGGGGTGATGGGTTGACCGGGTCGGATAGGGACCAAAAATACTAGCTTTCGAACCGCACAGTGCCTGATGCCCCGGAGCCGCCTACCGGCTCTGCATCGCTATCACCGCCGCGACGATGTCCCGGCAAGGATGCGCATCGATGCACATCTACGGCACGTCGATCAACCCGGCGCGTCGCGCAATTCACGCCGCAGGATCTTCCCCACATTCGTTTTCGGCAGCTCGCTGCGAAACTCGACGATCCTGGGGTGCTTGTAGGCCGTCAAGTTCTCGCGTGCATGGGCCATGACCTGCTCGGCGGTGAGTTTGGGGTCCTTCTTGACGATAACGACCTTGACGGCCTCGCCGGACTTGTCGTCGGGGACGCCGACCGCTGCGACCTCCAGGACGCCAGGCATCATCGCGATCACGTCCTCGACCTCGTTGGGGTAAACGTTGAAGCCGGAGACGAGAATCATGTCCTTCTTGCGGTCGACGATGTAGAAAAAGCCCTTCTCGTCCATGCGCGCCATGTCGCCGGTGTGCAGCCAGCCGTCGGGGTCGATCGCCGCGGCAGTGTCTTCGGGTCGCTGCCAGTAGCCCTTCATGACCTGGGGGCCCTTGATGCACAGCTCGCCGATTTCTCCGCCCGGGAGGATGTTGCCTTCGTCGTCCTTGACGCACGCGTCCGTGGATGGGATCGGCAGCCCGATGGCGCCGTTGAACTCGGGAAGGTCCATGGGGTTCATGCACGCGGCAGGCGACGTTTCGGTCAGCCCGTAGGCCTCCACGAGCGTCACGCCGGTGACTTTCTTCCAGCGTTCGGCCACGGAGCGCTGCACCGCCATGCCGCCGCCCATGGACAGCTTCAGCTGTGAAAAGTCCACCTCGTCGAAGCCCGGGGTGTTGAGCAGCCCGTTGAACAGCGTGTTGACGCCGGTGATCGCGGTAAACGGGATCTTCCTGAGCTCCTTGACGAAGGCCGGCATGTCTCGAGGGTTGGTGATCAGGTAGTTGAGACCGCCGAACTTCATGAAGACCAGTCCGTTCGCCGTCAGGGCGAAGATGTGGTACAGCGGCAATGCGGTGACGATGATTTCCTCGCCGTACCGGATTCTCACGCCGAGCCATGCCGCGGACTGCTGCATGTTGGCTACCAGGTTGCGATGGGTCAGCATCGCCCCCTTCGCCACGCCGGTGGTGCCGCCGGTATACTGCAGGAATGCGATGTCCTGCGGGTCGATCTCCAGCCGCAGCAGCGCGTGCCGGCTGCCGATGCGCAGCGCTTCGCGGAACCGTATCGACCCGGAGATGTCGCAGTCGGGCACCATCTTCTTGACGTGTTTCAGCACGAAATTGACGACGGGGCCTTTCGGGAACCCGAGCATGTCGCCCAGCCCGGTCGTGATCACCTTCTTTACGCGGGTGTCCTGCAGCACTCCGTGCACGGTCTTGCAGAAGTTGTCCAGGACCAGGATGGCCCTGGCGCCCGAGTCGACGAGTTGATGGCGCAGCTCGCGCGGGGTATACATCGGGTTGACATTCACCACCACCAGGCCGGCCCGCAGGATGCCGAAGGTGGCGATCGGATATTGCAGGCAGTTGGGCATCATGATCGCGACCCGGTCGCCCTTCTTGAGCTGCAGCTCGCCCAGCAGATACCCCGCCAGCCGGGCGCTGAGCTCGTCGATCTCGCCGTAGGTCATGACCTTGCCGAGATTGGCGAACGCGGGCCGGTCGCGGTACTTCTCGATGGCGTTTTCAAGCACTGACACGATGGACGGATACTCGTCCACATCGATCTGCGACGGGACTCCGTATGGATACTGAGCCAGCCACGGACGTTCGAAACTCATCGCGTTCCCCTGTTATTTTGCTGCTGCAGCGCTCGTGAAAACCGGCACTGCGCCAGCGTGCCGACCGATTCGCTCGATTGGAGCATAGGCATCTGGGGCTGGCAAGACGGCCGCGATGGGCTAGTGTCGGACCGACAAACCACCAGGAGCAGGCCGATGCACCAGGAGTCCACCCGACGGGCGGCGCAGCGCGTGCGGCGCAGAGGATGGGGCGCAGCATTGACGCTGGCGCTGGTGATCGTCGGCCTGGCATCCTGCCAGCGTCCGCCGCCGGAGCAGCGTTTGCGCGAGGCCGTCGGCGAGTTGCAGCTTGCGATCGAGAATCGCGACGCGGGTGCGATCGATGATTGGCTTGCCGAGGATTTCATCGGCCCCGGCGGGCTCGATCGCGCGGGTGCCCGGCGGATGGCGCAGATGATGTTCCTGAGGCACCGCGACGTTGGCGTGACACTTGGCCCGCTGCGGGTTGAAATGCAGCAGGAGCATGCGACCGTCGAATTCACCGCGGCGCTGACGGGCGGCCGGGGAGGTCTTCTGCCGGAAAGCGGACGCATCCACCACGTCAAGACCGGGTGGCGTCTGCGCGATGACGACTGGCAGCTGACGAGCGCGCAGTGGTCGTCAGCGGGCGACTGATCGACGCCGCCGCCAAGGAAAAAGAGCGGCCGTAGCCGCTCCCTTCGAGTCCCGGGGAAACGACCGCGCTGCTGCGCGGACGGAAGGCCTCAGGCTGCTTTCCTGGCGGCGAGTTGTCGCAGGACGAAGTGCAGGATGCCGCCGTGGCGGAAATATTCCACTTCCTTCGGCGTCAGCAGCAGGACCTTTACCTCGATCCGTTTTTCGCTGCCGTCGGGCTTGCTGGCAGTGATCGTCGCGCGCTTGGCGCTGCCGTCGTCCAGGCCGGTCACCGAGATCGTCTCGGTGCCATCCAGGCCGTGGCTGCGCGCGGATTCGCCATCCTTGAACTGCAGCGGCAATACGCCCATGCCGACCAGGTTGGAGCGATGGATGCGCTCGAAGCTCTCGGCCACGACCGCCTTGATCCCGAGCAGGTTGGTGCCCTTGGCTGCCCAGTCGCGCGATGAGCCGGTGCCGTACTCCTTGCCCGCGAACACCACCAGCGGCGTGCCGTCGGCCTTGTAGCGCATCGCCGCCTCGTAGATCGACATGCGTTCGCCAGCGCTGTCCTGTCCGCCGAAATACAGGGTGTTGCCGCCTTCCTCGCCGCCCAGCATCAGGTTGCGGATCCGGATGTTGGCGAAGGTGCCGCGCACCATCACGTCGTCGTTGCCGCGACGCGATCCGTAGCTGTTGAAGTCCGCCGGCTGCACGCCGCGCGACTGCAGGAACCTGCCCGCGGGCGAGTCCTTCTTGATGTTGCCCGCGGGCGAGATGTGGTCGGTGGTGATCGAGTCGCCGAACAGGCCGATAACCCGCGCTGCATGGATGTCCTGGATCGTGCCGACGTCCATGGTCATGCCATCGAAGTAGGGCGGATTCTTGATGTAGGTCGAGGAGTCGTCCCACAGGAACGACTCGCCCTCGGCCGAGGCGATCTGGTTCCAGCGGCTGTCGCCCCTGAACACGTCGGCGTAGTTCTGCGCGAACAGCTCCGGCCCGACGGTGGCTGCGATCGTGTCGCCGATTTCCTTGTTGCTGGGCCAGATGTCGCGCAGGTAGACCGGCTTGCCGTCGGGCGTGTGCGCCAGCGGTTGCGTGGTCAGGTCGATGTCCACAGTGCCGGCAATCGCGTAGGCGACCACCAGCGGCGGCGACGCGAGGTAGTTCATCTTCACTTCGGCGTGGATGCGGCCTTCGAAGTTGCGGTTGCCCGAGAGCACCGCCGCGACCGCCAGGTCGTTCTCGTTGATGCCGCGCGAGACTTCTTCCGGCAGCGGGCCGGAATTGCCGATGCAGGTGGTGCAGCCGTAGCCGACCACGAAGAATCCGAGCTTCTCGAGATCATCGAGCACGCCGGCCTTGCGCAGGTAATCGGTCACCACGAGCGAGCCCGGGCCCAGCGACGTCTTGACCCAAGGCGCCGCCTTCAGGCCGAGGCGGGCGGCGTTGCGGGCGAGCAGCCCGGCGCCGAGCATCACCGCCGGGTTGGAGGTGTTGGTGCAGGAGGTGATCGCCGCGATCACCACCGATCCATCCCTGAGCTGTGCATCCTGGCCCTGGACGCGGATGTTGGCCACAGGTGCTGCGGCGAGGTGTTCGGCCTGAGCCTGGGCTCCGCCTTCCTCGACGAACTCGACGACGGCCTCGGGCGGCGGGGCGCGGTTGGCCACCATGCCGCCGACGTTGTCCCGGAAATTCTTCTGCATGTCCGCAAGCACGACGCGATCCTGCGGACGCTTGGGACCGGCAAGCGAAGGCTTGACCTCGGCCAGGTCGAGTTCCAGCGTCGCCGAGTACTTGGCGGCCGGCTGGTTCGCGTCGTGCCACAGGCCCTGCGCCCTGGCGTAGGCCTCCACGAGCGCGATGTGCTCCTCGCTACGGCCAGACAGGCGCAGGTACGTCACGGCCTCGGCGTCGACCGGGAAGATGCCGCAGGTCGCGCCGTACTCGGGTGCCATGTTGGAAATCGTCGCCCGGTCGGCGAGCGGCAGCTGCGCCAGGCCGTCGCCGAAGAACTCGACGAACTTGCCGACCACGCCGAAGGCGCGGAGCATCTGGGTGACCGTCAACACCAGGTCGGTCGCGGTGACGCCCTCGGCCATCCTTCCGGTCAGCTTGAAGCCGACGACCTGCGGGATCAGCATCGAAGAGGGCTGGCCGAGCATTGCCGCCTCCGCCTCGATACCGCCCACGCCCCAGCCGAGCACGCCGATGCCGTTGATCATGGTGGTGTGGCTGTCGGTGCCGAAGACCGTGTCCGGGAACGCCAGCAGCTCGCCGTCGACTTCGCGCTCGAACACCACGCGGGCGAGGTTCTCCAGGTTCACCTGGTGCACGATGCCGGTGTTGGGCGGCACGACCTTGAAGTTCTGCAGCGCTTTCTGGCCCCAGCGCAGGAAGCTGTAGCGCTCCAGGTTGCGTTCGAACTCGATCTTGCCGTTGAGCTCCAGCGCGTCGGCGCGCCCGAACACGTCGACCTGCACCGAGTGGTCGATCACCAGTTCCGACGGAATCAGCGGATTGATCTGGTTCGGATTGCCGCCCAGCTTGCCCACCGCATCGCGCATCGCGGCGAAGTCGACCACGCACGGCACGCCGGTGAAATCCTGCAGCACCACGCGTGCGGGCATGAAGGCGATTTCGGTATCGGGCTCGGCCCCGCAATCCCACTGCGCAACCGCCTCGATGTGTTCCTTGCCCACGGTGATTCCGCCGTCCTCGTGCCGCAGCAGGTTCTCGAGCAGGATCTTCATCGAGTAGGGCAGCGTCGACAGCTCGAAGCGCTCGCCCAGCTTGGGCAGACTGAAGTAGGTGTAGCGCTTGCCGTTGACGTCCAGGCTCGCGCGGGTGGAGAAGGAGTCTGCCATTGGGGGCTCCGTGGCTGCAGGGAGGGAGCGGCTCGGCGTTACCGATATCGGGTGAAGTCGGGGAGGCCGCGGTGAAATTCGCCGCGATTAGGCGTTCAATTATGACGCAATCAACGGCGCGTTGCCCGCAGCGAGGCCGCGGGCAAAGCCCTGTCGGGCCGCTCACGCGACGCCACGCCAGTGCGATTCCGCCGCGAGCGGCTTATTCCAGGTGCGCTTCCACCGCGGCGAGCATCTCGCGCCTGCGCAGCAGGAAATCCCAAAGGCTCCCGCCCAGTTGCCGCCACAGGACCGCCGAGCGGATCGCCGCAAGCAGCACCGCGCGCACCTCGGCGACGACGGTCGCCTGGCCCAGGTAATGCGGGTTGCCCTGCACCAGCACCCGCGGCCGCAGATGGCTGAGCGTCTCGGAGTACAAGGCCCCCAGCGCGGTAAGCACGTCGGGGTGCGTGCTGCCCAGCCGCTCGACGGCGGGTTGCTGCGCGCGGATGCCGTTCTGGACGCGCTCGATCAGCGCATCGTCGCGCACGAACCTGCGCTCCAGCTGGATCACCGCCAGCGCAAGCCGCGGCAGTTGTTCGTCGCGCGCCTGATTGGTGAAGTAGTCGCGCACCAGCATCAGGCCGGGGCGCACGGCTTCGGTGCCGCCGTACACATCCATGGGCGTCGGTGCGTCGATGCGAAACACCGAGTCCAGTGCGGTGCCCAGCACCGCGGCGTCGGCCTGCCCGGTGTCGGCGATCCGCCGCACCTGGGCGAGCGCCTGGGCGAGGCCCGCCAGCGCGAGAACACGCTCCGACATCCGGTTGCTGGTCCTGGCCCGTGATCCGGGATGCGACATTGAGTTCATGCAGCGATGGCCTTCATGCGCGGTCGCTCGACGCGGTGAGCGAGCGGAACGTGGTTTCCAGCCGCGCGTCGGTGCTGGCGATCACCGCACCGCCGAGGCAGACGTCGCCATCGTAAAGCACCAGCGACTGGCCCGGTGTCACGGCACGTTGCGGGCGATGGAAGCGGACTTCCAGCGTGGTGTCGTCGCGCACGAGGACATCGCAGGCTTCTTCGGCCTGGCGATAGCGCGTCTGCGCGGCGCAATCGAACCGCTGTGCCGGTGCCGATCCGGCGATCCAGTGCGCCGGCTCGGTCTGCAGGCGGCTGGACTGCAGCCACGGACTGTCGGTGCCCTGGTCCACGTAAAGCACGTTGGCGGCCACGTCCTTGCCGACCACGTACCACGGTCCCGGGCCGAAACCGCGCAGGCCGCCGATGTTGAGGCCTTCGCGCTGGCCGAGGGTGAAATAGAAAACTCCCGGGTGCTCGCCGATCGCCTGTCCATCCGGCGTGCGGATCTCTCCTTGCCGTGCCGGCAGGTACCGGCCGAGAAACGCGCGGAAGTCGCGCTCGCCGATGAAGCAGATTCCGGTCGAGTCCTTCTTCGCCGCGGTGGGCAGCCCGGCGTCCAGCGCCATCCGGCGCACCTGCGTCTTGGGCAGGTCTCCGAGCGGAAACTTCGTGGCGGACAATGCCTGCTGTCCGAGCTGATGCAGGAAATAGCTCTGGTCCTTGCTCCGGTCGGCGGCGCGCAGCAGCGCATGGCCGCGGCGCAGCGGCGCGATCCGCGCGTAGTGCCCGGTGGCGATGTACTGCGCTCCGAGTTCCCGGGCGGCATCGAGGAAATGCCTGAACTTGATCTCGCGGTTGCACAGCACGTCCGGGTTGGGCGTGCGGCCTGCCGCATACTCGGCGATGAAATGGCTGAAAACGCCGTCCCAGTACTCGCGGGAGAAATCGCGGAAGTGGATCGGAAGCCCGAGGCGCCCGCATACGGCCACCGCGTCGCGGCGGTCGTCCTCCGCGCGGCAGTCGGTCGCTTTCGGCGTCCTGCCTGCAGCGACACTCGCGCTGTCCTGCGCTTCGCCGCTGCCGGTCGCTCTCGGCATCCTGCCTCCCACGACACTTGCGCGTCCCTGCGCTTCGTCGTCGGTCCAGTTCTGCATGAACAGGCCCGCGATGGGCTCTCCAGCCTCGCGCAGCAGCAGGGCCGCAACCGAGGAATCCACGCCGCCGGAGATGCCGACGATGGTTCGCGCGACGGTGCTGCGGTCCAGGCTCATGCGAGGTGCTGCATAAGGTCCAGTGGATGGCACCGGCCGGCCAGGAAGTCGGTGACCGCACGCCAGACCAGCGGGCTGCGATGACGCGCGTGCTCGGCTTCAAGCTCGGCCGGGGTCAGCCACAGCGCCCGCACGATTCCGTGGTCGAGCGTCCGCTGCGCGTCGTGCAGCATCGGCTCGGCGGCGAACGCAAAGCGCAGGTAGTGCCTGCCCCCGCCGCCGTCGGCGCGAACGGGGGCCTTCCACTGGTAGGCGCCGATGAACGCGGTCAGACGCACTTCCCAGCCAGTCTCCTCGAGCGTTTCGCGCAGGGCCGCCTCGACGAGGCTTTCGTCGGGCTCCAGGTGCCCCGCAGGCTGGTTCAGGACCAACTGCCCGCCGACGCTCTCCTCCACGACGAGCAACCGGCCGTCGCGCACGACGACCGTCGCGACGGTCACATCGGGCTGCCAGAAGCGGCCTTCGCGGTATGTCATGGCCAGTCCTTCGCGGTCGCCGCGCAGACATGCGAGGCGCGGCGAACGAGAGCCGCCGCAGCGCGGTCGCGCCCGCGATCGGCGGCACGCGCCGAGGTGCTCAATCGCGGTACCGCTTGAGCAGATCGCCGTACGCGTCGATGCGGCGGTCGCGCAGGAACGGCCAGATGCGCCGGACCATCTCGCTGCGCGCAAGATCGACCTCGCACACCAGTATCTCCGGCTCGTCCTGTCCGGCCTGGGCGAGGAATTCGCCCTGCGGGCCCAGCACATGGCTGTTGCCCCAGAAGTGGATGCCGGAGCCACCGATCGGGGAAGGCTCGTGACCCACCCGGTTGCAGCTCAGCACCGGCAGGCCGTTGGCGACCGCATGTCCGCGATGACTGAGGATCCAGGCGTCGCGCTGGCGCAGCTGTTCCTCGCGTTCGTCGTTCCGATCCCAGCCGATCGCCGTCGGGTAGAGCAGGATCTCGGCTCCGGCAAGCGCCATCAGCCGCGCGCCCTCGGGGTACCACTGGTCCCAGCAGACCAGCACGCCGAGGCGTCCGACCGACGTGTCGATCGGCTCGAAGCCGAGGTCGCCGGGGGTGAAGTAGAACTTCTCGTTGAAGCCGGGATCGTCGGGGATGTGCATCTTGCGGTACTTGCCGGCAATGCTGCCGTCGGCTTCGAACACCACGGCGGTGTTGTGATAAAGCCCGGCGCCGCGGCGCTCGAACAAGGACGCCACCAGCACGATCCCATGGCGGCGCGCGAGCGCCCCCAGGCGCGCGGTGGTGGGGCCGGGAATCGGTTCGGCCAGGTCGAATTCGTCGACGCACTGGTGCTGGCAGAAGTACGCGCCGTTGTGCAGTTCCTGCAGCAGGACCAGGCGGGCGCCGCGTTCGGCGGCCTCGCCGACGCGTAGTTCGATCGCCGCCAGGTTGGCCTCGGCGTCGCCGTGGTTGCGCTCCTGGATCAGCGCGACGGGCAGAGTCTTGGTCTTCATGGTGTCTGAACGTGGTTCCGGAGGCGGAGTCGGGCGGCAGGAGGGCGGGCGGTCGGATCCGGGATACTGGCGCGATCGCTCCTACCCGGAGTATCCGCTGCCCGGGCTGCGCGCTTGATCCGAGAACGCGCTGGTGCCCGCCAGCACGCCGCGCGGCAGTTGCATGGTGATGCAATGCAGGCTGCCGTTCTGCCAGATCAGGGACCTGCTCGGAACGGCGACGATCTTGCGCCCCGGAAAAGCGTTTTCAAGCACGCGGACCGCTTCCGCGTCGGCCTGGTCGCCGTACGCGGGCATCAACGCCGCACCATTGATGATCAGGAAGTTGGCGTAGCTGGCCGCCAGGCGGCGATCCCCGTCGATGATCGGCTTCGGCCAGGGCAACGGGAACAGCCGGTAGGGCCCGCCTTCGGCGGTTCGCAACCGGGCGAGTTCCTCGGCCATCGCGGCGAGCTGCGGATAGTGCGAATCCGAGGGATCGTCGCAGGCCTGGAAGACGATGGAGTCCGGGCTGGCGAAGCGGGCGAGGGTGTCGATGTGCGCATCGGTGTCGTCGCCTTCCAGGTGGCCGTGGTCGAGCCAGAGCACGCGCTCCTGCCGCAGCGATTCCGACAGCCGGGCGCTCAGCTGCTGGCGCGTGGACGCGGGATGGCGTTCGTGCAGGCACTGCCAGGTCGTCAGCAGGGTGCCGGCGCCGTCGGTCTCGATGGCGCCGCCTTCCAGGGCGAAGTCGATGGATTCCAGCTGGCTTGCGCTGAATATTCCGGCGTCGTGCAGCGCCCTGGCGAGCGCGTCGTCGCGGCTGGCATCGAACTTTCCGCCCCAGCCGGTGAACCGGAAATCCAGCAAGCGGAAACCGCCGTTGCCGCGCAAGGTGATCGGGCCGGAGTCGCGCAACCATGTGTCGTCGTACGGCACTTCCACGAACTGGACCCGGTCCATGTCGACGCGGGCCGAAGACAGTCGTGCGCGGGCGTAGGCCTGGACGTCGTCGTCGGCCACGCAGATCACGACCGGCTGGAAGCCGGTGATCGCACCGACCAGCGCGATGTAGGTCTCCTCGACCTCACCCAGCCGCTCGGCCCAGTCGGTGTCCGCATGTGGCCAAGCAATCAGGACCGCGTCCTGTGGCTCCCACTCGGCGGGGAAACGCATGGATTCACTCATCCGGGTCGGCGCGCGCTGCGGGTCAGAGGATCGGCGGCTTGGGGCCGGTCTCGGTCGCGCTGGCGCGGTTGAGCACCACATCGATCACGCGGTTCTTCTCGAAGTAGACCGTGAATCCTGGGTAGACCCAGCGGTTGATCTGCGGCCACTGCCGTTTCTGGCCGCCGCGCGGATCCATGCGCTGGGCGGGTGGGCCGAAGCTCGACTCGATCTGGGACATGCTCTGGCCACGGGCAGGCAGCCGTACATGGCTTTCGTTCTGGACCCGCTCGATGAGCAGGGTCTCGGCGGAAGCCGCGCCCGCGAACGCCAGCAGGGCGAGCAACGGAATGGCGCGAGTCCATGCGTTCACAATGCGACGGTTCATGGCGACTCCTCAGATCGTGGATGACTGTGTGCGGGGCGGAAGTCCCCGCAGGCGCTCGGAAAGGCAAGGTCCCGGCCGGGAACATCTCGCCCAGGCCGCGGCGCGAGCGTAGCAGTTCGCGGCGGGAGCCAATGTGCGCTCGGGCCGGCTGCGCGTGGACGCAAGGACCCGCAACAAAAAGGCCGAAGCATTAGCTCCGGCCTTTCCGATCGACCAGCCATCCGGCGGCGCCGGCGGGCTTTCGTCCGCTGGTCTCAGCGCTGGCGCGCCTTGAAGCGGGGATTGGACTTGCAGATCACGAAGACCTTGCCACGGCGGCGGACGACTTTGCAGTCGCGGTGACGGGTCTTCGCCGACTTCAGTGAGGACAGGACCTTCATGACGGAACCTCGGCAACAGATAAGGAAAATTCAGCCGGCAATTCTATACGGCTTGGAGGCTCCTGGGCAATAGCGGGCGACGGGTGGGCCCCACGCGCCCCCGGGAGGCGAGGCGCTTCACCGGCGACCCGGCATAATCGCCGCATGAACGAAGAAATAAGAAGCAATGCGGCCCCGGTCCTGACCATCGACGGGCCCTCCGGTTCAGGCAAGGGCACGGTCAGCCGGATGGTGGCCGATCGGCTGGGGTGGCACTACCTGGATTCCGGGGCGATGTACCGCGCCGTCGGCGTAGCGGCGGGCTGGGCCAACCTGGATCTCTCGGACGGGGCGTCGCTGGTGCGTTGTACGTTCGACACCGATATCGGTTTCGTCGAGGAAGGCGGGGAGCTGCGGGTGCTTGTGAACGGGGTGGATGCAACCCACGAGCTGCGCACCGAAACCGCAGGTGCGGCGGCCTCCGCGATCGCCGCGATCCCCGAGGTCCGTGCGGCGCTGAAGGACCGCCAGCGTGCGTTCCGCCGGTTGCCTGGGCTCGTGGCCGACGGACGCGACATGGGCACCGTCATTTTCCCCGATGCCGGGTTCAAGGTGTTTCTTACCGCCAGCGCCGATGAACGGGCGGAAAGGCGGTATAAGCAGTTGAAGGACAAGGGAGTTTCCGTTACATTGGCTGGTCTGCTGCGGGAGATTCTGTCCCGCGACGCCCGCGATGCCAGTCGCGCGGTGGCGCCCTTGCGACCGGCCGAAGACGCCGTTCGCATCGACACCACGGGCCTGGCGATCGATGAGGTCGTGGAACGCGTGCTGGCCCTGGTGGCCGCAGGCTAGCGTTTCGAGCGCGGCAGACAAGCCCCGTCGCAATCCCGCGGCGGATCAACAACGACACATGGCGTGTTGCATCAGCGCCACATAACGGGTGGGTCGACCACGTGCTTCCGGTATCCGCCTGACGAGCGTCAGCCAACCGAAAGCCGGTGCGACCCGTGTGTTCAATTGAGTAATTACCCAATGACCGAATCATTTGCCGAACTGTTTGAAGAAAGCCAAGCCTACCTGGCGAAGCTGAAGCCGGGATCCATCGTCATAGGTACCGTCGTGGAAGTGCGCGGCGATGTGGTGGTGATCAATGCCGGATTGAAATCCGAAGGCATCGTGCCGATCGAACAGTTCCGTAACGACGCCGGCGAGATCGACGTGGGCGTGGGCGACCAGGTGAAGGTCGCGCTCGACACGATCGAGAATGGCTTTGGCGAAACCGTACTGTCGC
>JALYOG010000053.1 GCA_030856985.1 Pseudomonadota bacterium | reverse complement strand
GCCCCCGGTCCCCGGCCCCTGACCCCCAAGCAGGCGCTCGCGCAACCGCTGCAGCGCTCGCCCCCGGTGGCTGATGCGGTTCTTGACGTCTGCCGGCAGTTGCGCTGCTGACATGCCGTGCCCAGGGTCCAGGAACACCGGGTCGTAGCCAAACCCGCCGGTGCCGCCGGGGGCATGGAGGATCCGCCCGTGCCACTCGCCCTCGGCGATCAGCGGCTGCGGGTCTTCGGGGTGGCGCAGCAGCACCAGCACGCAATAGAAGCGCGCCGACCGCTGCGCGTCGGGGATGCCGTGCAGGGCCGCCAGCAGCTTTTCGATGTTGGCCGAAGCCGCGGCGCCAGGGCCGGCATACCGCGCCGAATACAGGCCCGGTGCGCCGGCGAGCGCGTCGACACACAGTCCCGAGTCGTCGGCCAGGGACGCCAGGCCGGTGGCGCGCGCGGCGTTGCGGGCCTTGAGCAGGGCGTTCTCCACGAACGTGCTGGCGGTCTCCTCGACATCGTCCACGCCCAGGTCCGCCTGGGCGATCGCTTCGATGCCGGTCGCGCCGAGCAATGTCCGGAACTCCGCGAGCTTGCCGGGGTTGCCGCTGGCGACCACCAGCCGCGCCGGGTTCACGCCGGCAGTTCCAGCAGGTCCCAGCGGTTGCCGTACAGGTCGGTGAAAACCGCCACGTCGCCGTAGGCTTCCTTGCGCGGCGGCTCGACGAAGCGCACGCCCAGCGCGGCCATGGCGGCGTAGTCGCGGGCGAAGTCGTCGGTGTGCAGGAAAAAACCGACGCGCCCGCCGGTCTGGTCGCCGATGCGCGAGCGCTGCGCTTCGGTCGCCGCCACGGCGAGCAGCAGCGACGTTCCCGTCGCGCCCGGCGGGGCGACGCGGACCCAGCGCTTACCGTCCGGCAGTTGGCGGTCCTCGCACAGTACGAAGCCCAGCATCGAGGTGTACCAGGCGATCGCCTCGTCGTAATCGGCGATCAGAACGGTGACTGCGCCGATCGATCGATGCACGGCCTGCTCCTTGGGCGACGGCACGTCAGCGCGCCAGGGCTTCGCGCTGACGGGCGATCAGCTCGGTGATGCCCAGCTCGGCCAGCGCGGTCATGGCGTCCAGCTCGTTGCGGCGGAACGCGTGGCCCTCGGCGGTGCCCTGCAGTTCGATGAAGCCGCCGCCGTCGTTCATCACCACGTTCATGTCGGTGTCGCAGTCGCTGTCCTCGTCGTAGTCCAGGTCCAGCACCGGCACCCCCTTGTAGATGCCCACCGACACCGCCGCGACCGCGCCGAAAATCGGATCGCGCTTGATGTCGCCGCGCTTTTTCAGCCACTGCACCGCGTCCGACATCGCCACGTAGGCGCCGGTGATCGCCGCCGTGCGGGTGCCGCCGTCGGCCTGGAGGACATCGCAGTCGAGCGTGATCGTGCGTTCGCCCAGGCTCTTGCGGTCGATGCAAGCGCGCAGGCTGCGGCCGATCAGGCGCTGGATCTCCAGCGTGCGGCCGCCCTGCTTGCCGCGCGCGGACTCGCGGTCGCTGCGGGTGTGGGTCGCGCGCGGCAGCATGCCGTACTCGGCGGTGACCCAGCCTTCGCCCTTGCCGCGCAGGAATCCGGGCACGCGCTGCTCGACCGAGGCGGTGCACAGCACGCGGGTCTGGCCGAAGCTGATCAGTACCGATCCTTCGGCATAACGGGTGTGGGCGCGCTCGATGCGGACTTCGCGCAGTTGATCCGACGCACGGCCGCTGGGTCGGGCCACCGTGGGCGGGGCGCTGGCGCCCGGAATGACAAGTGCCATCGACGTGATTACCGTGGTGGGCGCCAAAGTTTACCATTCGGCCCTTGTCGCTCCGACTCTCCGCAGCAGGAACCCGCCCATGATCCGCAGCATGACCGCCTTCGCCAGCGGCGAACGCGTCACCCACGGGGGTACGCTTGGCTGTGAGCTGCGCTCGGTGAACCACCGTTTCCTGGAGATCGGCCTGCGCCTGCACGACGACCTGCGGTCGCTGGAGCCGGCACTGCGCGAGCGCATCGCCTCGCGGATCGCACGCGGAAAGCTCGACCTCACCCTGCGCCTGCGCTCGCCCGAAGGCGAGGGCGGGTTGCAGATCGATCCGCAGCGCCTGCGCGAGCTCAGCGAGCTGGCGGCCGCCATGGCGGCGCAGTTTCCGGCGCTGCAGACCGGGTTTACCGACCTGCTGATGTTTCCCGGGGTGATGCAGGCGCCCGCGACCGACGCGGCGGCCCTGCAGGCCGAGGCCATGGCCCTGCTGGACGCGGTGCTCGACGAGTTCGTCGCCTCGCGCGAGCGCGAGGGCGCCAAGCTCGCGGCCGTGATCGGCGAGCGCATCGACGGCATCGCCGCCATTGCCGCCGAGGTGCGCACGCTGATGCCGGCGATCCGGGCCGGCCAGCAGCTCAAGCTTGCGACGCGGATGGCGGACCTTGCCAAATCCACCGGTGGCCTCGACCAGGGGCGGCTGGAACAGGAGCTGGCGATGTGGTTGCAGAAGCTCGACGTCGACGAGGAGCTCGATCGCCTGGACGCGCACGTCGGCGAGGCCCGGCGGGTCCTGCAACTGCGCGAGGCCGTCGGCCGGCGGCTGGATTTCCTGCTGCAGGAGTTCAACCGCGAGGCCAATACCCTGGGTTCCAAGTCGGTGGATTCGCGCAGTTCGATGGCCGCCGTGGAGCTGAAGGTCCTGATCGACCAGGTCCGCGAACAGATCCAGAACATCGAATGAGCATCCGGGGAACGCTGTACATCGTCGCCGCGCCCTCCGGGGCCGGCAAATCCAGCATCGTCAACGCGGTGCTCGCGCGCGACGCGAACATCTGCCTGTCGATCTCGTTCACTTCACGCGCGCCGCGCCCGGGGGAGCGCCACGCCGAGCACTACCACTTCGTCAGTGCGCAGGAGTTCGAGCGCATGGTCGAGGCCGGCGACTTCTTCGAGCACGCCCGCGTCCACGGCGACTGGAAGGGCACTGCGCGCCAGTCGGTCGAGCCGCAGTTGTCGCAGGGCAAGGACGTGCTGCTGGAAATCGACTGGCAGGGCGCCCGCCAGGTGCGTTCGCAACTGCCCGGGGCGGTCAGCGTGTTCATCCTGCCGCCATCGCGCGAGGCGCTGGAGCAGCGCATGCGCGCGCGCGGCCAGGACAGCGAGCAGGTGATCGCCCAGCGCCTGGCGGCCGCACGCGAGGAGATGTCCCACTACGGCGAGTTCGACTACGTGATCGTCAACGAGGATTTCCAGGTCGCGGTGGACGAGATGGCTTCGATCTTCGTCGCCAGCCGCCTGCGCCGCGACGTGCAGGTCGCCAGGCACTCGCGCCTGATCACCGCGCTGCTGTCGAACGGCTGAACGCGCCGGCGGTAACTGACTGATTCTGAAGGCGCCGCGCCCGGCGGTGCTTGCGGGCCGCGGCCGTGCCCGGCTACACTTCGCGGTCCCTCGTACCTGCATGGACGGCCTGTCGGCCGCCAGGAGCACCATGGCCCGCATCACCGTCGAAGATTGCCTGGAAGTGGTCGACAACCGCTTCGAACTCGTCATGCTCGCCGCCAAGCGCGCCCGCCAGCTGGCCAACGGCGTCGCCTCGCAGCTGGACAACAGCGAAGCCAACGACAAGCCGACCGTGCTCGCCCTGCGCGAAATCGCCGCCCGCCAGATCAATCCCGAATACATCGACGCGGTCGACAAGTCCGAGCGCGAGCGCAAGGAGCGCGAGGCGCTGGAATGGGCCGCGGCCGAAGTAGTGGCCGACGACGACCTGTCCAAGAACGACGACTGAACCGGCTGCAGCGCCTGTTCCGCGGCGCTGTCGCGGGT
>JALYOG010000047.1 GCA_030856985.1 Pseudomonadota bacterium | reverse complement strand
CCACGTGCGCGGTCGAGATCGTGATGCCGCGCGCCTTCTCTTCCGGCGCCGCGTCGATCGCGTCGTAGGCCTTGAACTCGCCACCGAAGCGCTCGGCGCCAAGCTTGGTCAGCGCTGCCGTCAGCGTGGTCTTGCCATGGTCAACGTGCCCGATCGTGCCTACGTTCACGTGCGGCTTGGTGCGCTCGAATTTTCCCTTGGCCATGACAGTCGCTTCTCTTCTGGGGCGGATGGTGGTCGCGGTGCCTGCACTGCAGGCTTGCCGCGATGGCTTCGAATCTGGTGCTCACGAAAGGAATCGAACCTTCGACCTCCTCCTTACCAAGGAGGTGCTCTACCGACTGAGCTACGTGAGCGGATTGTTCCAGCAGGGTGGTAGCGGTGACACCGAATCGGACAATGGAGCGGAAGGCGGGAATCGAACCCGCGTAATCAGTTTGGAAAACTGATGTTCTACCATTGAACTACTCCCGCGCCGAAACCGCTCTGCCTGGGCCTTGCACCGCGCGCTGGTAAGGCGCCCGGGTACTGCGTAAAGATGTTGCGACAACGCTTCAACCACATGAACCAGCACTGGTGGAGGGAGGTGGATTCGAACCACCGAAGGCGTAAGCCAGCAGATTTACAGTCTGCCCCCGTTGGCCGCTTGGGTATCCCTCCAAAGAGCCCGCAATTCTGGCGTGCCACCGGCCGGAAGTCAACGGACAGTTCGCCTCTGGCCGGGAGGAACGGGAATTGTCCGCGAAGGACGCAAAAGACGCAAAAAAGAGCGGAGGGGAGCTAACCGCTCGGTTTTTTCCGTCCTTCCCTCGCTCTTACGCTCTTTTTCGCGCTCTTTGCGCCCTTTGCGGACCCCCCTGGCCCCCCCTCAAACGTTGAACAGGAAGTGCAGCACGTCGCCTTCCCTGACCACGTACTCCTTGCCTTCCTTGCGCAGGCGGCCTGCGTCGCGGGCGCCGGATTCGCCCTTGTACTGGATGTAGTCGTCGTAGCCGATGGTCTCGGCGCGGATGAAGCCCTTCTCGAAGTCGGTGTGGATGACCCCGGCGGCCTGCGGCGCGGTCGATCCGGCCTTCACGGTCCAAGCGCGGACCTCTTTCACGCCCGCGGTGAAGTAGGTCTGCAGGCCCAGCAAGGTGTAGGCCGCACGGATGACGCGGTTCAGGCCGGGCTCTTCCAGCCCCAGGTCGGCGAGGAAGGTATCGCGGTCGGCGTCGTCCAGCTCGCTGAGCTCTTCCTCGATCGCCGCCGATACCGGGACCACCTGCGCGCCCTCGCCTTCGGCGCGGGCACGCACCGCGTCCAGGTGCGGGTTGCCGGTGAAGCCGTCCTCGAGCACGTTGGCGACGTACATCACCGGCTTGAGGGTCAGCAGGAACAGGTCGCGGACCTGCAGGCGGTCGTCCTCCGACAGCTTCAGCGCGCGTGCCGGCGTTCCGGCGTCCAGACCGGCGCGGACGCGGCCGAGCACCTCGGCGCGGACCTTAGCGTCCTTGTCCCCGGTCTTGGCCGAGCGCTCCGCGCGCTGCAGCGCCTTGTCGACGCTTTCCAGGTCGGCCAGGGCCAGTTCGGTGTCGATCGTCTCGATGTCGGCGATCGGATCGACCTTGTTGTTGACGTGGATGACGTCCGGGTTCTCGAAGCAGCGCACCACGTGGGTGATCGCGTCCACCTCGCGGATGTGGGCGAGGAACTTGTTGCCCAGGCCCTCACCACTGGCCGCACCGGCGACCAGGCCGGCGATGTCGACGAACTCGATCACCGTCGGCAGCACCTTCTGCGGCTTGACGATCTCGGCGAGCGCGTTGAGCCGCGGATCGGGCACCGGCACCACGCCGACATTGGGCTCGATCGTGCAGAACGGGAAATTCGCCGCGGCGATCCCGGCCTTGGTCAGGGCATTGAAGAGGGTCGACTTGCCGACGTTGGGGAGGCCGACGATGCCGCATTTGATGCCCATGGGGACTCCTTGAGATGGTGAAGCGGGAATGGGGATCGGGAAATGGGGAACTGGAGTTGCGCCAGTTATCCGGTCCAGCCGCCACGCCAGTCTTTTGCCGATACGAGGAAATTACGGATGTGCCGGCACGAGACAGGAGGCACTCCTCCCTGATCCCATCCCGGGGCGCTGGCGCGGCGGCCGCTGGCTTTGTGGCGAACGGGCGAGGTCGCGGTGGCACCCGGGTGCGGGAAAGCCACAGTTCCCTCTTCCCTATTCCCCATTCCCCGCCCTCACCGTATGCAAGCGCTTCATCGCCTCGTTGAGATCGCCGGCTGCCAGCAGGGGCAGCACGTCGATGGCGTTGTCGATCGCTCGCAGCATCGCCGCTTCGTCGCCCTGGCCGGGCCGACCGAGGACCCACGGCGTAACCATATCCTTGTGGCCCGGATGGCCGATGCCGATCCGCAAGCGGTGGAATTGCCCGTGTCCGAGCAGCCGCATGGTGTCGCGCAGCCCGTTCTGGCCGCCGTGGCCGCCATCGAACTTGAGCCGCGCCGTTCCGGTCGGGAGATCGAGATCGTCGTGCGCCAGCAGCGCCTGCGCGGGTTCGATCTTCCAGTAATTGAGTGCGGCAATGACCGACTTGCCGGAGAGGTTCATGTAGATTGCAGGCTTCAACAGCCAGGCCGGCTTGCCGGACAGTTCGGCCTTCGCGGCCTGCCCGAACAGTTTGGACTCCAGCGACCATCGCGCGCCAAGCTTTTCGGCAAGCGCGTCCACAAACCAGAATCCGGCGTTGTGCCGGGTCCGGGAGTGTTCGGGACCGGGATTGCCCAGTCCGACGATCAGGCGCAAACCATCCATCGTGGACGAAACGATCCGCCCACCTTCCCGCGCGCCATCGGCACGCGGGAAGGTGGAACGGGCTTACTTCTCGTCGTCCGATTCGTCGACTTCCGTCGCCGGCACGTCGGCCTGCTTGGTCGCGTCGACCACGGCGGCGGTCTCGTCGGCATCGGTCTCCTCGATCTCGACACGGCCCGCGCGGGCGATGACGATAGCCACGTCGTGCTCCTTGCCGAGCTTCAGTTCCGGGATCTCGACGCCCTTGGGCAGCTTGACGTCGGACAGGTGGAGCGCGTCGCCGAGCTTCAGGTCGGCCAGGTCGACCTCGATGAATTCCGGCAGGTCCTTGGGCAGGCAGGTGACCTGCACTTCGTTGAGTTCGTGGGTGACCACGACGTCGGAAGCCTTGCCGGCCGGCGAGGTGTCCTGGTTCAGGAAGTGCAGCGGCACGGCCACCTTGATCGGCTGGTTCGCGCTCACGCGCTGGAAATCCATGTGCATGATGATCTGCTTGAACGGGTGGCGCTGCATGTCACGCAGCAGCACGCTCTCGACCTTGCCGTCGATGTCCAGGCTGAGAATCGATGAGTAGAACCACTCGTTCTGGCTCGCCACCCAGATCTTTTCCTGGTCCAGCTGGATCGGCATGGGTTCGGCGCTGCCGCCGTAGACGATGGCCGGGATGCCGGACGCGTGGCGGAGGCGGCGGCTCGCACCCTTCCCCTCTACCTTGCGGCCGATGGCCTTGATGGTGTGTTCGGACATTGCTGTTTACTCGCTTTTACTGCGTTGGGTCGCCTCGCGGCGATTTGGACACTCACCCGCGACCAGGTGAGTGGGTTGGAAATGGTGCGGGAAAGCAAAGGCGGGAATGGGGAATGGGGAACTGTGGTTCATACGCATCCGAATTCTCCGGCCCGCCTGCGCTTTTCGTGAAATTTGGTTAGGGACGAATAACGAGGCCTGGCGAATCTCCGGTTCCCATTCCCGCTCCTGCTTATCCCCGCCTCTGCTCCCCGCCCTCAATCCACATACAACGAGCTCACCGATTCGCCAAAGGCGATCCGGCGGATCGTCTCGGCGAGCAGTTCGGCGACGCTGAGCTGGCGGATGCGGCTGCAGGCGCGGGCCGCATCGGTCAGCGGGATGGTGTCGGTGACGACCAGTTCGTCGAGCTGGGAACGGGAAATGTTGTCGAGTGCCGCGCCCGAGAGCACCGGATGGGTGCAGTAGGCCACGACCTTCAGCGCGCCCTGGGCCTTCAGGGCCGCCGCGGCGGCGCACAGCGTGCCGGCGGTGTCGACGATGTCGTCGACCAGCACGCAGACCTTGCCCTTCACGTCGCCGATGATGTTCATCACCGTGGAGACATTCGCGCGCGGGCGGCGTTTGTCGATGATCGCCAGCTCCGCGTCGTCCAGCCGCTTGGCGATCGCGCGGGCGCGGACCACGCCGCCGACATCCGGGGACACCACGATCAGGTTGTCGGTGCCGTGCGCGCGCCAGATGTCGGCCAGCAGCAGCGGCGAGGCGTAGACGTTGTCGACCTGCATGTCGAAAAAGCCCTGGATCTGGTCGGCGTGCAGGTCGACGGTCAGAACCCGGTCGGTGCCGACGGCGCTGAACATCTTCGCGGCGACCTTGGCGGTGATCGGCACCCGCGACGATCGCGGGCGCCGGTCCTGGCGGGCGTAGCCGAAGTACGGCACCACCGCGGTCACGCTGCTGACCGAGGCGCGCTTTAGCGCGTCCACCAGCACCAGCAACTCGACCAGGTTTTCCGCACTCGGGGCGGAGGTCGGCTGGATCACGAAGACCTCCTGCCGCCGCACGTTTTCTTCGATCTCGACCTGCACCTCACCGTCGGAAAAGCGGCCGACCAGCGCCTTGCCGAGGCGAATGCCCAGTTCCTTGCAGACCGCGTCGGCCAACGGCCGGTTGGCGTTTCCACTGAAAACCAGCAAGTTGCGGTCGGTCTGCAAGGTGGCTCTCCGCGCGATCTTCGCGCTCGGGGATGGCTTGATGCCTTCGAGTAGTCCGTTCATGGGGTTGCGCGGACTCCGGGAACTCGGTGGTAGGTGGCAGGGACGGTAGGATTCGAACCTACGAATGCCAGGATCAAAACCTGGTGCCTTGGGCCTCTTGGCGACGTCCCTACTGTTGGTTGGCCGTGTGTCCGTTGGCCTGGAGCGCGAGCTGCAGCGGCGACCGCGCAGCCCCTGCTGCCAGCCACGCGTCAATACCGGCAGGCAATGCCGCCAGCCCCGCCTCGGCGGACTCGCGCGTGGCGAATTCGACGAAACAGCCGCTGCCGGAGCCAGTCAGATGCGCGCTGCCGATCGTCGACAGGGCGGCAAACACAGCCTCCACGGCTGGTTCGCGCCCGCGCAACACCGGCTCGAACGCGTTCCCGAGCGGCACGCCCGAAACGAAGTCGAGCATTGTCGCGGGCGCGGCATCACGCGTCAATTCCGCCGCGCCGAACAGCGCGGCCGTCGGAGACGGGACGCCGGGGTCGGCCAGCACGTACCAGGCCGGCGGCAGCGCGACCGGGGTCAGCCGCTCGCCCACGCCTTCGGCCCATGCATTGTGCCCGTGCACGAACACCGGGACGTCCGCGCCCAGTCGCAGCGCCAACTCGGCCAGGCGGCACGGCCCCAGCGCCGTGCCCCAGAGCGCGTCCAGTGCCACCAGCACGGTCGCCGCGTCCGACGAGCCGCCGCCGAATCCGCCGCCGGACGGGATGCGCTTTTCGACGGCGATGTCCGCACCCGATTCTGTTTTCGTCGACGATTGCAGGAGAAGCGCCGCGCGCACCGCGAGGTCGTCGGCCTCCTCCACGCCCGGCGCGGAGGCGCCGTGGCGCCGTATCTGCGCGTCGGGGCGGACCCGCAACGAGATCGTGTCGCCCCAATCCAGCAGGCGGAATACGGTTTGCAGCAGGTGGAAACCGTCGGCGCGACGGCCGGTGATGCGCAGGAACAGGTTGAGCTTGGCCGGCGCCGGCCAGGTGGTCCAGCCTGCCGCGCCCTGCGCGGGGCTCATGTGGCCGGCGCGCCCTGGTTCGACGCGCGCTCCCACTCGTCCACGATCAGCCGCACCCGGGCCGTGTCGCGGCGCGCGTCGACGCGCAATGGGCGCAGCCCCGGCCCGACAGCCGCATCGGCGGAGGGCCAGGTGTATTCGATCTGCCAGCCGCCCTGGCGGATGCGCAGCGGCAAGCCATCAGCGCCGTAGACGATCTCCGCCGGGTCCAGCCCGGGCGCGCGGAGCCCGCGGACCCAGTCGGAAAGCGCGACCACCGGAATATCCCAGCCGGTGGCCTGCAGCAGCAGCGCCCTGGCATCGGTGCCGTGACGCGGTCCGCCTTCGAGCCCCTCCAGCAGCGCGCCGTCGGGCGTTCCGGTGAGCCGCCAGCTCTGCCGGGTGACCGGAGCGCTCAGGGACACCTCGAACCGCGGACCGGACTGGCGCCATTCGATCCGTCCGCTGCCGCCCTTGCCGTCCGTCGCGACCGCGATGCGCCCGGCCATCGACCACTCCGGCTGGCTCCGCAGCAGCGATTCGCGGGCGACTTGGCGGACTTCGGCCGCAGCGACCTGATCGGCAGGAAGGTCGGGGCGAACGGTCCGCCCGGCGCAGGCGGCAAGAACCAGCGGCAGCGCAAGTCCGGCCGCGAGCAGCCGGAAACCTAGGCCGGTCACTGCTCGCCTCCGCCAGGCAGCCCGATCTTTTCCAATGCTCGCTTGAGGGCGCGGTTGTCAGGGTCCAGCTTGCGGGCCTCGGCGAAGTACTTCTGCGCTTCCTCCCGCTTGCCCAGCACCCATAGCACCTCGCCCAGGTGCGCGGCGATCTCCGCGTCCCGTTGCAGCGCATAGGCGCGCCGCAACTCGGTCAGCGCCTCCTGGTTGCGTCCGAGCCGGTAGAGCACCCAGCCGTAGCTGTCGATGATCGCCGCATTGCCCGGCTCTGCGGCGCGCGCGCGGTTGATCAGTTCCAGCGCCTCCTGGTAGCGCGTGGTGCGGTCGGCCAGGGTGTAGCCCAAGGCGTTCAGGGCGGCGACGCTGTCGGGCTCGGCCACCAGGATCTGGCGGAAGTCCGCCTCGGCGCGGGCGATCTCGTCGCGGCGCTCCCAGCTGAGGGCGCGGGCGTACAACAGCTCGGCGCTGTCGGGGAAAGCCGCCAGACCGCGCGCGAACGCGTCCAGCTCGGCCGCGTCGCGCCCGGCCTTGTGATGCAGGTCCGCCTCCAGCACGTAGGCGTCGCGCCGCGCCTCCTCGGGCGCCTCGGCGTCGGCCTGCAAGTCGGTGAGCAGTTCGAAGGCCTCGTCCGCACGTTCGAGTTCGAACAGCACGTTGGCGCTGCGCAGCTGCGCCACCCAGCGCTGCGACCCGCCCGGAACCCCGCGGTACCAGGTCAGCGCCTCGTCGAATCGGTCCAGGAACTCGGCCATCTGCCCGAGCAGCAGGCGCCGCTGCGAGTCGGGCCGCGCGGCGTCGCGGCTGAGCTCCTGGTAGAGCGCGAGCAGTGCCGCCTTGTCCTCGCCGCGCGCCAGCAGCGAGGCGCGCATCGCATAGGACTGGTCGTCCTGCGGCCCCTGGGCGAGCACGCGGGCGGCTGCGGCGAAATCGCCGAGTGCGTCGTATTCGGCGGCGATCGACAGGCGCAGGCCGTCGTCGCCACTGGCCTTGGCCGCGACCGTCCCCAGCACCTCGCGGGCTTCCTCCAGCCTGCCCGCTTCGCGAAGCTGGCTGGCCCGGAGCAGGGCCACGCGCGGCTCGCCGGGAAAGCGCCGCACGACCTCGGCCACGATGCGTTCGGCTAGTTCCGGGCGGTCAAGCCGCTGCGCCAGTCCGCCGAATGCCAGCCACGCCTGCAGGTCCGCCGGAATCCGCTCCTCGTCGAGCAGCACCTCCAGCACGCGCGCGGCCTGGGCCTGGTCGGTCGCCCCGGTCATCAACACGCCCAGCGCCTGCCGCCATCCCTGGTCGGGAGACTGCAGCAGTGCTGTCAGGTGCTCGCGGGCGCCGGACTCGTCGTTGCGGCGCAGCGCCATCATCGCCTGGGCGGATTCGAACGATTCGCCGGTGCCGCCAAGCTCGCGCCACAGCTCGAGCGCCTGGCCGGTACGCGCGTCGTCCCGCGCCAGCAGCGCGACCTGGGTCGCCCGCTGCGCGAGGGTGATGTCGCGGCCGGCCTGGGCGGCCTCGAGATAACCGCGCGCCGCCGCCTCCAGGCGCCCGGCCTGAAGGTGGAACTCGGCGACCAGCAGCGGCTCCAGGGCACGCGTGGTGGCGTCTGTCGACGGCGGCGGCGCTGCTTTTGGCGGGGCGGCGAGCACCGGAGTTGCCAGGACGAGTGTCAGCGCCAGAACGAGCGTGGCAGGACCTGAACCGAACAGGGGAACAGCTGGGGGCATGGGATTCGACCGGGCCGGTAGAATGGCGGCCTCGAACCGTCGCAGCTTATCGCAAGCGCCTTAATGCACCGTACGACACCGGAAACCCCGCCTCCGCAATGAGCCTGTGCGTCCTCGGCATCAACCACCAGACCGCGCCGGTCAGCCTGCGCGAACGCGTGGCTTTTTCCGCCGACGCGGTGCCGGCCGCGCTCGCGAGCCTGCGCGCATTGCCGCAGGTGACCGAGGTCGCGCTGTTGTCGACCTGCAATCGCACCGAGTTGTATGCCGTCACCGACGACGACGGGCGGGCGCTCGGCGAGTGGCTGGCCACGCATCCACACGGACCGGTGTACGGCGAATCCGGCGCGGGCGAGGCCCTGCACGCTTACCTCTATCGTCACCTCGATGCCGATGCGGTGCGGCACCTGTTCCGGGTCGCGACCGGCCTGGACTCGCTGGTGCTCGGCGAGCCGCAGATCCTGGGACAGGTGAAGGAAGCCTGGGCCACCGCGCGTGCCGCGGGCAGTCTCGGCGGGCAGCTCGACCGCCTGTTCCAGCATGCGTTCGGCGCGGCCAAGCGCGCGCGGACCGACACGCGGATCGGCGCCAATCCGGTTTCGGTCGCGTCGGCGGCGGTGCGCCTTGCGCAGGAGTCCTTCGCCCGCCTGGACGAGTCGACGGTGCTGCTGATCGGCGCCGGCGAGACGGTCGAGATCGCCGCGCGGCACCTCGTGCAGGCCAGGGCAAAACGCCTGCTGGTGGCCAATCGCACGCTGTCGCATGCGCAGGAGCTGGCCACGCGGCACGGCGGTTTCGCGCTGCCGCTGTCGGAACTCGACAGGCACCTGGGCGAGGCCGACATCGTGCTCTCGGCCACGGCCAGCCGCGAACCGATCCTGCACAAGCCGCAGGTCCAGGCTGCACTGGCCGCACGCCGGCACCGCCCGATGCTGCTGCTCGACCTGGCGGTGCCGCGTGACATCGCCGCCGACGTCGCCGAGCTGCGCGACGTATTCCTGTACACGGTCGACGACCTGGAGCGGGCGATCGAGGACAACCGCCGCAGCCGCCGCGAGGCGGCGATCGAAGCCGAGGCGATCGTCGAGCTGCAGGTCGCGCGTTTCGTGGAAACGTTCGCCGCCAGCACCCGCACCGAATCGCTCAAGCGCCTGCGCGCGCACGGCGAGACCGCGCGCGCCGAGGTGCTCGCCCGGGCCAGGCAGCAGCTCGCAGCCGGCGAGCACCCCGAGGAAGTCCTCGATTTCCTCGCCCACACCCTGACCAACCGCCTGCTGCACGCCCCGACCGTCGCCCTGCGCGAGGCCGCACTTCGCGGCAACGCGGATCTGGCGCGGGCGGCGGATCAGTTATTTGGGGGGAACGAGGGCGGGAAAAGGGAGTGGTGAAGCGGGAATGGGGCGGTGAAGCGGGGAAAAGGGTGTGGTGAAGCGGGAATAGGGAACCGCGGATTCGAGCGGGCATGCGGTTCGCGTGCGCATCAAATTCCGTCTATGAAGCGGTGAGAGGCAGCGCGGCTTCGCATGCGTGCTCGCCAGTCGCTTCCCCGCTTCGCACACCCTCTGTCAAACTTCGAGACCGGGACGCGCCTTCAGATTTTTCGCTTCGCCCGCTCCAATCTGCTCTTCATCGAGGAATATCCCGGCTTCGATCCGTCGCAGCCCACGCCCGCGTCGCCACTCCAGTTCCCCATTCCCGCTTCTTCCTCGCCCATTCCCGGCTACTTCAAACCATGACCCCGACCCTGCGCCGCAAGCTGGAAGCACTCGCCGAGCGGCGCGAGGAGATCGAGCGCCTGTTGTCCGATCCCGGGGTGATCGGCGATGCCGACCGCTTCCGCGGTCTTTCGCGCGAATTCGCGCAGCTCGAACCCGTTGTGCACGCGCTGGCCGAGGAAGCCGCGGCCAGGCGCGACCTTGCCGCAGCCGAGGCCATGCGCGGCGACCCGGAGATGCGCGAACTGGCCGAGGAGGAGATCGTCAGCGCCCAGGTGCGGCTCGCGCGGATGGATGCCGAACTGCTCGCGCACCTGATCCCGAAGGACCCGCGCGACGAGGCCGACATCTATCTCGAAGTCCGTGCCGGTACTGGCGGCGACGAGGCGGCGATCTTCGCCGGCGACCTGTTCCGCATGTACGCCCGATACGCTGAGCGGCAGGGCTGGAAGGTCGAGGTCGAGTCCGCCAGCCAGGGCGAGCACGGCGGCTACAAGGAGGTGATCGCGCGGGTGGAAGGTCGCGGCGCCTATTCGAGGCTCAAGTTCGAATCCGGCACCCACCGCGTGCAGCGCGTTCCGGAGACCGAATCGCAGGGACGCATCCACACCTCGGCCGCGACGGTGGCGATCATTCCGGTCGAGGCCGAGGGCGAGCCGATCGAGATCAACGCCTCCGACCTGCGCGTGGACACCTTCCGCGCGTCGGGCGCCGGCGGCCAACACGTCAACAAGACCGACTCGGCGATCCGCATCACCCACCTCCCCAGCGGCGTGGTGGTCGAAAGCCAGACCGAGCGCAGCCAGCACGCCAACCGCGACAAGGCGATGCGCCGGCTCAAGGCCATGCTGCTGGACGAGCAGTTGTCCAAGGCCGCCGCCCTTCAGGCCGAAACGCGCAAGCTGCAGGTCGGCAGCGGCGATCGCAGCCAGCGCATCCACACCTACAACTATCCGCAGGGCCGCATCACCGATCATCGCGTCGACGGCCTGACCCTCTACGACCTGCCCAACGTGTTGACAGGCGCGCTCGACGAGCTGGTCGGTCGGCTGCAGCAGGAACACCAGGCCGACGAGCTGGCGCGCCTGACGGAGGGTGCATGACGACATCGATCCGCCGCCTGGGCGAGCACGAGGCGGACCTCGTCGCGCCCCTGTTCGATGCGTACCGCCAGTTCTACGCGCAGCCGGCCGACCTGCCACGCGCGCGCGAATTCCTGCATCAAAGGCTGGCCCACGGCGAGTCGGTGGTGCTGGTGGCCGAGCGTGCGGGGCTGCCTGCCGGATTCGTGCAGTTGTTCCCGATGTTTTCCTCGGTGCGCACCGCGCGCATCTGGGTGCTCAACGATCTGTACGTGGCGGCCGGTGCACGCCGCTGCGGCATCGCGCGCGCGCTGCTGGATGCGGCGTCCGGCTTCGCCCGCGAAGACGGCGCCGCGCGCATCGTGCTGGAGACCGACCGCGGCAATGCGCCGGCGCGCGCCTTGTACCGCGCCGCCGGCTGGGCCGAGGACGACAGCCAGTGGTACTCGCTGTCGCTGGCACCGCCCGAGGCCTGACCCGAGCGCATGCGACCGCCCGATCCGCTCACCCGGGCGCGCCTTGCCGCCCAGCGCGAACCGGCCAGTCCGATCGCATGGATCGTGCTGGCC
>JALYOG010000043.1 GCA_030856985.1 Pseudomonadota bacterium | reverse complement strand
AAGACGGCATCCATCCCGAATACCGCGCTGTGGTGTTTCAGGACGTGACAACCGAATACCAGATCCTGACCCGCTCGACCCTTGGCAGCAAGGAGACGGTGAAGTGGGAAGACGGCAACGAATACCCCCTGATCAAGGTCGACATCTCGTCGGCGTCGCACCCGTTCTATACGGGCAAGCACAAGATCATGGATGCGGGTGGCCGCGTCGACAAATTCCGCAAGCGGTACGCGCAGAAGTAATCCCGCGTCCCGCGGTTCCAGGTTTCGATACGACGGCTGCCGAAAGGCGGCCGTCGTGCTTTCCAGGCCACCGGTTCGGCCGGCGGCTGGGCTAGGTGCGGAGCGCCGGTGGCATCCGCGGCCCGTACGTGGCGGCTCGGGCGCCGCCGCCTGGCCCGTGATCCGAATGCGGGACGGGTGCCTTATGCGATAATCCGGCCACGCGTGATCGCGCGTTTCCTGTTCCCCCTCCGCGGCAGTCCGGCTTCGCGCCGGTGCCGCGCGTAGATGTGAGGAGTGCTTCGTGTCAGCTCTAGACAAACCCGCGGTGGATAAACCGGTCCTGGACAACGTGACCCTGACCGCCGCAGACGCCGTGGTCGAGCTGCCGGTGCAGCACCCGGTGCTGGGTGCGCCCTGCATCGACATCGGCAGCCTGCCCAAGGCCACCGGCTGCTTTACCTACGATCCGGGATTCACCGCGACCGCGAGCTGCAAGTCGGCGATCACCTACATCGACGGCGACGAGGGCGTGCTGCTGTACCGCGGCTACCCGATCGAACAACTTGCGGAGAAATCCAGCTTCCTTGAAGTGGCCTACCTGCTGATGAACGGCGAGCTGCCCGACCAGGCGCAGTTCACCGGTTTCGAGCACGAAGTCACGCACCACACGATGATGCACGAGGCGTTCAAGAGCTTCCTCGGCGGGTTCCGCCACGATGCGCATCCGATGGCGATGCTGGTAGGCATGCTGGGCTCGATGGCCAGCTTCTACCACAACGACCTGAATCTCGACGACCCCGAGCAGCGCCGCCTCGCCGCGATCCGCCTGCTGGCCAAGGTGCCGACGATCGCGGCCGCCTGCTACCGCCACTCGATCGGCTGGCCGCTGCGCTATCCGCGCAACAACCTCGACTACACCACGCGCTTCCTGCACATGATGTACGAGGTCCCCAGCGAGCCGCTGCTGCTCAACCCGGTCGCGGCCAAGGCGATGGACCTGCTGTTCATCCTGCACGCGGACCACGAGCAGAACGCGTCCACCTCGACGGTCCGCCTGGTCGGCTCGACCGGCGCCAATCCGTATGTCTGCCTCGCCTCTGGCGTGGCGGCGTTGTGGGGGCCCGCGCACGGTGGTGCGAACGAAGCCGTGCTGAAGATGCTCAGCGAGATCGGCCGGCCGGAGAACGTGCAGTCGGCGGTCGACCGCGCCAAGGACAAGGACTCCGGCTTCCGCCTCATGGGCTTCGGACACCGCGTCTACAAGAATTACGATCCCCGTGCGGCGCTGGTGCGCAAGATGACCCACGAAGTGCTCGGCGAACTGGGCGTGGCCGATCCGCTGCTGGACGTGGCGATGAAGCTGGAAGAAGCGGCGCTGAAGGACGATTACTTCGTGCAGCGCAAGCTCTACCCGAACGTGGACTTCTATTCGGGCATCATCTACAAGGCCCTCGGTATCCCGGTGGAGATGTTCACCGTGATGTTCGCCATCGCCCGCACGGCCGGCTGGGTGTCGCACTGGCTGGAGCAGCAGGACGATCCGGAGAGCAAGATCGGAAGGCCGCGGCAGATCTACACCGGCGCGGCGGACCGGGACTACGTGGCGATGGACCAGCGCTGAAGCCCGACGCCCGCGGCAAAAAAGACGCCTCCTCCAAGAGGCGTTTTTTTTTGCCGGCGCGCCAGGTGCGGGCGCTAGCTTGTTACAGCCCCAGCAGTTGTCGCAGCTGCGATGCCGATGCGCGCCTGACCGGTTTCTGGTCGAGCGCCGAGAGCGGCGCCTGCCTCAGGACATCGTGCGGCAGGACGGTGATGTCGAAGGCGATGCCGTCGGCACTGAAGTGCCAGGACGGAAAGTCGCCGCAGCGTTCGCGATCCAGCCGCATCCGGCGGCTGCGCAATTCGGCGGGAATGCCGTGTTGCTGCAGGAACCGGGGCGCGGCGTCGGCATCGTCGGTGTGCAGATGCAGAGCCACCGGGCTGCGCGCGTCGGCGGTGCCGTCCAGCACCGGTCCCACGAGCCGCGGGGCGAAGCCGGCGAAAAACTCCATCGCCTGGAGGGCTGCCTCGCGGCGCCGAAGCACCGCATCCAGGTTCTCCGGCTGGAACAGCCTCTGGTACTCGCGCAGGGCCTCCTCGATCTCGCTGTTCCGCGGCAGCAGTGCATCGTCGGAAATGCCCAGGCGCTCGGCGGCCTTGCGCTTGGCCTGATGGAAGTCGCGCGAGCCGCCCTCGGCCATCAGCCGCGCCGCCTCCTGGGCCAGTCGCAGGCGGCGTTCCTTGACGCGGGGCTGGGATGCGGTGGAGCGGGGGTGCTGGCGCGAGAATCTGGGGGCACGGTGCATGGCGACCTCCGCGGCGTCCTCGGGCGGCAGCGGAATGGCCGCCCCGGCCGGCCTGCAGCCGGCAGGGAAACGCTAGCATGGTCAGAAGATGTCGAAACTCTCTTCGGAGGGCCGCGATTCAGTCGGGCCGTAATCGACGTAGCTCTGCATACGCTCCAGGTCTTCGGCCTTGACCCATTCCTGGACCCCGCCGCTGCTTTCCGGCCGCAGCGTGCCGTTGGCGGACACGGAAACCTTCACCATGCCCTCGGGCGGCTCGTTGACCGCCAGCGGCTGGTCTTCCAGCGCCACGCGCATGTAGTCGATCCAGATCGGCAATGCCGCCTTGCCGCCGTATTCGCGGTAGCCCAGCGAGGTGAAGTCGTCGCGGCCGACCCACACGGTGGTGACGAGATTGCCGCCGAACCCGGAGAACCACGCGTCGCGGTGCTCGTTGGTGGAGCCGGTCTTGCCGCCGATGTCCTCGCGCTCCAGGACCTTCGCGGCGGTGCCGGTGCCGCGCTGGACCACATCCCGGAGCATCGAGACCATCTGGTAGGCGATCCGCCCGTCGATCGCGCGCGGTGCCGGTACGAAGTCCTTGGCCAGCACGACCGGCTTTGGCTCCGGCTCGACCTCCTTTTCCTTCTCCGCGGATTTCTTGTCCTTGTCCGCGGCGCCGTCGGCACCAGGCTCGGACGCGCCACCCTCCGGGCCGAAGTTGAAGCCGCCGACGATCGCGGTGGCCTTGCCCGACCCATTGCTGCGACCACCGCACTGGGGGCACGCGGTCGCGGGATTCGCGCGGAACACGACCACACCATCGCGGTCCTTCACCTCGGCGATCAGCCAGGGGGTGATGCGGAACCCGCCGTTGGCGAAGGTCGAATACCCCCGCGCCACCGACAGCGGCGTCAGCGAGGCGGTGCCCAGCGACATCGACAGGTTCGGCGGCAGGCTGGCCTCGTCGAAGCCCAGGTGGCTGATATAGGTACGCGCGTAATCGACGCCGATGGCGTCCAGCAAGCGTACCGAGACCAGGTTGCGCGACTGCACCAGCGCTTCGCGCAGGCGCATCGGGCCCTTGAAGTTGCCGCTGTCGTTCTGCGGCCGCCACAGGTGACCGCGGCGATCCTTGAAGACCACCGGTGCGTCGAGCACGATCGAGGCCGGGCTGAAGCCGCGTTCGAACGCGGCCGCATAGAGGAAGGGCTTGAAGCTCGACCCCGGCTGTCGGCGCGCCTGGGTCGCGCGATTGAACTTGCTGCCGCCGAAGCTGAAACCGCCCGACAGCGCGCGCAGGGCGCCGGTTTCGGGTTCCATCGACACCAGCGCCGCCTGCGCGCGCGGCACCTGGGCCAGCTTGTAGACCGCGTCGCCGGAGGATTTTTCCCTCGCCGCGGTGCCCTGGTCGGCTTCGGTGGCTTCCTCACCGGCCCGTTCGGTCTCGACCTGCTGGCGCACGCGCACCAGGTCGCCCCGCTTCAGCAGGCTTTCCGGGCTGCGCCCGCCCCAGCCGTCCTTCGCACCGAGCTTGACCTCGCGGCCGCTGCGCAGCACCAGTTGCGCACCGCCGCCGGCGGTGGATGTCACGATCGCCGGCAGCATGTCCGCCTGGCTGGACACCGAGCGCAGCCGGAGACTGGCTGTCGCGGCGTCCTCGTCCCCGGCCAGGTCGAAATGCCGCTCGGCACCATGCCAGCCGTGGCGCTGGTCGTAGGTGACCAGGCCCTCGCGCACCGCTTTCTGTGCCGCCCCCTGCATCACCGGGTCGATCGTGGTCGTGACCCGGTAGCCCTTGGTCAGGGCTTCGGGTCCGAAGCGCTCGATCATCTCCTGGCGCACCATCTCGGCCACGTACGGCGCATACATCTGCACCGGCGGCTCGTGCGGCTGGGCGTGCATCGGTAACGACTTGGAACGTGCCGCTTCGTGCGCGGATACGAATTCCAGCTCGGCCATGCGGTCCAGGATGTAATCGCGCCGCTGCCTGGCGCGCTCGGGATTGCTCAGCGGGTTGCCGCTGGACGGGAACTTCGGAATGCCGGCGAGCGAGGCCATCTCGTCCAGTTCCAGCTCCGCCAGTTCCTTGCCGTAGTAGAACTCCGCCGCAGCGGCAACGCCGTACGCGCGATTGCCGAAGAAACTCTTGTTGAGATACAGCTCGAAGATCTCGTCCTTGCTGAGCTCGCGCTCCATGCGCATCGCCAGCAGCATCTCCTGCAGCTTGCGCTTGTACTTGTATTCCGAGCTCAGGAAGAACTGGCGCGCGACCTGCTGGGTGATCGTCGATCCACCGGGCACGCGCTTGTCGTCGGTCGTGGCGAGCAGCCACAGCGCGCGCGCCACGCCCTTGTAGTCGACGCCGTGGTGCTGGTAGAAGCGTGCGTCCTCCACCGCGATGAAGGCCTGCTTGAGGCGCTCGGGAACCTCGTGGATGGTGACCGGATAGCGCCGGGTTTCACCAAAGACCGCCATCAGCCGACCGTCCCTGGCGTGGACGTACATCGGCTCCTGCATCTCGGTGTTGTGGAGGCTCTCCACGTCCGGCAGTTGCGGCGAGATCAGGAAGTAGAGGGTGCCCAGAGCGATGGCACCAAGAACCGCCATGCCGGCAACCGCGAGAAGGAACCAGCGAAACAGACGACGAAAACGCGGCATTGAAGCAGCTTCCGATTGCGGGGTGCGTAGGCAGTGGAGTATAGAGGAGCCGGGGATTCCGCTGGTTCGGCAATGTGACGCGGAACGTGGAAATGTGTCGCAATTGAGCAATTCGCGCAGGAAGTGGTTGCGGCATTGCTAAAAGTCCGTTATTTAAGACAGGGCTGCACAAAGTGCGCGTAAGCGACTGTAGCAAGGGGAGAAAACCGTGGGTGTGATCACAAAAAGCCAGCCGGCCCTGGTCGGTGTCGACATAAGTTCGACTGCTGTTAAGCTTCTGCAGCTTTCGAAGGTCGGCAACCGCTACCGCGTCGAGCACTACGCCGTGGAACCCCTGCCGGCCAATGCGGTGGTCGAGAAGAACATCGCCCAGCCCGAAGCCGTGGGCGAGGCCATCAAGCGCGCGATCGCGCGCTCCGGCACCAAGGCCCGGCATGCCGCGGCGGCGGTTTCCGGCTCGGCGGTGATCACCAAGGTCATCACCATGCCCGCCGACCTCAGCGAGGACGACATCGAGGCACAGGTCGAACTGGAAGCGGTCAACTACATCCCGTATCCGATCGAGGAAGTGAACCTCGACTTCGAGGTCCTCGGGCCGACCCCCGGCAGCACCGAGTCGGTGCAGGTCCTGCTCGCGGCGTCGCGCGCCGAGAACGTGGAGGCGCGATCTTCCGCGCTGGAACTCGGCGGACTGATCCCGCGGGTGATGGATGTCGAAGCCTTCGCGATCGAAAACGCGTTCGCGCTGCTGTCGGAGCAGTTGAGCACCCAGCGCGACGGCATCGTGGCGCTGATCGACTCCGGCGCGACCATGACCACGCTCAACGTCCTGCGCAACGGGCGCAGCCTCTACAGCCGCGAGCAGGTGTTCGGCGGCAAGCAGCTCACCGACGAGGTGATGCGCCGCTACGGGCTGAGCTACGAAGAAGCGGGCCTGGCCAAGCGCCAGGGCGGCCTGCCCGACAGCTACGAGATCGAAGTGCTCGAACCCTTCAAGGAAGCGATGGTGCAGCAGGTCAGCCGCCTGCTGCAGTTCTTCTATGCCGGCAGCGAGTTCAACCGCGTCGACCAGATCGTGATCGCGGGAGGCTGCGCGACGATCGCCGGCGTGGCGCAGATGATCGAGGAACAGCTGGGGGTGCCGACGATCGTGGCCAACCCCCTGGCCCACATGACGCTTGGACCCAGGGTCCAGGCGCACGCGCTGGCCCAGGATGCACCGGCCCTGATGATCGCCTGCGGACTGGCCTTGAGGAGCTTCGACTGATGACGCGTATCAACCTGCTCCCGTGGCGTGCAGAGCGGCGCAAGCAGCGGCAGAAAGAGTCGATGATGATGCTGGCGCTGTCGGCGGTGGCCGCCGTGGTGCTGTCGTTCCTGATCATCACCTACTACAACGGCCAGATCAGCGGGCAGCAGGTGCGCAACGCCTACCTGCAGTCGGAAATCGAGCTGCTGGACAAGCAGAACAAGGAGATCGAGGAGCTCGACCGCAAGAAGGCGAAGCTGCTCGCGAGAAAGGACGTCATCGAGGACCTGCAGGCCGACCGGTCGCAGATGGTGCACCTGTTCGACTCGCTGGTGCGCACGATCCCCGACGGCGTGGTGCTCACCTCGGTCAAGCAGGACAACGAGACGCTGACCCTCGACGGACGCTCGCAGTCCAATGCCCGGGTCAGCACTTATCTGCGGATGCTGGAACAGTCCGGCTGGATGACGACGCCCGAACTGGCGGTCATCGAAGCCAAGGGCGAGGACAAGGGGCTGCCCTACGTGTTCACGCTGCAGGTGAAGCTCGCCAATCCGAATGCGCCCAAGGACGAGGACGGCGACGGCATCCCCGATGCTCCGCCGGTGGACGGCGCCGTGCCGGTCGAATACCCGGAGATCCTGCCGCCACCGGCACCGCCGACTGAGCCGGCTCCGGCAACTCCGGTGGAGCAGCCCGTTGCGCCGGCCACGGCGCCGGGCGCAGCGTCCGATACCACCCAAGCGGGCGCACCAGGAGGCCAGTCGTGAGCCAGATGTCGCTTAAAGAGCTGGACTTCAACAACATCGGTTCCTGGCCGCAGAAGGCGAAGATCGGATTCGCCGTGCTGATCGGGCTGGTGATCGTCGGCCTCGCGTGGTGGCTGTTCGTCGGCGACAAGCGCGAGGAGCTTGCCGCCATGGAACGCCGGGAAGCCGAGCTTCGCGCCGAGTTCCAGACCAAGCAGGGCCAGGCCGCGAACCTGGAGCCGCTGAAACTGCAGCTCGCGCAGATGGAGCAGCAACTGCAGCAGATGCTGCGCCAGCTGCCGAGCAAGACCGAGATGCCGGACCTCATCGTGGACATCTCGCAGACGGCGCTGGCCACGGGCATCAGCAACGAGCTGTTCAAGCCCGGACCCGAGGAGCCCAAGGAGTTCTACGCCGAAAAGCCAATCTCGCTGCGGATGGTGGGGACCTACCACCAGTTCGGCGCCTTCGTCAGCGGCGTGGCCTCGCTCCCGCGCGTGGTGATCCTGACCATGCACGACATATCGCTCAAGCCCCGCGGCCCGGACAACAAGATCGGAATCACCGCCAACAGCCCCCTGGAACTGGCGGGCACGGTGAAGACCTACCGCTACCTCGAAGAAGGGGAAGTGGCGGAACAAGCGGCGACCGCCGCCGGCACGGAGGGGTCCTGAGATGCGTGACTTGAGATTGCACCGGCCAGCCGTCGCGGCGGCACGCATCGGGGCCGCGCTGTGCCTGGTGATGCTCGCGACCGCCTGCTCGCGCGATATTCGCAGCACGCCGGGCGACGCTCCCAACCTGGAAAAGTGGACCGCGCAGGTCAGGGCCGAGCCCGCCCCTCCGCTGGAGCCGCTCCCGGTGATGCAGCAGTTCGAGACCTTCGAATACGCGGCCCAGTCGCTGCGCGATCCCTTCAGCAATGCCTTCACCGACCAAGGCGGCGCCTCTGGCCCCAGACCCGACTCGGGCCGGCGCAAGCAGACGCTCGAGCAGTTCCCCCTGGACAGTTTCGACATGGTCGGCACGCTCGGGAAGGGCGGGAGCGTGGTCGCGCTGGTGATGGCGCCCGACAAGGTGACTTACCGGGTCTCGCCCGGTGCCTACATGGGGCAGAACGACGGTCGGGTGACCGCCGTGTACGAAGATCGGGTCGAGCTGGTTGAGCTGGTTCCGGACGGCGCGGGAGGCTGGCTGGAACGTCCGGCCACCATCGCCTTGGAAGATCAATAAGATTGGGGATTGAACGATGACCGTATTCCATAGCACACGACTGCGGCCTGCCCGGCGCCCCTTGTTCCCGCGCCATGCCGGCTTCGGCGTCCTGCTGGGGATGGCTGCGGCCATCAGCGGCGTGCAGGCCGCCCCCGCCGGCGCGCGCGCGTCCCTCCTTCCAGTGCTTGCAGGCCAGATCGCTCCGGTCTCCAGCGCCGACCCGGCCAAACAGCTGCCGGGGGCGATCTCGGTGTCCAACATCGACTTCAAGCGCGGCGACGGCGGAGCGGGCCGGCTGATCCTGCGTTTCAGCGGCGACGGCGCCGCGCCCGACCTGCGCAACCAGGGTTCCAGGATCGTGATCAACGTCGCCAACGCGCGGCTGCCGTCCTCCCTGCAGCGACCGCTCAACGTCAGCGACTTTGCGACGCCGGTCCAGCAGATCGACGCGCGGGCCTCGGGTGCGGGCACCCAACTGGTGCTCGAGACCAACAGCGCCTACGAGTCGATGGCGTACCAGACCGGCAACGAGTACATCGTCGAGGTCGTCCCCAAGGCGGTGGCAACGCGCAATGCTGCCCCGACAGGCGCGGTCGGCCAGACCCGGTCGGACTCGATCACCCGGGCGTACAGCGGCCGTCCGGTGACCTTCAACTTCCAGGACGTGCCGGTTCGCACCGTGCTGCAGCTGATCGCCGAGGAGTCAAACCTCAATCTGGTGGCGTCCGACAGCGTGCAGGGCAACGTCACCCTGCGACTGGTGAACGTGCCGTGGGACCAGGCGCTCGATATCGTGTTGCGCGCCAAGAGCCTGGACCAGCGTCGCAGCGGCAACGTCATCTGGGTCGCTCCCCAGACCGAGATGGCGAAGTTCGAGCAGGACACCGAGGACGCGCGGATCGCGCTGGACAACCGCGTCGACCTGGTCACCGAATACATCCAGATCAACTACCACAACGCCGCGCAGATCTTCAAGGCACTCACCGAGGCCAAGGGAATCGGCGGCGGTGGCGGCCAGGGCGGCGGCAGCGGCGGTGGCGGCACCGACGGCGGCGACAGCGGCTTTCTGAGCCCGCGCGGCCGGATCGTCGCCGACGAGCGCACCAATACGCTGATGATCAGCGACATCCCGAAGAAGATCCAGCAGATGAAGGAGCTGATCCGCGTCATCGATCGGCCCGTCGACCAGGTGCTGATCGAGGCCCGCGTCGTGATCGCCACCGAGAGCTTCTCGCGCGAACTGGGTGCACGCTTCGGCATCAGCGGCAACAAGGACAACGCCTTCTTCAACAGCTCGATCCAAAACAACATAACTACACAGAACTCATTTGCGACCGCAGCCAACCAGAACAGCGCCGTTCCGCCACCCAATCCCCCGGCGATGGCGACGCTGACGCGCGGTCTGATGTCCAACCTCGGCGTGACCAACCCCGCCGGATCGGTGGCGCTGTCGATCCTCAACGCCGGTTACGCGCTCGATGTCGAGCTCTCGGCGATGCAGGAAGAGGGCCGCGGCGAGGTGATCTCCAACCCGCGGATCGTCACCAGCAACCAGCGTGAGGCGGTCATCAGCCAAGGCCAGGAAGTCGGCTACGTCACGATCCGCCCGGCCACCGCGGGCAGCGTCCCAACGCCTACCGTCGAGTTCAAGGACGTGCTGCTGGAGATGCGGGTCACCCCGACCATCACCAACGACGGCCGCGTCTTCCTCAACTTGAACGTCAAGAAGGACGAGATCGAAGGCTTCATCAGCACCGGCATCGGCGACGTTCCGCAGATCAGCAAGCGCTCGGTCAACACCGCGGTGCTGGTGGAGGACGGGCAGACGGTGGTGATCGGCGGCGTCTACGAGTTCCGCGACCGCAACGATGTCCAGAAGGTGCCGTTCCTCGGCGACATCCCGTTCCTCGGCGCCCTGTTCAAGAAGAAAGGACGCGCCAAGGAGAAGGCCGAACTGCTGATCTTCGTCACCCCGAAGGTGCTGCAGGTGAAGCAGCGCGACTGAGGCGGGGCCACGAAAAACCGATGTGCAGCGGGAGCCCTCGGGCTCCCGTTTGTTTGGGGCGCCGCGATGAGGGCCATGGGCGCGGAGTCGCTGAACGCACCGGTGCGCGTGATGAACCTTGTCGCGCAGCTTGGGTCAAACTCGGCCGGACCCGTTTACCTGGACCGGCATGGACAGTTTTCCCCACCCCACCGCCCCGCGCCCCGATGATGCCCGCCTGCACGAGGCTTTCGCGAGCCTGCGCCAGGGCCTGGCGACGGAGATCGTCGGACAGGCGGCGCTGATCGAGCGGCTGCTGATCGCGCTGCTCGCCGACGGCCACCTGCTGGTCGAAGGCGCCCCGGGACTTGCGAAGACGACGGCGATCCGCGCCCTGGCTGCGCGTCTGGATGCCGATTTCGCACGCGTCCAGTTCACGCCCGACCTGCTGCCGGCCGATCTCACCGGGACCGAAATCTGGCGACCCCAGGACGGTCGCTTCGAGTTCCAGCCGGGTCCGATCTTTCATCCGATCCTGCTCGCCGACGAAATCAACCGCGCACCGGCCAAGGTGCAGTCGGCGCTGCTCGAAGCGATGGGCGAGCGCCAGGTGACCGTGGGGCGGGCGACTTACCCGCTGACGCCGTTGTTCCTGGTGATGGCGACCCAGAACCCGATCGAGCAGGAGGGCACGTTTCCGCTGCCGGAGGCGCAGCTGGATCGATTCCTGATGCACGTGCGCATCGGATACCCGCATGTGGATGCCGAGGTCGAGATCCTGCGGCTGGCGCGGGAGCGCGCGCGCGACGCGCTCAACCAGGTCGTCGCGGTGCCGGCGCGTCTGTCGCAGGCCGATGTCTTCGCCGCGCGCGCTGCGGTGCTGGCGGTGCATGTCGCTCCGGCGGTGGAGCGTTATCTGGTGGAACTGGTGCTGGCCTCGCGCGACGCCGGCCGTTACGACGCCCAGCTCGGCCAGCGCATCGCCTGGGGCGCCAGCCCGCGAGGCTCGATCGCGCTGGAACGCTGCGCCCGCGCGCATGCGTGGCTCGCCGGGCGCGACTTCGTCACTCCCGACGATGTCCGCGCCATCGCACCGGAAGTGCTGCGCCATCGCGTCCTGCCCAGCTACGAGGCCACGGCGGAGGGCTGGGATGGCGACCGGATCGTCGCCGAACTGCTCCAGCGGGTGCCGTTGCCATGACCGGCCCGCGTGTGCGCCCACAAGCCGGACCTCGGGCTCTGGAGTCGAGGAGGCCCTGACGGTGGCGCCATCGACCATCCAGGGCAACGGGATCGTGCCGACGCTGCCGGAACTGGTGGCGCTGCGGGCGCTGGCCAGCGGGCGCCGCAATGCGAAGC
>JALYOG010000030.1 GCA_030856985.1 Pseudomonadota bacterium | reverse complement strand
AGGCGACCCCGTAGAGGCCGCCGACCAGTTGCCCGCGCTCGAATACCTCGATCGAGTGCGCGTGGCCGAGCCGGTGCAGTTCGATGTACGCCTGCTGCATTTGCGCGGTGATCCAGGTGCCCGGTTGGCCGTCGCGCGGCATCTGCGCGCAGGCGGCGATGACGTCCGCGAACGCGGTGTCCGCGCGCACCAGCCAGTCCGAGCTGCGCAGGCTGCGGCGGAAGCGCGACGAGAGGCGAACGCCGTCTGTGCGGAACACGGCTCGCGGATCCGGGCTCCACCACAGCAGCGGCTGATCCTGGCTGTACCACGGGAATATCCCGTGCCGATAGGCATTGAGCAGCCGCGCCGGCGAGAGGTCGCCTCCCATCGCGAGCAGGCCATCGGGATCGCGCAGCGCGCCGCGCGGGTCCGGAAACGGCGCGTCCGGATCGGCCGGGAGGCCAGGCAGGCGCAGCGCCATCACGGATCGGGCGACTGCTTGAAAGGCGATCGGGACGCCAGCGCCGCGGCGTAGCGAACCACCGACCGCGCCTCTTGGCGGCACCACCCGCGCAGGGTTTCGCGGAAACCCGGCTCGGCGATCCAGTGCCGGCTGCGCACCAGCGACGGCAGGAAACCCCTGGCCAGCTTGTGTTCGCCCTGGGCGCCTGGCTCGAAGCAGTCCAGCCCTTCCCTGAGGCAGTAATCGATCCCCTGGTAGTAGCAGGTCTCGAAGTGGAGACCGGGGATCGCGGCCGACGAGCCCCAATAGCGTCCATACAGGGTAGTACCGCCGCGCAGGCACAGCGTGCCTGCCACCGCCTCGCCGTCGCGCTCGGCGAGAAACAGCACCAGCGAGGCCGGCATGTGGGTGGCGAGGTGGCGCAGGAACCCGAGCGTCAGCGCGGGGTGGTTGCCGTACTCGGCGAAGGTCCGCAGGTAGAAGCCATGGATCGTCTGCAACTCCTCGTCGCTGGCCTGGTGTCCGTCCACCACCCGGAAAGTCACCCCCGACCTGGCGACCCTGGCCCGCTCCTGGCGGATGTTCTTGCGGTGCTTGTGGTCGAAGGCGCCGAGGAAGTCGTCGAAGTCGTGCCATGCCCGGGCACCGTCGCGCGACGGATTGCGCCAGTGGTACTGGACATCCAGTCGCTGCAGCCAGCCGTCCGCGTCGCCCTGGGCCGCACGAGGATCGGCGTTCGCGCCGGCCTCGCCGATGCCGCCGAACAGGTGGTCCTCGTCGGCCGCATGGAAGTTCACGTGTACCGACGAAAAACCATCGCGGCGGCAGAGTTCAGCGAATGCTTCCAGCAGCGGCTTTCGATGTTCGGGACTGCGCGCGAGCAGGCGCGGACCCGTGACGGGCGAGTAGGGCACCGCGCACAGCCATTTCGGAAAGTATTCCAGCCCGTGTTGCGCATAGGCATGGGCCCAGGCGTGATCGAAGACGAACTCGCCGTGCGAGTTCTGCTTGGCGTATGCGGGTGCGGCGGCGACAAGTTCGCCGTCCTCCCACAGGCCCAGGTGGCGCGGAACCCAACCCCAGCCCGCGCGCAGGCAGCCGTGCCGTTCCAGGCCGGAGAGGAACGCATGCGCGACGAACGGGTTGCCCCCGTCGTGCAGTGCGTCCCACTGCGGCGCCGGGATCTCGTCGAGCTGGTGGTGGGTTCGGGCTACGAGCATGAGGCGGGCGCCATCCCGGGACGGAGGAAACGATGCGGCGGACCCGCGATCGATCGGGCGCGGTGCTCGTTCCCCGGGGTTCGGCTCAGATGTCCAGGTCCAGGAACTTCTCCGCGTCCAGCGCGGCCATGCAGCCGAACCCGGCCGAGGTGATCGCCTGGCGGTACACCTGGTCGGCCACGTCGCCGGCGGCGAACACGCCGCGCACCGATGTCTGCGTGGCATTGCCCCCGAGGCCGGAGACGATCTGCAGGTAGCCGTTCTTCATCTCGAGCTGGCCCTCGAACAGCGACGTGTTCGGAGTGTGCCCGATCGCCACGAAGAACCCGTTGACGGCGATGTCCCGCGTGCTCTCGTCCTTCGTGGAACGGATGCGCACGCCGTTGACGCCGCTGTCGTCGCCGAGGACCTCGTCGACCGAATGGTCCCAGATCAGTTCGATCTTGCCGGCCTCGGCCTTGGCGAACAGCTTGTCCTGCAGGATCTTCTCCGCCCGCAGGGTGTCGCGGCGGTGCACCAGGTAGACCTTGCGCGCGATGTTGGACAGGTACAGCGCCTCCTCGACCGCGGTGTTGCCGCCGCCGATCACCGCCACGTCCTGATCCTTGTAGAAAAAACCGTCGCAGGTGGCGCAGGCGGACACGCCGCGTCCCATGAACTTCTGCTCCGACTCGATGCCCAGGTACTTGGCGCTGGCGCCGGTGGCGATCACCAGCGCGTCGCAGGTGTACTCGCCGCTATCCCCCTTGAGCCGGAACGGACGTTGCGAGAGATCGGCGGTATGGACGTGGTCGAACAGGGTCTGGGTGTCGAAGCGCTCCGCATGCGCCTGCATCCGCGTCATCAGGTCGGGGCCCAGCAGGCCATGTGCATCCCCCGGCCAGTTGTCGACCTCGGTCGTGGTCATCAGCTGGCCTCCCATCTGCAGGCCGGTGATCAGCAGCGGCTTGAGGTTGGCACGCGCGGCGTAGACCGCAGCCGTCCAGCCCGCGGGGCCGGAACCGAGAATGATGAGGCGGGAATGCTTGACGGGTGTCATGGGTATAATCGCGTCCAATTTGGGACGCGCCGGAAGGCGCGAAACAAGGCCGCGCCCGCCGATGATTCCTGCGGGCGTGCGCGACCACCAGCGGACTAGCTTGGCGGTCGCGCACCGGCAACACAAGACACGACCGCGGATGCACCGTTGCATCCGCGGCGCGGACGCTTCACCCCTTCCACCTCGACAACGGGCCACGACGCAGCATCTGGCCGCGTTGGTTCTGGCCGCACTGGAGACCTGCAATGCGTATCGGTGTACCGAAGGAAACCAAGACCCTGGAAGGCCGGGTCGCGCTCGTCCCGGAAGCGGCGGGCGATCTCGTCGTCCAGGGCCACGAGGTCTGGCTGGAGAAGGACGCGGGCATCAAGAGCGGTTTCAGCGACGATCTGTACACCCGCCTCGGGGTGAAAATCGCCCCCGACGCTGCCGCCCTGTACGACAAGGGCGAGTTGATCGTGAAGGTCAAGGAGCCGATCGAGGGCGACCTGGCGCTGCTGCGCAAGCACCACCTGCTGTTCTGCTACCTGCATCTGGCGCCGTTGCCGGTGCTGACCAAGCGCCTGCTCGACATCGGCCTGACCGGCATCGCGTTCGAAACCGTGGAGCTTCCCAATGGCGATCTGCCGTTGCTGGCGCCGATGTCGATCGTGGCCGGCAAGATCGCGGTGCAGGTCGGCACGCATCTGCTGCACCAGCCGCAGGGCGGCAAGGGCAAGCTGCTCGGCGGACTTCCCTCGACGACGCGCGGCAAGGTCGTGGTCTTCGGCGCCGGCGCCGCAGGCGGCAACTCGGCGGCACTGGCTGCCGCGGCAGGCGCGCAGGTGGTGGTGTTCGAGAAGCGCCAGGACCGCATGGATGAGATGATGCGGCTGGGCCATAACGTCACCGCCCTGTACCCGTACAACGAGGTGGTCGCGCGCGAAGTCGCTTCCGCCGACCTGGTGATCGGCGCGGTGCTGATCCCGGGCGCGGTCGCACCGCACGTGCTGACCCGGGGGATGCTCGAGGGCATGGAAGCCGGCAGCGTGGTCGTGGACATCTCCATCGACCAGGGCGGCTGCTTCGAGACTTCGCGTCCGACCACGTGGAAAGATCCGACCTACGTGGAGGAGGGGGTTACCCACTTCTGCGTCACCAACATGCCCGGTGCCGTGCCCCAGACCAGTTCCCAGGCGATCTGCGCGGCGGTCCTGCCCTGGGTAAACAAGCTCGCCTCCGGGCAGTGGCGCGACAATGCAGCGCTGGTGCGCGGCATCAATGTAGACGAGGGGCGCCTGGTGCATCCTGCGCTGCAGGGGATGAAGCTTTAAAGCGGGGATGAGGCAGGAGCGGGAGTGGGGAATGGGGAACTGCTTTAAGAGCGGGGAAGGAGGAGCGGGAATCCGGGAATGGGGAACTGTGAGATTGGACTCGAACGGGTGCCCGTCGGGAACCGGAATCCCGGTAGCATCGGTGATCGTGGCGGAGACTCCACCCCGGTGCCCCATTGCCGCTTTAGCCTCCCGCCACCTGCTTTAAGAGCGGGGAAGGAGGAGAGGGAATACGGGAATGGGGAACTGTGAGATTGGACTCGAACGGGTGCCCGTCGGGAAACGGAATCCCGGTAGCATCGGTGATCGTGCCGGCGACTCCACCCCGGTTCCCCATTCCCGCTTTAGCCTCCCGCCACATCACCCCCGCCTCTTTTTCACGTATCTTCAACGACTAACGGCAACAAGCTAAGGAATGTCCTCACGGTGGCGCTAGCCTCTCCAGCAAGCCGCAGGAAAACCACGGCGTCGGATCCGGCGGCCGTGCCGTCGCCGCGGCGCCAGCGTCTGGTCCGCGATGTCGCGCTGATCGTGATCGCGCCGCTGTTGCTGTACCTGCTGGCCAGCCTGATGTCCTTTTCGCCGACCGACCCGAGCTGGTCGCATTCGGGCAGCGTCACCGCTCCTCTGAACAATCTTGGCGGGGCAGTGGGCGCGCGACTGGCCGACGTCCTGCTGTACGTGTGCGGCTACGTGGCGTTCCTGTTGCCGCTGATGCTGGGACTGATCGCGTGGATCGCGCTGTTCGGCATGGACCGCGAAGGCGATGCCGAGCTCGGCCCCGCCCTGCGCCTGGTGGGCATCGTCGGCTTCCTGGTCGCCGCGACTGGACTGCTGCATCTTCGCCTCGGCGCGGCTCCCGACTTTTCGGCCGGCAGTGGCGGCATCCTCGGGCAACTGGTCGGGCGATCACTGTATGCGGGCTTCGGTCCCGTGGGCGGCAACCTGTTCCTGTTGTCGTTGCTGCTGGTGTCGGTGACGCTCGCCACCGGGCTGTCGTGGCTCGCGGTGATGGACCGCATCGGGCAATGGACGCTGGCCCTGGGTCCGCTGCTGGGCAAGGTGTTCCGCCGTGGCAGCCAGCAGGCCTCCGAGTGGCAGCACACCCGCGCGCTTCGCGAGGAGCGCGAGGTCGGGCGCAAGGTCGATACCGAGCTGCGCGCCAAGCGCGCGCCGGTCCGCATCGAGCCGCCCGCGCCGCCGGCGGTCGAGAAGAGCGATCGGGCCAAGCGCGAGCAGCAGATTCCGCTGTTCCATGTCGGCGACGGCACCGGCATTCCGCCGCTGGCGCTGCTCGACGACCCCAAGCCGCAACCCAAGGGCTACAGCCTGGAGACCCTGGAAACCATCTCGCGGCAGATCGAGTTCAAGCTCAAGGACTTCCGCATCGACGCCGAGGTGGTCGGCGCCTATCCGGGGCCGGTGATCACGCGCTTCGAGGTGCAGCCGGCGCCCGGGGTCAAGGTCAGCCAGATCAGCTCGCTGGACAAGGACATAGCCCGCGGGCTGTCGGTGAAATCCGTGCGCGTCGTCGACGTGATTCCCGGCAAGTCGGTGATCGGACTGGAAACCCCGAACACCACCCGGGAGATGATCTACCTCTCCGAACTGCTGCGCTCCAGGGAATACGACAAGGCCAGCAGCCCGCTGACCCTGGCGCTGGGCAAGGACATCGCCGGCAGGCCGACGGTGGCCGACCTGGCGCGCATGCCGCACCTGCTGGTCGCCGGCACCACCGGCTCGGGCAAGTCGGTGGCGGTCAATGCGATGGTGTTGAGCCTGTTGTACAAGGCCTCGGCCAAAGAGCTGCGGATGCTCATGATCGACCCGAAGATGCTGGAGCTTTCGGTGTACGAGGGCATCCCGCACCTGCTGGCGCCGGTCGTGACCGACATGAAGGAGGCCGCCAACGGCCTGCGCTGGTGCGTGGCGGAAATGGAGCGCCGCTACAAGCTCATGAGCACGATCGGGGTGCGCAACCTGGCCGGCTTCAACAAGAAGGTGCGCGACGCGCGCGATGCCGGGCAGCCGATGATGGACCCGCTGTTCAAACCCAACGCCGAGCTTGGCGAGGCGCCGCGTCCGCTGGAGGAGTTGCCCTTCATCGTCATCTTCATCGACGAATTCGCCGACATGATGATGATCGTCGGCAAGAAGGTCGAAGAACTCATCGCCCGGCTGGCGCAGAAGGCCCGCGCCGCCGGCATCCACCTGATCCTGGCCACCCAGCGTCCCTCGGTGGATGTCATCACCGGGCTCATCAAGGCCAACATCCCGACCCGCATCGCGTTCCAGGTTTCCAGCAAGATCGATTCGCGCACGATCCTCGACCAGTCCGGCGCCGAGGCGCTGCTGGGCAACGGCGACATGCTCTACCTGCCACCCGGGACGGCGATGCCCGAGCGCGTGCACGGTGCCTTCGTGTCCGACGAGGAAGTGCATCGCGTGGTCGAGCACCTCAAGCAGGTTGGCGGGCGTCCGGACTACATTCCCGGCGTTCTGGACGAAGTCCAGGCGATGGGCGACGGCATCGTCGTCGGCGCCACCGGCCTGCCGGAGAGCGGCGGGGGCGGCGACGAGTCCGACCCGCTGTACGACGAGGCCGTGCGCGTGGTGACAGAAACGCGACGCGCCTCGATATCGGGCGTGCAGCGCCGGCTCAAGATCGGCTACAACCGCGCAGCGCGCCTGGTCGAGGCGATGGAGGCAGCCGGGGTGGTGACCCCGCCGGAGCACAATGGCGATCGCAGCGTGCTGGCGCCCCCGCCGCCGCGGGACTGAGACGGGGGCGCCGCCGACCGCGGCGTTGCGATCACCTCCGGGCTCCGGGCCGGGGGCATCCTGAACGCGCCGCGGCGGTCCGTCCTGCGCGCCGCCGTTTTCCCCACCTTGTTCAGCTTCGCCCTTGCACACTGCGGGCATCCGAATTCTTCCCTTGGGGTTCCCACATGATCCGATCCCTGCGCATCGCCAGCCTCGCCGCGACCCTGCTGGCCACCGGCCTGTTCGCAAGCACCGCGATGGCCGGAGCCCGGGACGAGCTCAATGCGTTCACCAAGGGCCTCAAGGGCTTGGACGGGCAGTTCACCCAACAGGTATTCGATGCCAACGGCAAGCTCAAGGAGACCGCGAGCGGGCAGTTGGCGCTGTCGGCGCCGCGGCTGTTTCGCTGGGAGTACGTGAAGCCGTACCCGCAACTGATCGTGGCCGACGGCCGCAAGGTGTGGATCTACGACGAGGATCTGGAGCAGGTGACGGTCCGCCCGCAGGGTGTGGAGGAGCAGAGCAATCCGCTGGCGGCGCTGATCAATCCC
>JALYOG010000020.1 GCA_030856985.1 Pseudomonadota bacterium | reverse complement strand
CTTGCATGGGAGCTTAGGCCGACTGGTCGAGGCGTCCTGCCCGTTACACCCCGTTTGTGAGGCGGTAAAGAATTACCACCTCGTTTCCAGGGCGGTAACGGCCGGGTTTAGACCTCGCATAGGCTTGGTCGCCGCTCAGCCAGTCTGCGCCGCCCTACCGCCTTTGCCGCTGATCCGGGCCGCGTCAGTCGTAAGTTGAAGATGGCTTCTGGTGCCATCGGTAAGCGCGGTCAATTCGCTTGCATGCATATGCCGCGCCACCGAGTGTCAATAGCAACTGCCGAAGGCCACAAACGAAAAACCCCACACGGCCAAAAGCCATGCAGGGTCTGCGTTTCACAATGACCGACCAATGGTGGCCGGGGACGGAATCGAACCGCCGACACGGGGATTTTCAATCCCCTGCTCTACCAACTGAGCTACCCGGCCGATGTCACGGACCGGTCCTCGTGAGGGCGCGATGATACGGGCGGGGCGGGGTGGCTGGCAAGCTGAATCGTCGTTGGGGTGGCGGATGTCGGCGGACTTGGTTCGCGCGGGCCGTGCATCATGATTGACAGTAGGCCTTGGGCGCGGGTCCGCGTCCGCCATCTGCGGAGACCTTCCATGAAGAACCTGCTGACCACGCTCGTCGTCTCATCGGTGCTCGCCGCCTGCGCGACCGGTGCGCGGGTCTCGGACGACGAGCGCCTTGCGGTGTACCGCCAGATGGCCGGCGCGCCGGTCGAGAGCTTCCGCTATCTGGGCCGCATCCACGGCTGGACGCCGCTGGGGGAAGAGGCGCTGGTGGTGCAGTCCGGGCCCAACCAGTCGTACCTGCTGGAAATGCTGGGCACCTGCCCGGAACTGGAGTTCGCCAACGCGATCTCGATCAGCAACCAGTTCGGGCGCGTGTACTCGCGCTTCGACACGGTACGGGTGCTGGGCGGCCTCTCCGGGCCGAACATCCCGTGCCGCATCGAGCAGATCCGCCCCATCGACGCCAGGGCGGTTCGCCAGGCCGAGCGCGAGCTGCGCGACAGCGTGGAAGTGGTCGAGCGCGATCAGGATTCCGGCGGAACGTAACCGGCCGGCTTCTCGGCGTCGCCCGCGAACAGGAACTTGAGCATTTCCGCTTCGAGGAACCTGCGGTGCTCGGGGTTCATCGGCGACAGCCGGTTCTCGTTGATCAGCATGGTCTGGTGCGCCATCCATGCCGCCCACGCGGGCTTGCCGATGCTGGCGAACACGCGCTTGCCGGACTCGCCGGGCCAGGGCACGTAATCCAGGCCTTCGGCTTCGCGTTTTTCGTATTCGCAGTGGACGGTTCGGGTCATAGCTGTCCTTTGGGCGCCGTAAACCTCGCGGACGCGAGGTGCGTGGCGCGATCTTCAGCCGCCTGTCAGCAGCTTGCGGATCGGTGCGGGAATGCCGAGCGCGACCAGTTGATCGGAAGCCACCCAGCGCAGGTCCGCATTGTCGCCGACGCGCGTGTGCAGGGCGACACCGCGCCATCGGCGTGGCTGCAGCCGCAGCTTGTAGTGGCTGAAGGCATGGTCGATCGCGGGCAGCGCCTCGCCCGACGGGTAGTCGCCGGATATGTGGTGCTCGAACCAGGCGCGTTGCGCATCGATGTCCTCGGCCTGCGGCAGTGTCCACAGCGAGGCCCAGATGCCCGCGGGCGGGCGGCGCTGCAACAGCACGCGGCCGAGTTCGTCCTGCAGCCACGAAACGACCGCGTGGCGCTGGGGTGCGATCTTCGACGGCTTGCGGGTCGGCAGCTCGCCGGTGCAGGCCTCGTTGTGGGCGATGCAGTCCTGCTGCAGCGGGCAGCGCTGGCACGACGGGTTCTCGCGCGTGCACAGCGTCGCGCCGAGGTCCATCTGCGCCTGCGTGTAGTCCGCCAGGCGCGCGTCGGGGAGGTGGCTTTCGGCGAGCGTCCACAGCTGCTTCTCGACCGCAGGCAGTCCCGGCCAGCCTTCGATGCCGTGGAAGCGCGCGAGCACGCGCTTGACGTTGCCGTCGAGGATCGCGAAGCGATCGCCGCAGGCCTGCGCGAGGATCGCCGCGGCGGTGCTGCGGCCGATGCCGGGCAGCGCGGTCATCGCGTCGATGTCGCGCGGCAGCTCGCCGCCGTGTCGTTGCACGCACGTCTGCGCCGCGGCGTGCAGGTTGCGCGCGCGGGCGTAGTAGCCCAGGCCCGACCAGAGCGCGAGTACGTCGTCGAGTCTGGCTGCGGCGAGCGAGGGCAGGTCGGGGAGGGCGGTTACGAATCTTGTGAAGTAGGGGGCTGCGATTTTTACCTGGGTCTGCTGCAGCATGATTTCCGAGAGCCAGACGCGGTAGGGGGTTCTTGGGTGTTGCCAGGGGAGGTCGTGGCGGCCGTGGTAATCGAACCATGTGAGTAGGCGTGGGGCGACCGTAGTTGGTGGTTGAGGGGTTTTCGCTTGTGGCGGGCCCCCACCCCAGCCCTCCCCCGCAGGCGGGGGAGGGAGTCTTGTCTTCACGGAGCTGGGGGATTGCCGCGTGGGCCTACTCATCGCCAGCCTCGTCGTCGAACTGTATATCCACTCCGTGCAGCGTCGCGCCGGCGATTTCGAGCCGCGGGGTGGTGAGGCGGCCGTCGATCGGGGGCAGGGGCGTGCCGCTGGCTGCTGCGTCGATCCATACCAGGACGTCGGGCAGGCGGAAGCGGGCGTCGAAGCGGGTGGCGTCGCGGCGCAGTTGCAGCGCGGTGTCGCCGGAGAGGTTCAAGGGTCCGCGGTAGCGCAGCGCGAACGGCAGTGCCGAGTCGGACTGGCCGATCGGTGGCGGCACGGCGGGCCAGGCGTCGGGCCAGCCTGGCATCGTGCCGTCGAGGTCGAGGGCCACATCCTGCTGCCATGCGAACGCGCCTTGGGAATCAAGCGTCGGGATACTGTCCTGTCCGCGAACGACCAGACCCAGCGGCGCGATCGCCAGCCGGCCGTCGCGGTAGCGCAGGCGGCCTGCGAGCCCGTAGACGAATTGCGTCTGCGTGTCGCCGTCGACATGCCGCGCGTGCGCACCGAGCTTGAACCGGTCCAGTCCCCATCCATCCTCGCCCTCGTGCAGCCGGCCGCCAAGCTTGAGCCGCATCGGCAGGCGCCAACCGGGCGTGACGATGCTGGCCGTGCCCGCGGCGCCGAGCCCTGCATCGAACGCGGGCCTGGTCAGCGCGATCCGCAGGTCGAACGGCACGGCGGTGGTCCCTGCCTGCAGGCGGCCGCTGGCGGCCGCGGTGACGGGTTCGGCGGGCGCCAGCGATGGCAGCGCGAGCTCGAGGCCTTCGAGCGTCCAGCCCGAGGCGATCACGCGCCCGCGAACGATCCGCAGCCCGTTCTGGAGCGTGGGAACGCGCGGTTCGGCAGCAGGCGGCCGCGTCTCGCGCCAGCGCTCCAGCGCCTGCAGGTCCAGTTGTGGTGCGTCGATCTCCAGCCGCTGCGCGGACAGCTCGGCGCCGCGTGCGCGGATCGTCGACCACGGCAGCGACAGCAGGACGCGTTCGGCGCGCAGCAGCGGGGTGTCGGCGCCGGGCTGGCGGACGTCGACGTCGCGCACCACGAGCTGCGGCGTTCCGCGCAGGCGGTAGCCGCTGTCGCCACCGGCGGTGATCTCGAGCCCGAGCGAGTCGCCGAGTTCGTCCAGGATCACGCCCGCGACGCGCTCGGGCTGGCCGAGCCAGCGCAGGCTCAGCGGGATCATCAGCAACAGCGCAGCCAGCGCGATCCAGACGATGGCCCGGCGGCGGGTCATGCGATCGGCGGCATCCCCTGCCGGTGCACGCTCAGCAGCGCTCGCGCATCGGCAGGTGCGGGGGAATCATGCGCCCAGCGCTTCTGGCAGCAGCGCATCGACGAAGGCTTCCGGATCGAACACGCGCAGGTCCTGCGGCTGCTCGCCGATGCCGGCGAAGCGGATCGGAATGCCGAACTCCAGTGCGAGCGCGAACACCACGCCGCCCTTGGCGGTGCCGTCGAGCTTGGTCACCACCAGCCCGGTCACGCCGACGGCGGCATGGAACTGCCGCAGCTGCGAGATCGCGTTCTGGCCGGTGGTGCCGTCGATCACCATCAGCACCTCGTGCGGCGCGTTGGGGTCGAGCTTCGCCAGCACGCGCTTGATCTTGCCCAGCTCGGCCATCAGCCCCTGCTGCGTGTGCAGGCGCCCGGCGGTGTCGGCGATGAGGATCTCGGTGCCGCGCGATTTGGCGGTCTGCAGCGCATCGAACGCGACCGAGGCCGCATCGCCGGCCTTGCCGCTGCTGTTGATGTTCTGGGCGACGACGGCGACGTCGTTGCGATCGCCCCAGGCCTGCAGCTGCGCGACGGCCGCGGCGCGGAAGGTGTCGCCGGCCGCGAGCATCAGAGTGTGGTTCTCGGCGCGGAAGCGATGGGCGAGCTTGCCGATCGTCGTGGTCTTGCCGACACCGTTGACGCCGACGGTGAGGATCACGAACGGGCGCGCTCCCGAGTTGATCCGCAGCGGAACCGCGACCGGCTTGAGCATCGCGATCAGCTCCGAACGCAGCGCCAGGAGCAGGCCGCGCGCATCGGCGAACTCGCGCGACTTCATGCGTTTGCGCAGCGACTCGACCAGTTGCGTGGTGGCGCTGACGCCGACGTCGGCGGTGATCAATGCGGTCTCGATCTCGTCGAGCAGGTCGTCGTCCAGCTGCGGGTTGCGCGAGAACAGGCCGCCGAAGCTGCGCGCGAAGCCGCTGCCGCGCAGGCGCTC
>JALYOG010000161.1 GCA_030856985.1 Pseudomonadota bacterium | reverse complement strand
TGCACCCGCAGTCGCAGCGGCGCGCCGGCGGGCACCGGCTCGGCGTGGATCGCGGCGATGCCCAGCCCGGTCAGCTGCATCTGCGCCGCGAACAGGCTCGCGATGCCGGCGCCGACGAACACCATCGCCAGCAGCAGGGCAGGGTTGTTGTTGTAGTTCAGCGCGCCCAGCAGCATGGCCATCAGCGCAAAGGCGTAGAACAGCCCGAAGCGCGTGGGCAGCAGGTAGACGCGCCCCCGGTGCAGGCGAGCCGGGACCGGCTCGGGCGCGCGCGGGCGCATCAGCCTCAAGGCCAAGGCATGGCGCCGCGATGGTGGGGCCATCGCCATCGGGGATCAGTCCACCGCCACGGCGACGAGAATCGACTTGGCCAGCGCGGCGTCCTTTCCGGCGTCCGCGTCGGGCACCAGGCGGTGCGCGGTGACCGCGCTGAAAAGGGCCTGCACGTCTTCGGGGAGAACATGATTTCGACCGAGCAGCAGTGCGTAGGCGCGGGCGGCGCGAAGCAGGGCGAGCCCGGCACGCGGCGACAGCCCGACCCGCACGCCCGGGTGCATGCGGCTGCGTGCCAGCAGCGCCTGCACGTAGGCGATCAGCGCATCGCTGGCGTGCACCACCGACACCGCGTGCCGCGCCTGGATCACATCACCCGCGCCGAGCAGCGGGCGCGCCTGGGCGATCAGCGCGCGGCGGTCGCTGCCCGCCAGCAGGTCGCGCTCGGCCGCCTCGCCGGGATAGCCCAGTGCAAGCCGCAGCAGGAACCGGTCCAGCTGCGAATCGGGCAGCGGATAGGTGCCGGCGAGATCGGCCGGATTCTGGGTGGCGATGACGAAGTAGGGATCGGGCAGCACGTGGGTGACGCCATCGACGGTGACCTGATGCTCGGCCATGGCCTCCAGCAGCGCACTCTGCGTGCGCGGCGGGGCGCGGTTGATCTCGTCGGCCAGCAACACCTCGGTGAACACGGGCCCGGGGTGGAACTCGAAGCGCCGTACTTCCGGATCGAACACCGACACGCCGAGGATGTCGGCTGGCAGCAGATCCGAGGTGAACTGCACGCGCTGGAACTTCAGCCCGAGCGTCGCGGCCAGGGCGTGGGCCAGCGTGGTCTTGCCGAGACCGGGGAGGTCCTCGATCAGCAGGTGCCCGCCGGCCAATAATGCGACGAACGCCAGCCGCACCTCGTCGGGCTTGCCCAGCACCAGCCCGTTCACCTGCGACTGCGCTCTTTCCAGCCCCTGTCGCACGGTGTCCGGTAGCATGTTTGCGGTCGCAGGTGATGCCGCCATGTGTGGGTCTCCTCAATTCATTCGAGTCTAGCGAGGTCGAGCGTCGATGCGTGATCACTGGCAGGACGTAGCATCGCCAAGGGAGGCGCAGCGCACATTCCTGCTGCTTTTCGCGGTGATCGTGTCGATCAAGCTGATGGTCGCGGCGCGCCTGCCGCTGTTCGTGGACGAGGCGTTCTACTGGCTGGAGGGCCAGCACCTGGCCGCGGCCTATTCGGATCTGCCCGGACTGACCGCATGGCTGGCGCGGCTGGGGGTCGCCCTGGGCGGCGACCATCCGATCGCGCTGCGCCTGCCGTTCCTGCTGATCGCCGCCGCCGTGCCGTGGCTGCTGGTGCGCATCACCCGTCGCGAGTTCGGCGACAGCTACGGCTGGCAGGCCGGCAGCATCGCCTTGCTGCTGCCGCTGTCGGGCACGTTGGGCCTGCTGGCGCTGCCGGACGCCGCAATGGCGCTGGCGACGCTGCTTTGCGTCGACGCCGGCGCGCGCCTGCTGCGCCAGGTCGACGCGGCTTCGGCGCTGGAGCTTGCGATAGGACTGTCGATCGGCGCGCTGAGCCACTACCGGTTCATCGCCGTCGTCGGTGTCGGGCTGATCGCCCTGCTGCTGTTGCCAGACGGGCGCCGCGCACTGCGAGACGTGCGGGTGTGGACGGCGATTGCCATCGGCGCGGCGGCATGGGCACCGCTGCTGGTCTGGAACTTCGACAACGCCGACGCCGGCCTGCGGTTCCAGCTCGTCGATCGGCATCCCTGGGCCTTCCATTCCGAAGGCATCCTGTTCGTCGCGATCCAGGCGCTGCTGGTCACGCCGCTGCTCTTTGCCGCGATGATGCTGGCCGGGTGGCGCGGCAATCGCAGCGCCTTGCCGTCGGCGCGCTACTTCGCGCTGCTGGGCGTGCTGGTGATCGCCGGGTTCTTCGCGCTGGGTTTCTTCGCCGACACCGAGCGCGTCAGTTTCCACTGGCCGCTGCCGGGCTACCTGGCGCTGCTGCCGCTGTTGCCGGCGGTACTGGCGGGCTGGCCGCGCTGGCTCAGGCGCGCCACCTGGGGCCTGGCGGGCCTGGGCCTGCTCGCGATGCTGGGCTACTACGTGGCGGTGTCGGTGCCGGAACTGCGGGCCAGGAGCGCTGCGACGAAGTGGTACCCGTCCAACTTCGCCGGGTGGGACGAACTGGCCGCCGCCGTCGAACGCCACCGCGCCACGATGCCCGCCGGCACCCGCGTTGTCGCGGGCAATTTCAAGCTGGGCGCGGAACTGGGGTTCGCGATGCAGGACGCCGCGATCCCGGTGCTGGACCACGAGCTCAATCACAAGCACGGCCGCAGTCCCCAGCTGCGCCTGTGGGGACTGCTTGTCGAGGACCGCAAGGACTGGGGCGACGGGCCCGTGCTGCTGGTGCTGGGCATCACGGATGTCGACTACAAGGACCTGCTGCGTCGCTACCACGCGGTATGCGGCATGGTCGGTCCGCTGCCGCCGCCGCACATCGTCAATGTCGACCACGGCCGCCAGCGCTTCGCACTGTTCGAGCTCCACGGCGATCGCGAAGGCGCGTGCACGACTCCGGCCATGGCATGGGTGGACACGCCCGTCGCCGGAGCGCGCACGCCGCGCCAGTTCGACGTCACCGGCTGGGCCTTCAAGGACGGTGTGGGGCTGGAACGGATCGAGGTGCTGATCGATGGCCGCCCCGTAGCCGTGGCCAAGTACGGCCGCGCCGCGCCCCGCGTCGCCGACTATTGGCAGATATCGACCGATCCGAATCACCCGCGCGTGGGTTTCGATGCCCGCGTCGACCTCTCGGGCCTGCCTGCCGGCCGGCACTGGCTTGGCCTGCGCCTGCACGGCAAGGATGGCAGCGTCGAGGACTGGCCCGAGCAGCCCGTCCACCTGCAGTAGGGCGCCGGCTAGGGAACCGCGAACCCGGCCAGGCGTAGCAGCCGCGCCGTGGCGATCAGCGGCAGCCCGATCAGCGCGGTGGGGTCCTGCGAGCGGACCGCATCGAACAGGCTGATGCCCAGGCCCTCGACTTTGAAACTGCCGGCGCAGTCCCAGGGTTGCTCGGCGGCGAGATAGCGCTCGATTTCGCCGGCCGACAGCCGCCGGAACTCCACCGTCGTGGTGTCGCAGGCCTCCCAGCGGCGACCGTCGCCGCCCAGCAGGCATACGCCGGTGCGGAACTCCACCACGCGACCGGACATCGACTGCAGTTGGGCCGTGGCCCGGGCCCGGTCGCCGGGCTTGCCGAGGGCGGCACCGTGCAGTTCCGCCACCTGGTCCGAGCCCAGTACCCAGGCCCCGGGGTGCCCGCGCGCGACGGCCGCGGCTTTTTCGCGCGCCAGCCGGCCGGCCAGTGCCAGCGGGGCTTCGCCAGCCAGTGGGGTTTCGTCGGTCTCCGGCCGTTCGCAGGCGAACTCCAGCCCCAGCCGGGCCAGCAGTTCGCGCCGGTAGATCGACGTGGAGGCGAGGATCAGCGGCGCGTTCAGATTCAACCGAGCGGCGACCGCGCGCGTTCGATCCGCGACAACTGCAGATCGATCCGGGCGCGGGCGGCATCGATCGAGCTGCGAACGGCATTCAGCTCGGCGAGGGTTGCGTTCTGGCCATGCTCGCGCAGCCACAGACGCTGCCGCAGCATCTCCCGCATCGCATCGCGCACGGGGTCTTTGATATCGTCCCCCACCACCGCCTCGATCTCCAGCCGCGCGGTTCGCAGGCGCGCCTCCATGGCATCGGCCGCATCGAGCAGTTCCTTCATGGCACGCCGGCGCCGGCCGCGCAGCAGGCCCGAAAGCAGGACCACGGCGGCCAGCAGGGCCAATCCAAGGGATACCAGCACAGGTATGGACACGGCGGGAACGGCAGCGAATCAGCGCCCAGTCTGACGCGGCGCCGCCGGGGCGGCAAATCGGTCCGGCCGCATGCCCGGGATCCGGGACGCCCGGTTTGACAGTGAATGCCGGTATCCCTAACATTCTCCGGCTCATGTCTGCTGACGCGCCCAAAGTGCCGGTTCCCGAACTCCTGGATGCCTGGCGCATGGTGGCTGCGGGACGCGGCGTGGCGGGGCAGGTGGCGTTGTCTTCACTGGCGCGGTTGCGCGACAGCTTGCACGACGCCGACGGCGAAGTCGCGTTCTCGGTGGATTTCGACACCGATTCGCTGAAGACGCCGTACGCGGAGGTGCGCATCGATGCCCAATTGCCGCTGCTGTGCCAGCGCACCCTGCAGCGATTCCTGCTCCCGGTGAAGATCGTGCAGCGGCTCGGCCTGATCCGCGACGAGGCGGACGAAGCGGCGCTGCCGGAAGGATACGAACCGTTGCTGATGCCCGAAGACGGCATGGTGAACGCGCTGGAGCTGGTGGAGGACGAGTTAATCCTTGCCGTGCCTGTGGTGGCCGTCGCACCAGGTACGGAAGCGATGGAGCGCGACTGGCCGCCCGAAGAAGCCGAGTTGCAGAGCGCCAACCCGTTTTCGGCGCTGGCCGGATTGAAGAACAAGCCCGGCAAGCCGTCCTGATTGGCAGAGGCTTGCAGCGTACTTACCAGTTACCACAAGTTTTCATTGGAGCAAGATCATGGCTGTCCAGAAGTCCCGCGTTTCCCCATCCAAGCGCGGCATGCGCCGCGCCCACGACTCGCTCGACAGCAAGCAGCTGGCGACCGATCCCACCACCGGTGAGACCCACGTCCGGCACCACATCACCGCCGACGGCTACTACCGCGGCAAGCGCGTCATCGCGAGCAAGTCCGTCGTCGCCGACGAGGAATAAGCTGCGACACAGTCGCCGCGCGGGCGGGGGCCTGCGCGCGTTCCCGGGTCGACAGGCTGTTGCCTGCGCTCCGGGTCCATGCCGCTGCAGCCAGCAACCGATGGCGGCGGGTCGTAACCGCCGCCGTTGTCGTGTGGCGGTTCTGCGGGAGTGGTAATGAGCGACCGAATTTATTCCCGCATCGCGGGCACCGGCAGTTACCTGCCGGAGAAGGTGCTGACGAACGCCGACCTGGCTGAGCTCGTCGACACCAGCGACGAGTGGATCGCCGCCAGAACCGGTATTCGCGAGCGCCACGTCGCGGCCGAAGGCGAGACCACCAGCGATCTGGCCTACCACGCTTCGGTTCGGGCTCTGGAAGCGGCTGGCGTATCGGCGCAGGACGTGGATCTGATCGTGCTCGGCACGACCACGCCGGACCTCATATTCCCGTCGACCGCCTGCCTGCTGCAGCATCGGCTGGGCGCCAACGGCTGCCCCGCGTTCGACGTCAATGCCGCGTGTTCCGGCTTCGTGTACGCGCTCGCCGTAGCGGACCAGTTCATCCGGTCGGGCGCGGCAAAGACCGTGCTCGTGGTCGGCGCGGAAACGCTGACCCGCATGCTCGACTGGTCCGACCGCGGCACCTGCGTGCTGTTCGGCGACGGCGCCGGCGCGGTGGTGCTGCGGGCCGACCTGGAGACCGGCATCCTCAGCACCCATCTGCACGCCGATGGCGGCAAGAAGGAACTACTGTGGAACCCGGTCGGCGTGTCGGTGGGCTTCAAGCCCGACGAGCCAAATGCTGGCGTCAAGGTGCTGATGACCGGCAACGACGTGTTCAAGCATGCGGTCAAGGCGCTGGACGCGGTGGTCGAGGAAACGCTGGAGGCCAATGGCCTGGATCGCCACGACATCGATTGGCTGATCCCGCACCAGGCCAACCTGCGCATCATCGAAGCCACGGCCAAGCGCCTGGACATGCCGATGGACCGCGTCGTGGTGACGGTCGACCGGCACGGCAACACCTCGTCGGGGTCGGTGCCGCTGGCGCTCGACGAGGCCGTGCGGACCGGGCGGGTCCAACGCGGCCAGTTGCTGCTGCTGGAAGCCTTCGGCGGCGGCTTCACCTGGGGATCGGCGCTGATCCGCTATTAGGCGTGCTTCGGCGCACTCCCTGCCCGCACGGGGAGGGAACGACGCCTGCTTCGACAGACACGCCTTCGGCATTTTCCGGTCGAGGGCGCGTGCGCGTGCCGCCCGGGATGCCGGAACGATACGCGGCGGTACAGACGCCCGGGTGCAATCGCTCGTATCATGCGGCCTCCATTTTGCCGGGCTTCCGCGTGACGCAACCGCTTGCCACATCGCCGCAACTTGCTTTCGTGTTCCCGGGGCAGGGTTCCCAGTCGCTGGGCATGCTGGCCGAGCTTGCCGACGCGCACCCGCAGGTCAGGCAGACGTTCGCCGAGGCCAGCGAAGGCGCCGGGGTCGATCTGTGGGCAGTGAGCCAGTCGGGCCCGGAAGACGAACTCAACCGCACCGAGATCACCCAGCCCGCGCTGCTGGCCGCCGGCGTGGCGGTATGGCGGGTGTGGCAGGCGATCGGAGGGGCGATGCCGTCCCGGCTCGCGGGCCACAGCCTCGGCGAATACAGCGCGCTCGTCGCCAGTGGTGTGCTCACTTTGCACGACGGTGCGCGCCTGGTGCGGCTGCGCGGGCAACTGATGCAGGCTGCGGCGCCAGCGGGCACGGGCGCCATGGCGGCCGTCATCGGTGCGGACGATGCGCTGGTGGACGAAGTCTGCGCCGCGGTGTCAGGCGAGCGGGTGGTGGTGCCGGCCAATTACAACTCGCCCGGTCAGATCGTGATCGGCGGGCACGCACAGGCCGTCGACGCCGCGATTGCCGCTCTGGGCGAGCGCGGCGTGCGCAAGATCGTGAAGCTCGCCGTCAGCGTTCCGTCGCACACGCCGCTGATGCGCGAAGCCGCCAATCGGCTCGGCGAAGCCATGGCTGGCGCGACGTGGCAGGTGCCGATGCTGCCGGTGGTGCAGAATGTCGACGCCGAGGTGCACGAAGGCCCCGGCGCGATACGCGATGCCCTGGTGCGTCAGCTCTACCTGCCCGTGCAGTGGACCGCGAGCGTGCAGGCGCTGGTCGCCGGCGGCGCGACGCGGATCGCCGAGTGCGGGCCCGGCAAGGTCCTGACCGGCCTGGTCAAGCGCATCGACAAGCCGATCGAGGCACGGGCACTGGGTACTCCTGCTGAGATGGAATCCGTTTTACTGGAGTGGAAATGAACCAATGGGGGCGACATGAAGATCTGGGAATTTGAAGAGGCTGTCTGGCAGGTGGAGGGAATCAGGGTGTTCGTGCGCGCCCACGCGGACACGACCGTAACTCCCTACCCCTACAAGAGGGCGGCGGATTCTGGCTGGCGTCTCTCGGAACTGGCAGGAAATCGCATCGAGTCCTGTTTGGCGCCGCACGGTTTTCAGTTTGTGGATGGAGGAGGCTCGATTCCCCATAGAGGTAGTCGGCTTCCCACCATTCGTGACAGCTACAAATGAGCGAATCTCCATTGCAAGGCGAAATCGCCCTCGTCACAGGCGCCAGCCGTGGCATAGGCGCGGCCATTGCCGACGCGCTTGCCGCCCAGGGCGCCACGGTGATCGGTACGGCCACCACGCAGGCGGGAGCGGAGGCGATCGGTGCCCGCCTGTCGGCGCGCGGCGGCCACGGCAGGGAGCTCGACGTCGCCGATGCGGCCTCGGTGGAGTCGGTGATCGATGAGATCGCCAAGGGGATCGGCGCCATCTCGATCCTGGTGAACAACGCCGGGATCACCCGCGACAACCTGCTGATGCGGATGAAGGACGACGACTGGCAGGCGATCATCAACACCAATCTCACCAGCGTGTTCCGCACCAGCAAGGCGGTGATGCGCTCGATGATGAAGGCGCGCAAGGGACGCATCATCAACATCGCCTCCGTGGTCGGCGTCACCGGCAACGCGGGCCAGGCCAACTACGCGGCGGCCAAGGCCGGCATCATCGCCTTCAGCAAATCGATGGCGCGCGAGATTGGCAGCCGCGGGGTCACGGTCAATGTGGTGGCGCCCGGGTTCATCGATACCGACATGACGCGCTCACTGCCCGAAGACGCCAGGCAGGCGATGCTCGGCCAGATCGCGCTGGGCCATTTCGGCTCGCCGGAGGACATCGCCCAGGCCGTGTCGTTCCTGGCGGGCCCGGGCGCCGCCTATATCACCGGCGAAACCCTGCACGTCAACGGCGGCATGTACATGCCGTAAGTGTCGCCGGCGTCATCACGCAAGCAGTTGAAGCGCAAGGGGTTCGCCGGCTATTCGCGGATGGCCCCGATTCCTTTAGACTATTCCATCGAAAATCCCTCGCGGGCGGAGTGAGCAAAAATGAGCAGCATCGAAGAGCGCGTCAAAAAAATCGTGATCGAGCAGTTGGGCGTGAAGGAAGACGAAGTCACCAACAATGCTTCGTTCGTCGAAGACCTGGGCGCGGACTCGCTTGATACCGTCGAGCTGGTGATGGCGTTGGAAGAAGAGTTCGAGTGCGAAATCCCCGACGAGGAAGCAGAGAAGATCACCTCGGTGCAGCAGGCCATCGACTACGTCAAGGCGCACGTCAAGGCGTAATGCGCCCCAAGCCGGACTCGTCGCGTCGCGCCCGCTCCGGGCGCCACGCGCAGTCGGTTGCAGAACAGACCGGGGCCGCATTGCGGCCCTGCGTTTTTCCGGACGTCGTCGCAGCGCGGCGCGCCCGGTGTCTACTCGAATCGTCGTGTCGGCAGCGGTGCCGACGCCGTGTTTGCAAGCGGAGCTTTCATGTCCAATCGTCGCGTAGTGGTCACAGGCCTCGGCATCGTTTCCCCGCTCGGCAATGACCTTGCCAGCACCTGGGACGGGATCGTCAATGGCCGGTCCGGCATCGGCCCGATCACGCATTTCGATGCGAGCAGTTTCGCCACCCGGATCGGCGGAGAGGTTCGCGGTTTCAACCCGGCCGACTGGGTCCCGGCCAAGGACGCCAAGAAGATGGACAGCTTCATCCATTACGGCGTGGCCGCTTCGCTGATGGCCCTGGCCGATGCGGAACTGACCATCGACGACAGCAACGCCGAGCGAATCGGCGCGCTGATCGGATCGGGCATCGGCGGCATCCTCGGCATCGAGGAGCAGACCGAGAAATACCTGCGCGGCGGCTCGCGCAAGATCTCGCCGTTCTACGTGCCCAGCACGATCATCAACATGCTGCCGGGGCAGGTGTCGCTGCTGACAGGCATCAAGGGCCCGAATTTTTCCGCGGTGTCGGCCTGCGCCACGTCCAACCACTCCATCGGCATGGCCATGCGCATGATCCAGTACGGCGACGCCGACGCGATGCTCGCCGGCGGCGCCGAACGCGGTTCCTCGCCGACCTCGATCGGCGGCTTCTGTTCGATGAAAGCGATGTCCGTCCGCAACGACGATCCCACCGCCGCCTCGCGCCCCTGGGATCGCGGCCGCGACGGGTTCGTGCTGAGCGACGGCGCGGGGGTCATCGTGCTGGAGGAACTCGAATACGCCAGGGCGCGCGGGGCGCGGATCTACTGCGAACTGGCCGGGTTCGGTGCTTCCTCCGATGCATTCCACATGACCGCGCCGAGCGAAGATGGCGAAGGGCCGGCGCGATGCATGGTCGCCGCGCTGAAGGATGCGCGTGTCAATCAGGAAGACGTCGGCTACCTCAACGCGCATGGCACGTCGACGCTGCTGGGCGACCTGGCCGAAACCCTGGCGATCAAGCGCACGCTCGGCGACCACGCGTATTCGACGATGGTCAGCTCCACCAAGTCGATGACCGGGCACCTGCTCGGCGCGGCCGGTGGCGCGGAAGCGATCTTCTCGGTGATGGCGATGCATACCGGCATCGTTCCCCCCACGATCAATCTCGAGCAGCCCGGCGAAGGCTGCGACCTGGACTACGTTCCGAACGTGGCGCGAGAGGCGCAGGTGGATGTCGCGATGTCCAACGGCTTCGGTTTTGGCGGCACCAACGGCACGCTGGTGTTCCGTCGCCTCTGAGCGTGCGCTGGTGAAACACGCGGCAGGCGCGCGATCATGCTGCTGACCCGGGCACTGCCGGCGGCGACCGACCTGATCGATATCCACCGGCTCGCACCGCGGCGCTACCCGGCGCTGTTCGAGTCCACGGCGGACGGCACGGCACAGGGGCGGTGGGACCTGCTGATGGCCAGCTGCGACGAGTGGCTGGAGCTGGATGCCGCCGGCGTGACCCGCGACCACTCGGGCACGGTCGTTCCGGGAAAGTTCCTGGACGCCCTCGATGTGCGATGGCGATCGCTGCGGATCGAACGCGACGAGCCACGATGGCCGTTTCGCGGCGGTTGGGCGCTGCTTTGCGGCTACGAACTGGCCGCGCAGATCGAGCCCGTCCTGCGCCTGCCGAAGGCCGCCGGCGGGTTGCCGGTCGCGCTGGCGGTGCGCTGTCCGGCCGCCGTGCTTCGCGATCGCGTCAGCGGCGACTGCGTCGCGGTTGCCGAACCCGAACACGCGGACCTGCTGGATGTCGTCGCAGCCGATGTGGAGCGGCTGGCGGGGCTTGCGCCGCTGCGGGCGTGGCGGCCGCCCGGGCACATCGAGGAAGACGCGCCGGATGCGTACCTGGAAGGCGTCGCGCGCGTGCTGTCGTACCTGTCGGCGGGCGACGTGTTCCAGGTGAACCTCTCGCGCAGCTGGCGGGCCGCGTTCGGGCAGCCGGTCGAACCGGCCGCGCTGTTCCAGCGCCTGCGCAGCAACAATCCGGCGCCGTTCGCAGGCGTTTTTACCGGGGAAGGCTGGGCGGTCGTGAGCGCTTCGCCGGAGCGGCTGGTGTCGGTACGCGGCGAGGTGGTGCAGACCCGCCCGATCGCCGGCACGCGCCCGCGCACGCCCGGCGACGACGATCTGGCGCGCGTGCGCGAACTGGTCGGCCATCCGAAGGAGCGCGCCGAGCACGTGATGCTGATCGACCTTGAGCGCAACGACCTGGGGCGCATCTGCACGCCGGGCAGCGTGGAAGTCGACGAGCTGATGTCGGTGGAAAGCTATGCCCACGTGCACCACATCGTCAGCAACGTGCGCGGCCGCCTTCGCGATGGCGCCACGCCGGGCGAGGTCATCGCCGCGCTGTTCCCGGGAGGCACCATCACCGGCTGCCCGAAGGTACGTTGCATGCAGATCATCGCCGAGCTGGAAGGCGAGGGCCGCGGGGCCTATACCGGGGCGATGGGCTGGCTCAATCGCGATGGCGACATGGATCTCAACATCCTGATCCGCAGCGCGGAACTCGAGGGCGGCGACGGAGCTGGTGCGCGACTGCGGTTTCGCACCGGCGCCGGCATCGTGTTCGATTCCGATCCGCAGCGCGAGCTCGACGAAACCCGGGCCAAGGCGCGCGGCATGCTGCGGGCGCTCGGGTTGCGGGGATGAACATGCGCTGCTATCTCGGCGACGAGCGCGTGGAGCGGGTCGGTGGCGACGACCGCGGCCTGGCCTACGGCGACGGCCTGTTCGAGACGATGCTCGCAAGCGCCGGCACGCTGCCCTGGTGGGAGTCGCACTGGCAGCGCCTGGAAGCCGGAGCCCGGCGCCTGCGCATGAGCCTGCCGGCGCGCGCGAAGGTCGAATCCGAGGCGATGGCACTGCTGGACGGCGGAGGCGGCGTGCTGAAACTAATCGTCACCCGTGGCGCCGGCGGGCGCGGCTACCTGCCATCGGCCATCGCGGCGCCGACGTGGGTGCTGTCGCGACATCCGCTGCCGCCGCCGGCGCCCGCCGCGGGACTGAACCTGCGCTGGTGCGACACGCGCCTGGCGCTGCAGCCTGCGCTGGCCGGCATCAAGCATTGCAACCGGCTGGAGCAGGTGCTGGCACGTGCGGAGTGGCTGGACGCGGCTGCGCCCGAAAACGAGGCCGACGAAGGCCTGATGCGCAGTGCCGAGGGCGATGTCGTCTGCGCCACCGCGGCCAACGTGTTCGTGCTTCACGGGAGCCGCTGGCGAACCCCACCGGTGGACCGCTGCGGGGTTGCAGGCATCTGCCGGCAGTGGCTGCTCGCCGCCCTGGACGTGGAGCAAGCCCGTCTCGGTGTCGAGGACCTGTATGCCGCCGACGCGGTTTTCCTGTGCAATGCGGTGCGCGGTATCCTTCCAGTGGGCCGGCTCGGATCGCGTGGCTGGTCGGCGCACGAACAGGTCGCGCGGCTGCAGCAGCAGCTGGCTGGCGCACACGCCGGGTTCTCCAGCCCGGCTCCCCCCTCTTTCTCAAGTCCGGAGTTGCCGTGACCCGCACCCGCAAGCGCCGATCCGGTTGTCTCTCGATTCCCCTGCTCCTCGTGCTGGCGGCCGCCGCCGCCGGCTGGCTGCTCTGGGAGCGCTACACGAGCTTCGCCGATGCGCCACTTTCGGGTATCGAGGCCGACATGGTGCTGACCGTGGAAAGCGGCGATTCGCTGCCGGTGGTCGTGGAAAAGCTGCGGGAGCTCGGGATTCGGGAAGGCGACGCCCTGGAATGGCGCGTGCTGGCGCGCGGGCTGGACGCGGACGGCCGCCTCAGCATCGGCGAGTACGAACTGATACCCGGCACCACGCCTCGCGAACTGCTGATCGCGATGCGCGACGGCAAGGTGATCCAGCGTCGTTTCACGATCGTGGAGGGATGGAACATCCGCGAGCTGCGCGAGGCGCTGTCGCGGGCGCCGCTCGAACGGGAGGCCGCCGTGCTCGACGACGCGGCCCTGATGAAGGCGCTCGGCCATCCGGGCCAGCATCCGGAAGGCCGCTTCCTGCCGGAGACCTACGCCTACACCGGCGGCGACAGCGATCTGGATGTGCTGCGCCGCGCCCACGCCGCGATGGAGGAGGCCCTGGCGGCGGCATGGGAGCAGCGCAATCCCGAGACGCCGTTGAAGAACCCCGACGAAATGTTGATCCTCGCCTCGATCGTCGAGAAGGAGACCGGCATCGCCTCCGAGCGGCCGCAGATCGCCGGCCTGTTCGAGCGCCGGCTGAAACTCGGCATGCGCCTGCAGACCGATCCGACGGTGATCTACGGCATCGGCCCGACCTACGACGGCAACATCCGCCGCAGCGACCTGGAGACCGACACGCCATACAACACCTACCTGCGCGACGGGCTGCCGCCGACGCCGATCGCGATGCCTGGAAAGGATGCGCTTGCCGCGGTGGCCAATCCCGCCGAAGGCGACAGCCTGTACTTCGTGGCAGTCGGAGACGGCAGCGGGCGCCATGTGTTCTCCCGCACCCTGGAGGAACACAACGCAGCGGTGCGCGAGTACGTGAAGCGGTATCGCGAGAACCTCCGCGAGCTGGAAGCGCAATGACCTTGCAGATGTTCCCGCGGTTCATTTCGCTGGAAGGTGGCGAAGGTGCCGGAAAGTCCACCGTGCTGGCCGTGCTGCGGGAGGCGATCGAGGCTCAGGGCGGTGAAGTCGTGTGCACGCGCGAACCGGGCGGAACCCCGCTGGCCGAGCGCATCCGCGGGCTGCTGCTGCAGGCGCCCACCCACGCCGGCGCCCACGAGGCGCCAGCGGCGGAAACGGAACTGTTGCTGATGTTCGCCGCGCGTGCGCAACTCGTCCGCGAGTGCATCCTGCCGGCGCTGCACCGCGGGGCCTGGGTGATCAGCGACCGGTTTACCGATGCCAGCTACGCCTACCAGGGCGGTGGCCGCGGACTGGACCCGTCGTTGATCGCGGAACTGGAGCGGCACGTGGTCGGCATCGCCCCGGCGCTGACCTTGCTGCTCGACGTCCCGGTGGCGGTGGGGCTGCAGCGGGTGCGCGGGCGTGGCGCCAGCGACCGTATCGAAGCCGAGCGCGAGGACTTCTTCGAGCGCGTCCGCGCGGCCTATCTGGACCGCGCCGCGTCCGATCCGGGCCGCTTCCGGATCATCGATGCAACGGCGCCGGCAGCGGAGGTCGCCATCCAGGCGGTGGCGCAATGGCGCGCGTCGGCCGGGCACGGGGCCAGTTTCGCCCATGAGTGAGGCAACGGGCCCGACAGGCACTGCGGTCGAACTGGCGCCCTGGCAGCAGCGGGTCTACGACCAGGCCGCGGCGGCGATCGACGCCGGCAAGCTCGGGCACGGGCTGCTGTTCTGCGGGCCGGCGCAACTGGGCAAGCGCGTCGTCGCCGAACGCCTCGCCAAGCGGCTGCTGTGCACCGACCTGGGCGCTGGTGGCGATCCCTGTCGCGCGTGCCGCGGGTGCCATCTGTTTGCCGCCGGCACCCACCCCGATTTCCAGGTGGTCTCGTTCGTGCTGAACAAGGAAGGCACGCGCCTGCGCACCGAGATCGTCATCGAGCAGATGCGCCGCCTTTCGGAGCAGATGGTGCTGACGCCGCAGTACGGCGGCGCGCAGATCGCGATCATCGATCCGGCCGACGCGATCAACCACAGCGCGAGCAACGCGTTGCTCAAGACCCTCGAAGAACCGGTGCCGGGCCGCTACCTGTGGCTGCTGAGCGCGCACCCTGCGCGGTTGTCGGCGACGATCCGCAGCCGCTGCCAGCGCCTGGAGTTCCGGCTGCCCGCGCGCGCGGAAGCACTTGAATGGCTGGTCCGGCGAGGCTGCATGGAAAAGGCCGCCATCGAGGCGCTGGACGCTGCCCGCGGGCATCCGGGGCTCGCGCTGGAATGGCTGGGGAACAGCGGCCTGGCACTGCGGCGCGAGATCGCAACCGACCTGGCGGGAATCGCCAGCGGGAGCCTGGCGGCCGTTGCCACCGCGCAACGCTGGGTCGCCGACGACGAGGCCGATCTGCGGCTGCGGCACGCCGCCGATCTGGCCTTGGCGCAGGCCGCCGGATGCTTGACCGACCCCGCGCGCACGCGCAGGCTGGCGGCATGGTTCGACCGCGCCAACCGGGTGCGCGATCTGCTTCGCACCACGGTGCGGATCGACCTTGCCGTGGCGGAGTTGCTGGTGGCCTGGCGTGTCGACGCCGGCAGGCGAACAGGTAGCGAAGGAAAAAGATGATGAGTGGTGTGGGTGCAGGCGGGGCGGGTGCAGGCGGGGCGGGTGCAGGCGGGGCCGGGCGGCAGGGAATCCTGACGCTGCCCGTGAAGGACAAGGCGGCGTTGTACAACGCCTATATGCCGTTTCTAAAAAGCGGCGGCATTTTCGTGCCGACGCCGCGGCGATATTTTCTCGGCGACGAGGTATTCCTGCTGCTGACGCTGCCCGACTCCGTCGAGCGGCTGCCGGTGGCCGGCAAGGTGGTCTGGGTGACCCCCGCCGGCGCACAGGGCAACCGCCCTGCGGGCATAGGCGTGCAGTTCGGTGAAACCTCCGAAGGCGAGGCCATCAAGGGCAAGATCGAGGCGCTGCTGGCCGGCATGCTCAACGCGGACCGCCCCACGCATACGATGTGAGCTTGCGTTTCGTCCGCGAAGGACGCGAAAGGCGCGAAGAAGAGTTCGAAATAGAGCGGAAGGGGAACTCAAAAGAACTCGTCGCGTGCCGGGTGGATGCTCAGACACGGTGACTTGCCGGCATCGGTGCGCGCTTCGGCCACGCCCGCGGTCCTCATTCCTGATCCCGCTCGCTGCGGCGCTTTCGCATCCACCCGCTGCCCGCGCGGGCCGACGCCCGGCCAGACACTCCTTCAGCTCCCCTTTTCAGCTTTTCCTTTGCGCCTTTCGCGTCCTTCGCGGACAACTCCGCCCTCACCCCAGAACCGGATTATCCCAACCCGGCCGCGCCGCGAAGCGGTCGCCGTGCGTCGCCTGCAGTTTCTCGAGTTTTCCCAGCAGCACTTGCGCGCCGGTCTGCCGGATGTACTGGATCGGGCCGCCGCGGAACGGAGCGAAACCGGTTCCGAAAATGACGCCGGCATCGAGCAGATCGGCATCGGCGACCACGCCGTCGTGCAGGCACGCAACGGCCTCGTTGAGCAGTGGCAGGATCAACCGGTCCTCCAGATCGCCCGGGGCCTGGTAGTCCTTCGGCAGTTCCGGCTTGACCGCCTTGCCGTCCTCCCAGCGGTACAGGCCCTGACCGTCCTTGCGGCCACGCTTGCCCGGCTCGGCCTGGTCCGCCAGAGCCGCAGGAACCTTGAGGCCGAGGAACGGCGCGAGCTCGTTGCCGACGCCTGCAGCGACATCCAGGCCGACGGTGTCGACCAGTTCGATCGGGCCCATCGGCATTCCGAACCTGACGGCGGCCTTGTCGATCGCGGCGCCCGGAATCCCTTCCGAATACGCCGTCACCGCCTCCAGCAGGTACGGGAACAGCACGCGGTTGACCAGGAAGCCGGGCGTGCCCGCCACCGGCACCGGCAGCTTGTCGATCGCCTTGCAGAACGCCGCCAGCCGCTGCTCGGTTTCCGGCGCCATCGCGTCGTGGCGGATGATCTCCACCAGCGGCATCAGCGCCACCGGGTTGAAGTAATGCAGCCCGGCGAACTGCGCAGGGTTGCGCAGGCCGCCGCGCAGGTCGGTCAGCGGAATGGAGGACGTGTTGGTGCTCAGCAGCGCAGCCGGCTTCATGCGCGGTTCGACATCCGCGTACAGGTCACGCTTGGCCTGGGCCTGTTCGATGATCGCCTCGATCACCAGGTCGGCGCGGGTCGCGCCGTCGCCCGCGACGTCGCCCTTGAGCCGTGCGATCACGTCTGCGCGCCTGGCATCGTCCTTGACCTTCTTGCCCAGGAACGCCGAGGCGCGCCCCATGGCGGCGTCGACGAAACGCTGCTCCCGGTCCGCCAGCGTGACCTGGAAGCCCTTGTACGCAGCCCAGGTGGCGATGTCCCCGCCCATGACGCCGGCGCCGATGACGTGCACGTGTTCGATGCGATGGTCCTTGCCGCCGACGTTCTTGAGCCGCTCCTGCAGGAAGAACACGCGGACAAGGTTGCGAGCGGTGGGCGTGGACGCCAGTTTCGCCACCGCCTTGCGTTCGGCGGCCAGCCGCCCCTGGATGCCGCCACCGGCGCGCTTCCAGGTGTCGATCAGTGCGTAGGGTGCGGGGTAGTGCTCCCGGCGGGCCTTGCGCGCGACCTGCCGGGTCAGCACGGGGGCGAGCACCTGCCGCGCTGGCCACACGTTGCTGGCCCAGCCGAGCATGCGCTGCTTCAGCGGACGCGTCCGTCCCTTGAGCGCAAGCGTCGCCGCCGCCTCCAGCAGCCGGGGGGGTTCCACGGCCTTGTCGACCAGGCCCGCGGCACGCGCCGCCGACGCCGAAAGCGAACGACCCGTCAGCATCATGTCGAACGCCGCAGGGGCGCCGATCAGGCGCGGCAGTCGCGCGCTGCCACCCCAGCCGGGAAAGATTCCCAGCTTGACCTCCGGCAGGCCGATGCGGGTGGAGGCGTCGGTGCTGGCGACGCGGTAATCGCAGGCAAGCGCGAGTTCGGTGCCACCGCCCATGCAGAAGCCGTGGATCGCGGCAACCGTCCTGCACGGCAGCTCGGACAACCTCTGGAACACCTGCTGCCCGCGCAGCAGCGCGTCGGCGACGGTGCCCTTCTGGTCGAAGACCTGGAACTCCTTGATGTCGGCGCCGGCGATGAAGCCGCTGGGCTTCACCGAACGGATCACCAGCCCCTTGGGCGGATCGATCGCCAGCCGCTCCAGCAGGCTGTCCAGTTCGATCAGCACGTCCTGCGAGAGGGTGTTCACCGGCTGCCCCTCGCGGTCGAACGACAGCACCAGCACGCCGTCCGGGCGCATTTCGGGCCGCCAGTGCTGGGCACGCAGTCCGTCGAAACTCGCCAGGCCTTCGCCGTGTGCGTTCATGCGGCACCATCCGTTCAGGTATGGGGGAGTCGCCTATCATCCCGATGTTGTTCGACCGCAGTCAAATGAGCGGGTGGCCGAAGCCGATGTCCGGCGGGCGCGGTTGCGGCGACCCGGGCGTGCCCCCATGGTCAAGGCAATGAACTTTCCCCCGATCGGGGTGTCTCAATGTTCGGCCATGGCCGAGCTCACAGGAGTGCCGGCGCGCGGTATGGCCGAAATCGATTCAGATCGGAGGTCGAAGCCCGACGCGCCGCCGGATGCGGAAGCAGACACCGGAAGAACGGAGTCGGCGCGGCAAATGGCCCTGGACCAGGAACTGGTCAGGCGGGTGCAGCGCGGCGACGCCACGGCGTTCGATGCACTGGTGCGCAAGTACCAGCATCGGATCGTCGCGTTGATCGGGCGCTACATTTCCGACTGGAGCGAATGTCAGGACGTCGCGCAGGAAACGTTCATCCGCGCCTACCGCGCGATCGGAAATTTCCGCGGCGACGCGCAGTTCTACACATGGTTGCACCGGATCGCAGTGAACACCGCCAAGAACCACCTCGTAGCGCAGAACCGCCGACCGCCCACCGACGACATCGAGGTGGGCGATGCCGAGCAGTACGACACCGGCATTCGCCTGCGCGACAACGACACCCCGGAGCGCGAGCTGATGCGCCAGCAGATCGAGCAGACCGTCATGCGGGTCGTCGAGGGCCTGCCGCAGGATCTGCAGGACGCCATCACGATGCGCGAGGTCGAGGGTTTGAGCTACGAGGAGATTTCGCAGCGGATGGGGTGCCCGATCGGCACGGTGAGGTCGCGGATATTCCGCGCCCGCGATGCGATCGACGCGCAGCTGCGCCCGCTGCTGGACGACGCCGGCGGCGATGCCCTCCACCACGCCGATCAATCGCATGATCGATGAGACCACGGAGCCAGGACATTCGATGACTTCTCCTCAGGACCTCCAGGATCGCGAAAGCCTCAGCGCATTGTTCGACGGCGAACTGCAGGGCGATGCCGCGCGCTTCGCCTACAAGCGGCTCGCGCGCGACGTGCGCTGGCGGCAGAGCTGCGGCAACTGGCAATTGGCCGGGGACGTGCTGCGCGGCCGCGCCACCGCGCCGGCCCCGCGCGGCTTCGCCGAGGGCGTACAG
>JALYOG010000149.1 GCA_030856985.1 Pseudomonadota bacterium | reverse complement strand
GGGCTCGACTCCGGACTCGGTGGCGATTTCCTGCAGCAGTCGGGCAACCGTGTTGGCGTCGAACGGGTAGCTGAGATGGTGGTCGGTCTGCGTGCGCGGGGCCGAAGTCAGGCCGATCACGGTCTTGCCGGCGGCGTGCAGCCGCAGCCAGCTCATCGGGCCGTACAGACTGTCCATGTCCACGACGACGTACTCCGCGCCGGTTTCTGGCTGCAGTTGCCAGAGTCCGCCGGTGCGCGAGTTTGCTTCCGTGAACGCCGCCCTGAGCGACGCTTCAGTGTCGGGATCCATTCCGGTCAGGCCGAAGGTGAGTGGCATCGTCGAATCCGTTGAGAACCTGCATAGAGTGTTGCGGAGCGCGCGGTGCGCGTCAACGCGCGCCCGGGGGCATCGGCGGGCCGGACAAGGCACCTGATCCGCGCTCACGGGCGCAAACGCGACAAGGGTCATTGCGAGGTGCGAACGTGCGCAAGGTTCAACAGAGCGCGCGGGCACGTTTTTTCGGGAGCTGGCTTTTGAGGAACGCCATCTGGTCGGCCAGGATGTTGCGGTTCGACAGGATCAGGTGTTCGACCCAGCTTGGGCGATACGGCACTGCCAGCAGCGGCATGCCCGCCTGCTGCGGAGTGCGGTTGCCCTTGCGCGAATTGCAGGGGAAGCACGCGGCGACGACGTTCTCCCACACATCGCGGCCGCCCTTGGACACCGGCAGCACATGGTCGCGCGTGAGCTGCGGACGGTGGCAATCGCGCCCGCAGTACAGGCACAGGTGGCTGTCGCGGGCGAACAGGGCCGCATTGGTGAGTGCGGGTGTCGGATCGAGTGCATGCCCGCGGGCGTGGCCGCGCGCGGCCACGATGGGGTGCAGCGCGAGCGTGCTGCGCTCGCCGCTCCAGCGGTTGGTGCCGCCGTGCACTTCCAGGCACGGATCGCCAAGCGTCCAGGCGACCGCGCCGCGTACGTAGAGGCACGTGGCCTGCTGCCAGTTCATCCAGTCCAGCACGCGGCCGTGCGCGTCCAGCGACAGCAGGCGCACCGAGTTCAGCCGCTCCAGCGGCGGGCACGTGGCGTCGGGGCGCGCCGCGGCGTCATCATTGCCGCACCGATCGGAATCGGCGCGGCCACGGTTGCGGACCAGGCGTAGCGACGCTGTGTCGGTCTCCATCGTTCGAGCTTATACCCTAATTCGGAGGTCTTGCGCCCTGGTTTCGCAATCGACCTGAGCGGCTCAGGCGTCGAATGCCTCGGCCTCCAGCGCGGTCAGGGTCGACAGGTCGCTGGCGATCGCGGCGGCGTGGGTCAACGTGCGCGGCAGGACCCGGGCGAAGTAGAAGCGGGCGGTCTCGCGCTTGCCGGACTTGAACGCCGCCGGCTGTTGCGAGGCCTCGCTCGCAGCGACGCTGCGTGCCCACCAGTACGCCAGCGCCACGTAGCCCGAATACATCAGGTAATCGAAGGCGGCGGCACCGACCTCCTCGGCGTTGCCCGCAGCGCGTTTCCCGACCTCCATCGTCAGTTGCTGCCATTGCGCCGAGAGCTCGCGCAGCGGCGCCACGAACTCGGCGGCTGCCGGGTTGCCGTCCTGCCGCTGGCAGAACTCCTCGATCATCGCCACGAACACCTGCAGGCCCGCGCCTTGCTGCTGCAGCACCTTTCGGCCAAGCAGGTCGAGCGCCTGGATGCCCGTCGTGCCCTCGTAGAGCGTCGTGATGCGGGCATCGCGCGCCAGTTGCTCCAGGCCGTGCTCGGCGATGTAGCCGTGGCCGCCGTAGCACTGCAGCGCATGGTAGGTGCACTCCACGCCCCATTCGGTCAGGCATGCCTTGACGATCGGCGTCATGAAGCCGAGCAGCGCCTCGGCCTGCGCGCGTTCGGCCGGGTCGGCGGCATGCGTGGCGATGTCGACCAGCAGCGCGGAGTGATAGCCCATCGCGCGCCCGCCCTCGACCAGCGCCTTGCAGGTCAGCAGCATGCGCCGGACGTCGGGGTGCACGATGATCGGATCAGCCGGCTTCTGCGGAAACTTCGCGCCGGCAAGCGAGCGCATCTGCAGGCGTTCGCGCGAATAGGCCAGCGCGTTCTGCAGCGCGCGATCCGAAAGCCCGAGCCCCTGCAGACCGACCGCGAGCCGCGCGGTATTCATCATGGTAAACATTCCCATCAGGCCCTTGTGCGGCTGCCCGACGAGGTAGCCCAGCGACCCGTCGAAGTTGAGCACGCAGGTGGCCGAGCCGTGGAGGCCCATCTTGTGTTCGATGCTGCCCACGCGAACCGCGTTGGGCCCGCCGACGCTGCCATCCTTGGCGACCTGCAGCTTCGGCACGACGAACAGCGAAATCCCCTTGCTCCCCGCAGGTGCGTCGGGCAGCCGCGCGAGCACGAGGTGGACGATGTTGTCGGTGAAGTCGTGGTCGCCCGCGGTGATGAACATCTTGGTGCCGGTGAGCATGTAGCTGCCGTCCGCCTGTGGCTCGGCGCGGGTCTTCAGCAGTCCAAGGTCGGTGCCGCAGTGGGGCTCGGTGAGGCACATCGTGCCGGTCCAGCGGCCTTCGACCAGCGGCTTGAGAAACGCTTCGCGCTGCCAGTCCTCGCCGTGGTGCAGCAGCGCGTCGGTGGCGCTGTGCGACAGCAGGGGAAAGTTGCCCCAGGCCAGGTTGGCGGCGTCGATCATCTCCTTCATCGGCACGCCGGCGGCATGCGGCAGGTTCTGTCCGCCGAACTCGACGGGCGACGTGAGTCCCGCCCAGCCGCCGTCGACATATTGCGCGTAGGCCTGCTTGAAACCCGGAGGCGTGGTGACTGCGCCTGTCGCCCTGTCGTGGCTGCAACCGATACGATCCCCGACCGCGTTGAGTGGCGCCAGGACGTTCTCGGTGAAGCGCGCGCTTCCCTCGAGCACCGCGTCGAGGATGTCGCGCGTGGCGTGGTCAAAGCCGAGGCTTTCGAACATGCGCTCGCTATCGAGCAGGTCGAACAGGACGAAACGCATGTCGTTAAGCGGGGCTTTGTAGCGGCTCATCGCGTACCTCGGAGCTATGGGTTCGTGGCGCCTGGCAGGCAGGCGGTCTGGTTTGTCCGCGATGTCCGCGGCGGTTCCTGCGCGCACCCGTCAGCGCAGGACGCCGGGCAGTCCGGGGGCGGGGCTCAGCGCGCTGCTGCGCTCGATCTGGAACGTGCGCTGGCGCTGTTCGTCCGGCGTGGCAGCCACGGAACCCTTGAGTTCGTAGGCGACGCTTCGACCGCCCGCCAGCGCGTCGGCGACCGCGAGCTTGGCTTCCACGGTGGGGCGCAGCGTGGCGGACACCACGTCGGCCGACTCCGGCCCGACGGATAGCGCCGGCTGCGCGGCCAATGCACCGGCGGGATGGCCGCCGATCTGCAGCGCGAGATCCAGCGAGTCGAACCGCATCGGAATGCTGCTGAAATTCTCCAGTCGCAACTCCGCCGTCCAACTGCCGTCGGGGAGCACGCTCAGCTGCTGGATTCGTACCGACGGTTCCGACACGCGGCGGACCGGGCCGCTGCTGCAGCCGACCAGGAGCACGCATGCCGCCACGGCGCCCAGGACAGCAACCATCCATCGCATACGATTCATGCCGCCGGCTCCATGGGTGAAAACCCGAGGATACTACGGCGCATGGTGGTGGCATCCCGTCCGCGCTCGCGAATCGGCAGGCAGGCTGGTTCGCCCTCCGGGAGGCGCGGAACGGAATCAGCGGAGGTCCCCAAAGCGAAGCCCGCCGGATCGGCGGGCTTCGTGACGGTCGGACCGTTCGGTCCCAGGCAGCCTTCGACTTACGGGCCGTACACGCCGAGCAGTCGGCTGGTAGCGGCTGCATAGCCGGCCCGCGTCACCGGCTGGCGTGGGTCGAAATAGGCATGCAGGGTCGGTTCCAGGTCGTACGGGCCTTGGGTGATGGCGAACCGGGCGTTGATCAGGCCCAGGTCGAGCGCCAGCTGGACGTAACCGCGCAGGCTCGCGGGAACCGAGGCGGCGTCTTCGATCGCAATGCGCTTGCCGTTGTGAAGCACGCTCAAGGTCCCGTCGAAGCCCAGCGCTTCCGCCTCCAGGCCCAGGCTCTGCACCAGCGAGTAGGCCAGGCTGACGCGGGTCACCGAGTCGGCGGGACGGAAGGCTCCGTCGAGCTTGCCCATCGCGCCGTGCTGGCGATGGCTGAGATCGCGCTGCGCCGCGCCCTTCGCCGCCGCCGCTTCGGCAAACGGCCACAGCGGATTGGCGATCCCGATGTCGTTGAAGCTCGACGCGCCGCCCAGCGGCAGGAACTGGCGGATGCCCGCACCCATCAGCAGGTACGTGGCCATCTCGCCGCGCGTGATCGACTGGTCGGGGCGGTAGGTTCCGTCGGCGAAGCTGTCGACGAGGCGGTTGGAAACGGCGAACTCGATGAATCCCTGCCCCGCGTGCCCCTCGATGTCGTGCAGGCCGCTGAAGCCGTCGGTACGCAGTTGCTTGACGTTGACGTTGACTGTGCCCGGCACGCCGTAGCCGTTGGTGACCTGGGCCGGATCGAGATTGTTGCCCGACACCGAACCCACGCCACGCACCGTCAGTGTCCAGGTGCCGGCCACGCCCGGTGCGGACGCCGCGATGTTCTGCCCCAGCACCGGCAGCGAGATCGACGAGCCGTAGCGCTTGCCGTTGGGGTCGGTAAGCACGATGGCCACGGTGTTGGTGCCAACCTTGGCGCGCGCGTTGACCAGGGCTGTGTCGGCGCCGACATCGAACTGCACCGAACCGGTCGGTCCGATCGGGTTGAATTCGATCGGGTAGGTCGCGCTGGAACCGACCGACACCTGCGCATTCGCATTGAAGATCCGCGTGGCATTGACCGTGCTGCCGAAGCTGCCCTTGCCCAGCGCCATCTGCACCGCGGCATAGGCGTTGACATAGCCGGCGCCGTTTTCCCATGCCTCGTTGCCGGGCACGTTGCTCGCGGTGTCCTGGAGGATCTGCTTGACCTCTCGCCAGCCCAGGCCCGGATTGGCCTCGAGCATCAGCGCCACCACGCCGGAGACGTGCGGCGCCGCCATCGAGGTGCCGGACATGGTCGTATAGCTCGCCGCCAGCGCGGGGCCGAGCGTTTCGATGTCGCTGTCCGCCGAGGCCTTGTCGAGCGCGCCGGCAGTCGCGCGCACCGAGACGATGTCCACGCCCGGCGCCGTCACCGCCGGCCGGTCCTCCCAGCGATAGCTCTGCCCGTCGATCACGACCTCGCCGCCGCGGCCGTTCTCGCCGCGCGAGGAGAAGCTCGCGAGCCGGCCCTGCTTGTCGCCGGCGGCGACCGCGATCACCCACGGCGCCTTCTTGAAGCTGCCGGTGATGGTGGCCTCGCCGGGACCGGAGTTGCCGGCCGAGAACACGACGACCACGTTGCGGTCGGCCAGCGCCTTGGTGGCGATGCTGGTCGGGTGGTCGGGATCGAACGCGGTGCCGACGTCGCTGGTGTTGCCGAACGAGTTGGAGACCACCCGGATGCCGTATTGCCCCTGGTGCGTCAGCGCGTAGTCGAAGCCGCCGAGCGTATCGAGGATGAACAAGCCCGCGCCGGAGCCGTAGCCGATGATGCCGGCGCCGGGCGCCACGCCTTCGAACGCGCCGCTGGACTTGGCGCCGTTGCCGCCGATGATCCCCGCGACGTGGCTGCCGTGGCCGCCGCCGATGTCGGAATCGGGCACACCTTCGGTGTAGGTGATCGGCAGCATCGAGCTGAATGCGTTCAAGTTGGTCTGCGCCATCACGTTCTGCTTCACGTGCTCGGGGAAGCGGATGTCGGAGTGGTTGCCATCGACGCCCGAATCATTGACCAGCACGCCGATGCCGCGGCCGCTGACGGGCATCCCATTGACGCGCATCCCGCTGTCCGTGCGCAGGCGGTCGACGCCGGTGAGCGCGGTGGCCTCGCGGTTCTCCAGGTCCAGCGGCGCGTTGAGCCAGACCGAGCGGACGTCGCTCATCTCCAGCAGCGATTGCACCTGCGCCGGGGTCGCCAGGGCGCCGGCGATCGGCAGCGAGCGCAGGCTCAAGCCCTTCAGCCCGAGCGCGGCAAGGCGCTGCTGCTGCGCCGCGCTCAGCGGCCCGGTCCCGTGGAAGCTGATGATGACTTCGACTGTCTCGCCACTGGTGAGTGTCGGCAGCATGAGTTCGAGGGTGCGATCGAGCCGGCGCGCTTCGGAAAGCAGCGGCGTGGCGAGGATGGCGGCGGCCAGCAGGCTCGCGTGCAGTCGGCGGCTAAACAGGTTCATGGGAATCCTTGTGCGTCGAACGGGCGCGGGGGCGTGGGAATTGCGGTCGACCCCGAGCATCGGCCGAGCGCGATGTCCGCGGCCATCCGGTATTCCCCTCAGCGGACGTTGGGGGGAACCCCCATCTCGCGGCGCAGCCGCGGTCGCGCCGCCACGCACTGCGGCATTCCAGTCGAAAAGATCGTCCCGGCCGCCCCGGGGCGCAATCTAGTCCAGCAGGCCCCGCCGCAGCGCGTAACGGACGAGTTCGGCGGTGTTGCGGACGCCGAGCTTGGTCATCACGCGGCTGCGGTGGTTCTCCGCGGTCTTGGCGCTGATGTCGAGCTTGCGCGCGATCTCCTTGGTCGTCAGGCCCTCGGCGACGAGGTGGAAGGCCTCGCGTTCGCGCGCGGTGAGGCGGCCGTAGGGGTCGTCGACCGCCCGCTCGGGATGCTGCATCTGTTCGGCCAGCGCCTTGGCCGCCTGCGGGCCGAAATAGCCACGGCCGGCATGCAGGCTGCGCACCGCGGCGATCAGCTCCGCCGAGGCGCTGTCCTTGACCAGGTAACCCGCGGCGCCGGCGCGCACCGCCTGCAGCACGTATTCGTCCTCCTGGTGCATGGTCAGCACCAGGACCTTGGCATCGGGCAGCGATTTGCACAGGCGCCGCACGATCTCGATGCCGTTGAGGCCGGGCATGCTCAGGTCGGTAACGATGATGTCTGGCGAGGTTGCCGCGGCTTTCTCCAGCGCTTCCACGCCGTCGGCGGCCTGCGCCACCACCTGCATGTCTTCCTCGGCCTGCAGCAGGCCGACGAGGCTTTCCCGGACCAGCGTGTGGTCGTCGGCGATCAGTACCCGGATATTCCCCATGCGCTAAAGCTGCGCGAGCGCTCAGTCGCCGTCAAGCGGGACGACCGCGCGGACCCGCGCGCCATTGCCCGGCGAGGAGTGCAGCTCGAGCTTTCCGCCGTGCAGGCGCAGGCGTTCGCGCATCCCGCCAAGGCCGCTGCCGCCGGCCCTGAGCGCGAGTTCGGGATCGCATCCGCGACCGTCGTCGACGATCTGCAACTGCAGCATTCCGGCGCGCGCGACCAGGCGCAGCAGGACGTGGCTGGCCTGCGCGTGCTTGGCGGCGTTGTTGAGTGCTTCCTGCGCAACCCGGAACAGCAGCGTCTGCAGCTCGTCGGGCAGCGCCGGCAGCGGTTCGATCTCCACGTCGATCGCGAGCCCGCTCGCCTCGCCGAGGCTGCGCGCGAGCCACTGCAGGGCAGGCTCCAGCCCGAGGTCATCGAGGATCGGCGGGCGCAGCAGGCGCGACATCTGCCGGGTGTCCTCCAGGGCGCCGCGGCACAGCGACACGGCCGCGTCGAGGTGGGCGCGCAGGTCCGGCTGGTCGCCAAGGCCGGCCCCGACGCGGTCGAGCCGGTGCTGCAGAGCCGTGAGGTTCTGGCCGATGCCGTCGTGCAGTTCGCGCGCCAGCCGGCGCCTTTCGTCCTCCTGCACGCGCAATACCGATCGCCCGAGCCGCCGGAATTCGCGTTCGTTGGCTTCCAGTCGTTGCAGCAGCCGCAGGTACTGCTCGCGGATCTCCGACAGCTGCGGGTTGATCTCCTTGCCGCTCATCGGGGCTCTCCTGCGCGCGAGGGGGGGGCCGCGGACGGGCCCGGCCCCGGCGGCTTCGGCTCGGGCGCGTCGGCGCTCTCGACCGCCGGCCTCAGGGACTCCGGCAGCGCCTTGGTGAAGGCCGCCCGGCTCTGGTCCGAACGCGCACGGGCACGTCGCGCCTGCGCGTCGTCGCCCTGCATTTCGTGCGCCTGGGCGGCGAGCTGGTGGAGGTTCCAGCTGGAGCCGAACTCGCCGTCGCGCAGCAGGATCAGGGCTTCACGATACGCGTCCAGCGCCCCGGCGGCGTCGCCTTGTTGCAGCGCCTCGCGCATCTTCCATTCCAGCCATTGGAGGCGAAGCCCGGCATGGCCGAGCGCGGAAATGTCGGCATCCAGGCCGGTGGCGACCCGGCCGGCGCGCGCATCCCTCAGCGCGATCTGCAGTTCCAGTGCGCGCACGCCGGACGCTTCGGCCAGTTGCCGCGCTTCGCGCAGGGCAAGCGCCGCTCCGCGCGTGTCGCCGTCGCGGTCGGCGAGTTCGGCGCGCAGCAGCTGCGCGATCGCGCGCTGCTCGGTGGCCGCCGCCCTCAGGGACGGCTGCAGCTCGTCGAGCAGCTTGCGCGCCCTATCGGCCGCGTCGGCCCGGAGCCAGGCTTGGGCACGCAGCAGGCCGACATCGAGGATCCCGCGTTGGTCCTGGCGTTCCACGAACAGGGCTTCGGCCTTGTCCAGATGCCGCAACGCCGCGTCGATCCGCCCCTGCAGCAGTTCCATGTCGGCAAGGTTGCGATGGCTCACCGCCGCTTCCTCGGGCATCTGCTGCTGCTGCGCACTGGCCAGGGACGCGTCCAGCAGGCGACGCGCGTCGTTCCACTGGCCGCGCGCGATCGCCAGCAGGCCCAGGTTCTGCCCGGTGCGGATTTCGCCGGTCCTGGAACCGAGCTTCTGGTAGGCCTCGGCGGCCTGCTTCCAGTAGACCTCGGCATCGTCGAAGGCACCGAGCTGGAAATGCGCGAAGCCGATGTTGTTGAGCGCCTCCGCACTGCCGTGGGCATCGCCGGCCTGGCGCCATCCCTGCAACGCGCGCCGGAAATGCGCGAGCGCCGCCGGATAATCGCCGCGTTCCTCCGCCAGCAGGCCCATCTCGTTGTCGGTCGCGGCGAGGCCTTCGCGATCGCCGAGCTCGGCCTGGAGCGTCCGGGCCTGCTCGAGGTAGCCGGCGGCTTCGTCGAACTGCCCGGTCAGCGCCAGCACGTTGGCCAGGTTGCGCAGGCTGGTCGCGACGCCGCGGCGGTTGCCGAGCGCGCGGCGCAGCTCGACCGCCTTGCGATATTGCTCGGCGGCGTCGGCCGTCTGCCCCAGGCGCCCGTAGCCGATGCCGAGCGCGTTGACGGTTTCGGCTTCGCCAAAAAGATCGCGGCTGCGCTTGTACAGCACCAGCGCGCGCACGAGGTAGTCGTCGACCGCACGCTGCGCGTCGCCGCTGAGCAGCACGAATTTGCCCAGCTCGAACCATGCGCGCGGGTCGTTGGGATCGCGCGCGGTCAATGCATCGAGGCCTTCGACCGCCTTGGCGAAATCCCCGGCGCTGCCCTGGGCGCGTGCGAGTTGCAGCTCGGCGAAGGTGTCGTCGGGCGTGGCGGCGTGCACGGTCTGCCAAGCGTCGATCGCCGACTGCGCGTCGCCATCGAGCAGCGCGCGTTCGGCGGCCACGCGCAGGCGCCGGCGTTCGGG
>JALYOG010000148.1 GCA_030856985.1 Pseudomonadota bacterium | reverse complement strand
GGGCAACACAGGAACTACAGCAGATGGTCAAGATTCGCCTCACCCGCGGCGGCGCCAAGAAGCGCCCCTTCTACCACATCATCGTGACCGACAGCCGCAGCGCCCGCGACGGCCGCAACATCGAGCGTGTCGGCTACTACAACCCGGTCGCGACCGGCGGCGAGAAGCGAGTGGAGATCGACATCGCCCGCGTGCAGCACTGGCTGGGCCAGGGCGCGCAGCTGACCGACAAGGTTGCGAGCCTGTACAAGGACGCGGCCAAGGCGGCGCCTTCCGAGCAGCCGACGGCCACCGCAGCCTGATCGCGGGCCGCGCACCTTCGCGCGCGGCCGATACCGCAATGAACGACTTCGGGCGCCGCATCCTCCTTGGCAGGGTGCTTGGCGCCTTTGGTCTGCGTGGCGAGCTGAAACTCGAGTCCTGGACGCAACCGCGCGCGGCGATCTTCAACTACCAGCCCTGGACCCTGCGCGACGCGCAGGGGCGCGAGCGCACGCTGCAGGGCGTGCGAGGCCGGGAGCACGGCAAGTTCCTGATGGGGCATTTTCCCGATGTCGCCGATCGCGAAGCCGCCGAAGCGCTTCGCGGCACCGAGATCTACGTCGATCGTTCCGCGCTGCCGCCCGCGAGTCCCGGCGAGTACTACTGGGTCGATCTGGAAGGCCTGCGCGTGGTGACGGTGGAGGGCGTGAGCCTGGGGACGGTATCGCACCTGTTCTCGACCGGGGCCAACGACGTGCTGGTGGCGCGCGATGACGAGCGCGAACGCATGATCCCGTTCGTGCAGCCGCAGTTCGTGACCGGCGTGGACTTCGACGCGGGCGTGGTCACCGTCGACTGGGATCCCGACTTCTAGTCCGAAGCTCCGCGTCCCGTCCCGGAAATCCGCCGACCGGCGTTCGGCTACCCTCGACCATCAACCCGCACCGCTGCGAGCCGTGCCATGCGCATCGACGTCATCAGCCTGTTTCCGGAGTTCATCGCCCAGTGCGCCGCGTTCGGCGTGGTGGGGCGGGCCGCCGGGCGCGGGCAGCTGTCGTTGCATGGCTGGAACCCGCGCGATTTTGCCGAGGGCAGCTACCGGCGCGTCGACGACCGCCCGTTCGGCGGCGGTCCCGGCATGGTGATGCTGATCGACCCCTTGCGCGCCACCCTGTCGCAGGCGCGCGCGGCCGATCCGGCGCCGGCCCGGGTGATCTACCTGAGCCCGCAGGGACCGCGCCTGACCCAGGCCAAGGTGCGGGAACTGGCCACGCACGAGCGGCTGATCCTGCTGTGCGGCCGCTACGAAGGCATCGACGAACGGCTGGTGGCGGCCGAAGTGGACGAGGAACTCTCGATCGGCGACTACATCCTGTCGGGCGGAGAACTGGCGGCCGCGGTGCTGGTCGATGCGGTCGCCCGCCTGCAGGAGGGCGTGCTCAACGATGCCGAATCGGCCGTCCAGGACAGTTTCGAGGCCGACGGCCTGCTCGACTGCCCGCACTACACGCGGCCGGTCGTGCATGAATTGGGTGAGGTTCCGCCGGTGCTGATGTCGGGCAACCACGCCCAGATCGCGCGCTGGCGCCGGCAGCAGGCGCTGGGCCGGACCTCGGAACGGCGGCCGGACCTGCTCGACGAGGCGACCCTGACCAGGGCCGATTCCCGGCTCTTGGCCGAGTACCGCAGCCAGCGGGCAAGCACGCTGGCGGCGGCCGCCGCAGACGCGGACGGTCCTGCAGACGCCGACCCGGCCAGCTAGCCACCTGCGGAAAATTGCCGCTATAATGCGCGGCTTAGCTCACAACCCGCCCGGCGTGCCTCATCACGTGCGGCCCAGCGATTCGGCGCGTGCCCAGGCCCGCGACCCCAACACAGACACCAGGCCGATCCAATGAACAAGCCCTCGATCCACACGCTGATGCAGGAATTCGAAGCCGAACAGGTCCAGCGCGTGCTGCCTGACTTCAGCCCCGGCGACACCGTTGTCGTCAACGTGAAGGTCAAGGAAGGCAACCGCGAGCGCCTCCAGGCCTACGAGGGCGTGGTCATTGCGAAGAAGAACGGCGGCCTGCATTCGGCCTTCACCGTGCGCAAGATCTCGCACGGTTTCGGTGTCGAGCGCGTGTTCCAGGCGCACAGTGCGATCATCGACTCGGTCGAGGTCAAGCGCCGCGGCAAGGTTCGCGCCGGCAAGCTGTACTACCTGCGCGGCCTGGAAGGCAAGAAGGCGCGCATCAAGGAAGATCTGGCCGCGTATGCCAAGGCCAAGGCTGCCGCCGCCTCGGCCTGATCGCAGGACCGGGCTCGCGAGAGCGCATTCGACGGCCGCCGAAAGGCGGCCGTCGGCATTTCCGCCGTCGGCCCGGCAGCGTTGCCGGAACACCCGCGATTAATATCCCGCGCAGTATTCTTGGCTCATGCCGCGATCCGGGAGTTCCGAAATCTTCGTCGTCCGCCTCGACCAGTGGCTATGGGCGGCGCGGTTCTACAAGACCCGCGGCCTGGCCCGCGAGGCGATCGAAGGCGGCAAGGTCGAAGTCGGTGCCCAGCGCGCGAAGCCGGCGCGCCCCGTACGTCTCAACGATGCGCTGCGGGTTACCCGCGGCGAGGAGACCTTCGAGGTCGTCGTCGCCGGAATCAGCGACAAGCGCGGCCCTGCTAGCGAGGCGCAGACGCTGTATGTGGAAAGCAGCGAATCGATTGCCGAAAGGCAGCGGCTACGCGAAGAGCGCATCGCACAGCGCACCGGATACCGCGCCCCCGACGGCAAGCCCGACAAGCGCGCAAGGCGGCTGATCCGCGCGCTGGGCGACATCGACGCGCTCTGATCGTTGCCCGCGGCGATCACCGGCGCGTCGGTGACCACTGAAATCCTCAGGCGAGCGCCTTGAGCCGATACAGGGCTTCGAGCGCCTGCTTCGGGGTCAGCTCGTCCGGATCGATCGACGCCAGCGCATCCAGCGCCGCGGTGGAGGGTGCGAACAGTCCGAACTGCTGCGGCTGCTCCAGCGTGGCGGCCGCGAGCGTCGGGCCAGGCGAGTCGCGGCCCTGCTGCTCCAGCTCGCGCAGGCGGCCACGCGCATGGCTGATCACGCTGCGCGGCAATCCTGCGAGCGCGGCCACCTGCAGGCCGAAACTGCGGTCGGCAGGACCATCCTTGACCGCATGCATGAAGACCAGTTGCTCGCCATGCTCGACCGCGTCCAGGTGCACATTGGCGATGCCGCTGCCGGCGCTTGCGATTGCGGTGAGCTCGAAATAGTGCGTGGCGAACAGCGTATACGCGCGGTTGTTGTGCGCGAGGTGGCGCGCGCAGGCTTCCGCGAGCGCCAGGCCATCGTAGGTGGACGTGCCGCGGCCGATCTCGTCCATCAACACCAGTGACTGATCGGTGGCGTGATGCAGGATGTAGCTGGTCTCGCTCATCTCGACCATGAAGGTCGACTGCCCGCGGGCGAGGTCGTCGCCGGCGCCGATGCGGGTGAGGATGCGGTCGATCGGCCCGAGCACCGCACGCGCGGCCGGCACAAAGCTGCCAATGTGCGCCAGCAGCACGATCAGCGCGTTCTGGCGCATGTAGGTGGACTTGCCACCCATGTTCGGCCCGGTGATCACCAGCATGCGCCGATCGATATGGTCCGGCGCGCAGTCGAGCACCAGGTCGTTGGGTTCGAACGGCTCCGGCCGCACCGCCTCGACGACCGGATGCCGGCCGCGCTCAATGCGCAGCCCGGCGCCGTCGGCCAGCTCCGGTCGCGACCAGTCCAGCGCCTGCGCGCGCTCGGCGAATGCGGCCAGCACGTCCAGCTCCGCCAGCGCCGCCGCGCAATGCTTGAGCGGTTCGAGTTCGGCGTTGAGCGCATCGAGCAGTTGCTCGTACAGGAGGCGTTCGCGTGCGAGCGCGCGCTCGCGGGCGGACAGCACCTTGTCCTCGAATTGCTTGAGTTCCTCGGTGATGTAGCGCTCGGCGTTGCTCAGGGTCTGACGCCGCGTGTAGTGGACCGGCGCCTTGGCCGCATGTTGCTTGGACACTTCCAGGTAATAGCCGTGGACGCGGTTGTAGCCGACTTTGAGCGTCGCGATGCCGCTGGCGGCGCGCTCGCGCAACTCCAGGTCGACCAGGAACTGGTCGGCCGTGCTCGACAGCGTTCGCAGTTCGTCCAGTTCGGCATCGTGGCCTTCGGCGAACACACCGCCATCGCGGGCGAGCACCGGGGGCTGCTCGACGATGGCCGAAGACAGCAGGTGCGCCTGTGCCTCGTGCTCGCCCATCGCATCGGCGAGCTGCGCCAGGCGCGGCGAGTCGAGCGTTGCGAGCACCTCGCGCAGCGCCGGCAGCAGCGCAAGCCCGTCGCGCAGGGTCGACAGGTCGCGCGGACGCGCGCTGCGCAATGCGATGCGGGTGAGGATGCGTTCGAGGTCGCCGAGCGCGCGAAAATGCTCGCGCACCGCCGTGGCCGCGGCGGAATCCAGCAGCGTTGCGACCGCGTGGTGGCGCAGGCGCAGCGGCGCGCGCTCGCGCAAAGGCCGGTGCAGCCAGCGCCGCATCAGGCGGCCGCCCATCGGGGTGACGGTCGAGTCGAGCACGCCGAGCAGCGTGTGCCGGTTGTCGCCGTCGATGCGGCTGTCGAGCTCCAGGTGACGGCGCGTGGCGGCATTCATCGCGATCGCGCCATCGCCGGATTCGAACAGGATGCCGGTCAGATGCGGCAGGCGCTGTTTCTGGGTTTCCTCGACGTAGCCCAGCAATGCGGCGGCGGCGGCGACTGCCAGGGGCCGCTCGTCGAGACCGAAGCCGGACAGGTCGTGCAGCGCGAAGAACTTCAGCAACTGGCGGCGGCCACTGTCGGCATCGAACAGCCATGGGGCGCGCCGCCGCAGTCCGCTGCGGCCGATCACGCTGGCGGGCCAGCCGTCCTCGTCGGCGATCAGCGTTTCGGCCGGCTCCAGCCGCGCCAGCTCGGCCTCCAGCGCATCCTCGTTGCCGACTTCGGTAACCAGCAGCCGCCCGCCGGCGAGATCGGCCCAGGCCACGCCGAAACCCTGCCTGCCGCGGGAGACGGCCAGCAGCAGGGTGTCGCGGCGCTCGTTCAACAGCGCCTCGTCGGTGACCGTGCCGGGAGTGACGATCCGCACCACCTTGCGCTCCACCAGTCCCTTGCTGGCCGCCGGATCGCCGATCTGTTCGCAGATTGCGACCGACTCGCCCAGCGCGACCAGGCGCGCCAGGTAGCCCTCGGCGGCGTGGTGGGGCACGCCGGCCATCGGAATCGGCTGGCCGCCGGAACTGCCGCGCTGGGTCAGGGTGATGTCGAGCAGCCTCGCGGCCTTGCGCGCGTCGTCGTAGAACAGCTCGTAGAAGTCGCCCATGCGGAAGAACAGCAGCACGTCCGGGTGCTCTGACTTGGCGGCGAAGAACTGCTTCATCAGCGGCGTGTGCGGAGCGGCGCCGGGCTCCGCGGAGGTGGCTGGTCGCGGGTGATCCAAAAAAGGGTTCGCAATCGTGGGATCGGCCGAAAAGTGTAGTGCACGTGGGGAGTCCCGGCGCCGGACGGCCGCCGACGACCCGACGAGCCCTGCCGCAGAGGAGCCGTGGCAGGGGATCCCTGGCTCTGGACCCGGCTCCGGAGGCGGCCGCGCTGATGGCCTAGCACCAACGCGAACGCTGAGGAAGTGTCGGCCGTTGCGTGGCAAAACGTGGTTGCTGCAGCGCAGCATTGCTTTATGTTAAAGCCGTGTTAGCGTCACGCACGTCGCCATACGTAAGCGTCTGGCGCATCGCCGGGCAGCCGAAAAATTCGATCAAGGGGAAAGGTACGATGGGTTCGCGCAAATTCAATCGCAGTGGCCTGGTACTGGCCATCACGGCGGCGCTCGCCGGAGCAAGCTTCCTGCCCGTCATGGCGCAGGAACCGGTCCAGGAGCAGGCGCAGGAGAATGCCGCCGCTGCGGGTACTCAGGACGAAACTCCCACCACGCTTTCAGCCATCACGGTAACCGCGCAGAAGCGCGAGGAAGCGCTGCAGGACGTGCCGGTCTCGATCGTCGCGCTGGGCGAGCAACTGCTCCAGGACACCGGCGTTCGTGACGTCAAGGACCTGCAGGTGCTCGTGCCGGGTCTTACCGTCACCAGCACCCAGAGCGAAGCGCAGACCACCATTCGCATTCGCGGCATCGGCACCGTCGGCGACAACCCCGGCCTGGAGTCCTCGGTCGGCGTGGTGATCGATGGCGTGTACCGCCCGCGCAACGGCGTCGGTTTCGGCGACCTGGGCGAGATCGAGCGCATCGAAGTGCTCAAGGGCCCGCAGGGCACGCTGTTCGGCAAGAACACCTCCGCCGGCGTGGTCAACGTGATCACCCGTCGTCCGCATTACGGCACGGCCGTCGAAGGCGAGATCACCGTTGGCAACTACGACGCGCTCGGCGTCGCCGGTTCGTTCAATACACCCGTCGGCGAAAACGCCGCGTTCCGCGTGTATGCCGCCAAGCGCAAGCGCGACGGTTTCATGGACGTGAACACCGGTGCCGGTCCGCGCACCGAGACCGAAGACGCCGACCAGAACTTCCATTCGCTGCGCGGCCAGCTGCTGCTCGAGCCGACCGACACGCTCGACATCAACATCATCGCGGACTTCACCAGCCGCGAGGAGCAATGCTGCGCGGCGGTGACCACCGTTCGGGGCGCCACGGCGAACATCATCGACGCACTGGCCTTCGGTCCCGGCGTGGCGCCGGTCGCCGACCCGTTCGCGCGCGTTGCCTACAGCAACCGCAGCACCGAATCGGACATCAAGGACAAGGGCATCTCGGCCGAGGTCAACTGGGAGTCGCCGTGGTTCGGCAACGCCACGCTGACCTCGATCACCGCCCAGCGCGAGTGGGATTCGATCAACGGGCTGGACTTCGACTACTCCAGCGCCGACCTGCTGTACCGGCCTGCAAACCCCGACGAGTCGCTGACCGCATTCGAGACCTTCAGCCAGGAGTTCCGCCTCACCGGCGCGTCCGAGAGCGTCGACTGGATGGTCGGCCTGTTCTATGCCGACGAGGACCTCGACCGCAACGAGTCCTACCGTATCGGATCTGCCTACGAGCCGTACCTGTCGATCGCGCTGTTGTCGCTGATCAATCCGGCTTTTGGTGCGGCCCCGACCGCCCCCAGGTTCCTGGCCGATGCCAGCGGCCGCGCGCCCGGCACGGTGTTCGCGGGCTTGGGTGCTCTCGACCAGCACCGGCAGAACTCAAAGAGCCTGGCGCTGTTCACCAATAACACCTGGCACGCAACCGAAGCCTTGGACCTCACCCTCGGCCTGCGCTACACGCGCGAGGACAAGGAACTCATCTCCAACTTCAGCAATCCCAACGGCGGTGCAGGCTGCGCAGCGATGCTCGGCCCGGGCGGCACCCAGCGCATTGCCGGTGCCCTCCTTGCGCGTGGCGTCCCCGCAGCGGCGCTGGCCTCGGTCATCCCGCAGGTGATCGGCTTCAGTTGCCTGCCGTGGGCCAATCCGCTGCACAACGGCCGCTCCGTCTCCCAGGAACGCGAAGAGAACGAATGGTCCGGCACGTTGAAGGCGGCTTACCGCTGGAACGAGAACGTCATGACCTATGCCTCGGCCGCGCGCGGCTACAAGGCCGGCGGCTTCAACCTCGACCGCGTGCAGTCCAACAACGGGCTGTCCAGCGGCGGGCCGGGCATCGTACCGGTGAACGACACCTCGTTCGAGGGCGAGTTCGTCGACAGCTTCGAGCTGGGTGCCAAGACCACCTGGGCCGATGGCAACCTGCTGCTCAACGCGACCCTGTTTCACCAGACCTACGACGACTTCCAGCTCAACAGCTTCCTCGGCACGAGCTTCGTGGTGCGTTCGATACCCGAAGCGGTCTCGCAGGGCATCGACACCGAACTGCTGTGGCAGCCGGCGGCCGTGCGCGGCCTGATGCTGCAGGCCGGCCTGACCTACGCGGACACCCGCTACGGCGAGAACATTCCCGGAGGAGACTTCGTCGAGCCTACCGGCCAGTTGTTCAAGCTGCCGGGCAGCCGCGTGAGCTTCGCGCCGCTGTGGTCCGGTTCCGGATCGGCGACCTACCAGTGGGACTTCGGCAACAGCATGATCGGCCGGTTCAACCTCGGCACCAAGTACATGTCCGACTACAACACCGGTTCGGACCTGGACGTCGAGAAGGAGCAGGAAGGCTTCGCCGTGTGGAATGCGCGCGTGGGCGTCGGCACGAAGGACCGCAGGTGGATGGTCGAGCTGTGGGGCCAGAACATCTTCGACGAGGAGTACGTGCAGGTCGGCTTCGATGCGCCGCTGCAGAACGTCTCGCCGCAGCCCAACAATCCGTTCAATTCCTTCAATGCGTTCCTGGGCGCGCCGGCTACCTACGGCGTGACCCTGCGGGTCAACTACTGAGCGCCTGAAACTTCGCCGTATCGCTGCATGCACCGCCGGGCCCGCCCCGTACTCCGTGGCGGGCCCGCGCATTTCCGGCGCCGCCCGACCGGGGGCGGGACTGGTTATAGTGCGGCATGACCGAGCCGACCTGCATCCAAGCCCCCTGCGCCGACGCGGACCTGCATCGGCTTGCGCAGCGCGTGGGGCAGTACGCGATCGACCACCACCATCGGCTGGTGACCGCCGAAAGCTGCACCGGCGGCTGGATCGCCAAGACCCTGACCGATGTCGCCGGCTCGTCTGCCTGGTTCGAGTGCGGACTGGCTGCCTACAGTTACGAAGCCAAGCAGGCGCTGCTCGGAGTACAGCCATACACCCTTGAGCAGCATGGCGCCGTGAGCCGCGAAACCGTGATCGAGATGGTTTCCGGTGCGCTGGTCCACAGTGGCGCGACGTATGCGGTCGCGGTCACCGGCATCGCGGGGCCAGGCGGCGGCACCGACGAAAAACCCGTGGGGACGGTCTGGATCGCCTGGAAGCAACGCGGCGGCTATCCACGAGCCGAGGTTTTCCATTTCGACGGCGACCGCGAAGCGGTGCGGCGCCAGACAGTCGCCACGGCGTTGGGGGGATTCCTCCCGTCGTCGCCTTGAACCCGTCGCCGCTTGCGCGGGGCAGTGCGCGTTAGTAGTATTACTACTAATGGAACTCACCGACACCCAGCAGAGCATCCTGTCCCTCATCAGCGCGAGGATCGAAGCCGAAGGCGTCCCGCCTTCGCAGAGCGAGATCGCCGCGGCGATGGGGTTCAGCAGCATTCGCGCTGCGCAGTACCACCTGGAGGCGCTTGAGCAGGCGGGTGCGATCACGCGCACGCCGGGCCGTGCCCGCGGTATCCGTCTGACCCGTCCGGCGCCCATCGCCGACTTCGATTCCGCGGACGGTGCGGCCTTCCCTGCAGCGGCTGTCGCCGACGACGCGCTGCGGCTTCCGGTGCTCGGACGGGTCGCCGCCGGATTGCCGATAGGCGCCGACATCGGGTCCGAGCAGGTCGTCCTGCTGGACCGCGTGTTTTTTTCGCCGCTCCCGGATTACCTGCTCAAGGTCCAGGGCGACTCCATGCGCGACGAGGGCATCTTCGAGGGCGATCTGATCGGGGTCCATCGAACCAGCGAAGCGCGCTCCGGCCAGATCGTCGTGGCGAGGATCGACGATGAGATCACGGTCAAGCTGCTGAAGATCGGCAAGGATCGCATCCTGCTGCTGCCGCGCAATCCCGACTATTCGCCCATCGAGGTGCTGCCGGACCGGGACTTTGCGATCGAAGGCCT
>JALYOG010000145.1 GCA_030856985.1 Pseudomonadota bacterium | reverse complement strand
GACAACGCGTAGGGCCCGCCGGAGCCGATCGCGATGATGCCGTCCTCCGGTTCGATCACATCGCCGGTGCCGCTGATGATCAGCGAGGTCTCCTTGTCGGCGACCGCGAGCAGCGCCTCGAGCTTGCCGAAGCGGCGCTCGGTGCGCCAGTCCTTGGCCATTTCCACCGCGGCGCGCTGCAGCTGCCCGTGTTTTTCGAGCTTGGCCTCGAACAGTTCGAACAGGGTGAACGCATCGGCGGCGGCGCCGGCGAAGCCCGCGAGCACGTGGCCGTCGCGACCGAGCCGGCGCACCTTGCGCGCGTTGCTCTTCATGACGGTGTTGCCGAGGGTGACCTGGCCGTCGCCGGCCACCGCAACGCGCCCGTCGCGGCGCACCGAGAGAATGGTGGTGGCGTGAAAAACGCCGGGGTTCTGGCTCGGGTCCATGGAATCTCCTGCGGATGATCCTTCTGGATGGGGATTGCGGCCGACGCGTGCAAGGGTGCCGGGCAGGGGTGCCGGGCAGGCCCCCGCGGCCACGGCGGCCTAGCGCTTGCGTTTCGCCCGCGGGTGCGACGCGTCGTAGACCTTGGCCAGATGCTGGTAGTCCAGGTGGGTGTAGATCTGCGTCGTGGCGATGTCGGCGTGCCCCAGCAACTCCTGGACGCCGCGCAGGTCGCCCGAGGATTCCAGGATGTGACTGGCGAACGAATGCCGCAGCAGATGCGGGTGCACGCGCTTGAACAATCCCTGCCGCTGCGCCAGCAGGCGCATCCGCAGCTGGATCGCGCGTGGCCCGATCGGACCTCCGGCGCGCCCGGGAAACACCGGCGAATCGCTGGCGGCGCCGGTGGAGGCGCGCCACTGCGCGAGCGCGGCACGCGCATGCGAGCCCAGCGGGACGCTGCGTTGCTTGCTGCCCTTGCCCAGCACCGTGACCAGCCCGTCGGCCAGGTCGAGGTCCTGCCAGTGCAGCGCGCACAGCTCGCTCAGGCGCAGCCCCGAGGAATAGAACAGCTCCAGCATCGCCCGGTCGCGCAGGCCCAGCGGCGCGTCGGTGGATACCTCCACCAGCGCCTTGGCTTCGTCCGGATCGAGCACCTGCGGCAGCTTGCGCGGCGCTTTCGGCGCGCGCACGGCGGCGGCAGGATTGGCCGGAATCCTTCCCTGCCGCAGCAGCCATGCATAGAAACTCCGGCACGCCGACAGCCGGCGCTGCAGGCTCTTGGGCGATAGCCCGCGCCGGTGCTCGCTGGCGATGAAGCCGCGCAGCTGTTCGCCGTGCACGGCCAGCAGTTCGCTTCCCTGCGCCAGCACCCAGCCCGCAAGCGCGGCGAGGTCGCGCCGGTACGCATCCAGCGTGTGGGCCGACATCCGCCGCTCGACGGCCAGATGCGCAAGGAAGTCCTCGACGGGCGAGTCGTTCATGGACGTTCTCGACCGTGCCGCGCTGGCGCGGCATCGAACGAGGCGGATATCCCGGCCGCGGCGAGACCGCGCCGGCTCAGGCGATCAGCGTGCATACCTCGCCAGCGCCGCCGCCAGCGACTCTCCCATCATCCGCAGGAACAAGGTCCCCATGCCCGGGAAGAACCGGTTGGGATCGTGACTGCCCACTGCGACCAGGCCCACCGACGGCAGCGGCAACAAAGCGGTCGACTGCACCTCCTGGGCACGATCGGCGAACAGCAGCGCGTGCTTTTGCGGCTGGAGCCGGCCGCACAGCGGTTCGCCCTCGCCGAGGCAGTCGCGGAACGGCTGCAGCCGGGCGTCGTCCTGCGCGATCACCTGGAGCCATTCGGGCTGGTCGAGGCCTTCGACCGGCTGGAACATCACCAGCCGCACGAGATCGCCGTCGAAGTCCTCGGCCAGGCTTGCCGCCATCGCGCGCAGCGTGTCGGCGGCGTTGCACTGGCGCATCAACGCCAGCGTGAGCTGATGGGTGCGCACCGCCAGGCGTTCGTTGACCTGGGCATTGCCCGACAACTCCTGCAGGCGCCGCGCCAGCTCGCGGTTCTTGTCGCGCAGGACCTCCAACTGGTAGCTCGCCAGAGACGCGGCCGGGCCGTTCTCGCGCGGCACCACCAGGCTGACCGCGAGGTCGGGAAACTGCTGCAGGATGCGCGGGTGCCGGCGCAGCCATGCGGCCACTTCATGCGCGCCGAGCTTCTCGGTGGTTTCTGTCATCGGTTCCATTCCCCTTCGAACACGAAGGCCACCGGCCCAGCCATCGAGACCGGAGCATCGTCGGACGGCCATGAAATATCCAGTTGTCCGCCCGGCAGGACCACGGCGACCTCGCGATCGACCCGGCCGCGCCGGATGAGCACCGCCGCGGCCGCACAGGCGGCGCTGCCGCAGGCGCGCGTTTCGCCGACGCCGCGCTCGAACACGCGCAGGCGGATGCGATCGCGCGACTCGACCTGGGCGAAGCCCACGTTGACCGACTGCGGAAACGCCGGATGCTGCTGCAAGGCCGTTCCCAAGGCTGCGACGGGGGCCGCGGCGGCATCGGCGACTTCGATCACGGCGTGCGGATTGCCCATCGAGACCGCGCCCAGCTGCACCTCGCCCGAGCCCAGCTGGAGTTGGTATTGCGGCCGGTCGCGGTCCAATCCATGCAGCGGGATCCGCGCCGGGTCGAACTGCGGCACGCCCATGGCCACGCGGTAGCGGTCGCCGCGCAGGCGGGTCACGGCATGCGTGGCTTCGGGGCTGTCGAGCAGGAAGGCGCCACTGCTGCCGGTCGCACCGTCGCGCACCAGCCAGGCGGCGATGCAGCGCGCGCCGTTGCCGCACTGCTGAGAGGCCGAACCGTCGGCATTCCAGACGCGGTAGCTGGCGATCGCATCGGCGCTGCGCGGGGGGTGGATGCTGAGGATCTGGTCGCAACCGACGCCGGTGTGGCGGTCGGCGATCGCACGGCACAGCGCCGGATCGGGCGGCACCGATGCATCGCGCAGATCGAGCAGGACGAAATCGTTGCCGGCTCCGTGCATCTTGCTGAAGCGGAGCGGACGCGGCGAGGTCTGCTGCAGGCGCTCAGCCACCCGCGTCGTCGTCGGGCGGATCCTGCTCGTCGATGTCGAGGTCGTCGGCTTCCGGGTCGGTCGCCTGCGGAAGCGGGATGGGGTCCTCGCCAACGGGTTGCGGATCGGGCGCGACCTCGACCGGCACTGCGCCGGGTTCGGGCTCCATCGCCATCGGCGGCGGGGCGGGCTCGGCCATGACCAGCGGGCCCTTGTTGCCGCAGGCGGCGAGCAACAGGGTGGATACGGTGAGTGCGGCGGCGAGCTTGGGATTCATCGGCGCAGTGTAGCGCGGTCGACCCCGCGCTCAAGCCTCCGGGCGCGGTTCGGGGCGGCACCACAGCCAGGTGGCGACGAGCCCCATGATCGCGGTGCCGCTGGCGGCCATCCACCACTCGGGCGCGGTCAGGAACATCACGCCCGCGCTGGCCACCATCATGATCGTCGCCAGCCATTTCGCGCGACGGCTGACGGCCCCCTGCGCCCGCCAGTCGCGGATCATCGGCCCGAACCGGGCGTGTGCCAGCAGGCGACGGTGCAGGCGCTCGGAGCCGCGCGCGGCGGCGTAGGCGGCCAGCAGCACGAACGGGACCGTGGGCAATCCGGGAAGCACGATGCCCACCAAGCCCACGCCGAGGCTCGCGTAGGCCAGCAGCCACCAGGCCCACCTCAGCGGCGGCGAGCTTCCAGACGGCTCGCGTCGCAGCGGACGCGGCGGAGCCGCTCTCCTCCTGCGGCGCGTGCGTTTGGAGGCAACCCGGCGCCGGCTCATCGGCGGGTCAAGGCCGGGCGCCCTGGCAACGAGCGTCTAATGGGCCGCAGGCACCAGAGCTTCGCCGGCCTCGACCGCCCCCAGGCGCTCGAGCATGAACGCGTACATCTCGGCCAGCTCGCGATAGCGACGGAAACGCCCCGACTTGCCGCCATGGCCGGCGTCCATGTTGGTGCGGAACAGCACCGGCGCGTCGGAAGTGTTCAGGTCGCGCAGCCGGGCCACGTATTTGGCCGGCTCCCAGTACTGCACCTGCGAGTCCCACAATCCGGTTCCGACGAACATCGCCGGATATGCCTGCGCCTTGAGGTTGTCGTAGGGCGAGTACGACAGCATGTAGTCGTAGTAGCCCGTCTGCTCCGGATTGCCCCACTCGTCGTACTCGTTGGTGGTGAGCGGAATGGTCGGGTCGAGCATCGTGGTGACCACGTCGACGAACGGCACCTGCGACAGGATCACGGCGTACTTGTCCGGCGCCATGTTGGATATCGCACCCATCAGCAACCCGCCCGCGCTGCCGCCATAGGCAGCGACGCGATCGGCTGCGGCGTAGCCCTGCCCGACCAGGAAATCGGTCACGTCGATGAAGTCGGTAAAGGTGTTGATCTTGTTGTAGAGCTTGCCGTCGTCGTACCATTTGCGGCCCATCTCCTGGCCGCCGCGGATGTGCGCGATCGCGTACACGACGCCGCGGTCGAGCAGGCTCACCACCGGCAGGTTGAAGCCCGGATCGGTGGAGCTGCCGTAGCTGCCGTAGGCGTACTGCAGCAGGGGCGCCTTGCCGTTCTTCTCGAAGCCCTTGCCATAGACCAGCGACACCGGGATGCGGGTGCCGTCGCGGGCAGTGGCCCACAACCGCTCGGTCACGTACTGCGAGGGGTCGTAGCCGATCACCGGGGTCTGCTTGAGCAGCCTGCGCTCGCCGGTGGCGGTGTTGACCTCGTAGGTCGTCCCCGGCGTGGTCATCGAGGTGTAGGTGTAGCGCAGCCAGTCGGTGTCCGGCTCGGCGTTGACCGCCAGCCCCATCGAATACGCGGGCTCGTCGGCCTTGACGTGCTCCTCGCGATTGTTTTCGCTGCCGACCTCGCCGTGCAGCAGGCGCAGGCGCTCCAGCCCTTGGGAGCGCTCGGCGACGGCGGTGAATCCGTCGAACAGTTCGAAGTCGTCGATGAACACCTCGTCGCTGTGCGCGATCCACTGCTTCCAGTCGGCACGCGAGGTCGCATCGTCGGACGCGGTCATCAGCTTGAAGTTCGGCGCGCCGTCGTTGGTGCGGATGACCCAGCGGCCGCCGTGGTGATCGGCGCTGTATTCGACGTCGCGCTCGCGCGGCGCGAGCACGCTGAACTCGCGCGGATCGGCGGCGCTTGCACAGCGCGATTCGCTGGAGACGGTGCTCTCGACATTGATGCAGATGTAGCGGTCGTCGCGGGTGCGGTTGATGCCCATGTAGAAGCTGTCGTCGGCTTCCTCGTAGACCAGCTCGTCGGCCTCGGCCGGCGTGCCCAGCACATGCTTGCGCACGCGCACGGTCAGCAGGGTCTCGGGGTCTTTTTCGACGTAGAACAGCGTGCGGTTGTCGTCGGCCCACACCAGGTTGGCCGCAGCGCCGCCGATCGTGTCGGAGTGCACTTCGCCGGTGGTGAGGTCCTTGATCCGGATCGTGTACTGGCGGCGCCCGACCGCGTCCTCGGCCCAGGCCAGCAGCCGGTTGTCCTGGCTGACGACCCATTCGCCGACGCTGAAATAATCCTTGCCGGCGGCCATCACATTGACGTCGAGCAGCACCTGCTCGGGCGCCTCCATCGAGCCTTGCCGGCGCGCGTGGATCGGGTAGTCCTGCCCGGTCTCGAAGCGCGTGTAATACCAGTAGCCGCGTTCTCGGTACGGGACGGAACTGTCGTCCTGCTTGATGCGCCCGACGATCTCCTGGTAAAGCCGCTCCTGCAGCGCCTTGTGCGGTGCCATGTAGGCATCGACATACGCGTTCTCGGCCTCCAGGTACGTCAGCATCTCCGGGTTCTTGCGGGTGTCGTCGCGCAACCAGTAGTACTCGTCCGCGCGCTGCGCCCCGTGGGGCGCCTTGATGACATGGGGCCTGGTCGCGGCGTCCGGCGGTGACGGGAGTTCGGTGGCGGAAGTGTGGCTGGCGAAGGTCATGAGGGCGGCGGCAAGCAGCAGGGTGGATTTCATTGGATGGGGTCCGGGACCGGGGGATGCAACGGGGCGGCGGTCTGTTCGACCTGTCGTGGGCAGGTCACGACCGCAATAGTGCCGCAGTTGGAGGCCGATTCCCGCCATCGCCCGGGCAGTGCGCCATTGCTGTCGCCTTGCAGTCGCTTTGGCCATGGCTGTGGCCGTGCTCCGTTGCGGTTGCGGTTGCCGTTGCACGTGACCCACAAGATCGACAGTCTCTCGGCGTCTATGACCCGTAGGGCGCCGGGAGGCAGTCGAGATTGTGGATCACGAGCAACGGCAACGGCAACGGCAACGGCAACGGCACCCCACAGCAACTCCAACCGCAACTGCAACTGCAACTGCAGGACAGGAGCTGCAACAGATGCACGGTCAAGCAGCCCCGCAAGCTTCGGGCGCAGCGCGGGCAAAACCTACTTGCGCAGCTGATTCCACAGGAACGTATATGCCAGCGCACTCATGTGCGCGGCCTGCTTGTTGTTGGCCGAGCCACCATGGCCGCCCTCGATGTTCTCGTAGTAGCGCACGTCATGACCCATGTCGCTCATCTTCGCCATCATCTTGCGGGCGTGGCCGGGGTGGACGCGATCGTCGCGCGTGGAAGTCATGAACAGGGTCGGCGGATAGTCGGCGTCGGCTTCGACCAGGTGGTAGGGCGAGAAGGTCTTGATGAACTCCCATTCCGCCGGCTTGTCGGGGTCGCCGTACTCGGCCATCCACGAGGCACCGGCCAGGAGCTTGTGATAACGCTGCATGTCAAGCAGCGGAACCTGCACCACCACCGCGCCGAACAGCTCGGGGTCGCGCACGAGCATGTTGCCGGTCAGCAGCCCGCCATTGCTGCCGCCTTGGATGCCCAGGTGCGCGGGCGAAGTGATCCGACGCCCGACCAGGTCCCTGGCGACAGCCGCAAAGTCCTCGTAGGCCTTGTGCCGGTTGCCCTTGAGCGCGGCCTGGTGCCAGCGCGGCCCGTACTCGCCGCCGCCACGGATGTTGGCCACGACGTAGACGCCACCCTTCTCCAGCCAGCCCTTGCCGACCGTGCCCGAATAGCCCGGCGTCAGCGCGATCTCGAAGCCGCCGTAGCCGTACAGCAGCGTCGGCGCGGTGCCGTCGAGAACCAGATCCTTCGGCTTGACCAGGAAATACGGGATGCGGGTGCCGTCCTTGCTGTTGGTGAAGTGCTGCTGGATCTCGTGCGTGGACGCATCGAAGAACGTTGGCATCGTCTTGAGCACTTCAGGCGGCTTTCCGATCTCCGCCAGCGCCAGCGTGCTCGGGGTGAGGTAATCGGCGGCCGTCAGCCAGACCGCATCGCTTTCGTCCTCGTCGACGGCCGACACGCCCAGGGTGCCGAAATCCGGCGCGCCGACGAACTCGCTGCGCGCCCACGCAGGCTCCCCCGACCCGGCCGCCGGTGGAGTCAGCACGCTCAGGCGGCTCTTGACGTCGTCGAGCACGTTGAGAACGAGGTGGCTGGCGGTCCAGTCGATGCCCGACAGCGACGCGGTCCCGCTGGGTTCGAACAGCACGGTGAAGCTTCGATCACCGGCCATGTGCGCGTCGAACTCGTTGGCGATCAGGCTGCCCGCGGGGTAGGTCCGGCCGGCGGCCTCGTAGGGCTCGCGCAGTTCGAGCAGCAACCAGTTCCGGTGCACCGTCTTGTTCGCCGAGTTGGGCGCATCGATCTTCTTCAGCGCGACCCCGCCTCCCGGCGCCTCGACGCACTCGGCCTCGGCGCATCCGGGGGTCGTGCGCAGGTAAAGCTCATCGTTGTAGAACGCCAGCGTGCGGCTGACGAAGTCGCGCTGGAAGCCGGGCGTGTGGTCGCGGAACGCGGCGATGTACATGTCCGCAGGCGTGCCTTCGTAGACGAGCTTCGCCTGCTCCATCGGCGTGCCGCGGGCCCACTGCTTGACGATCCTGGCGTAACCCGAACTCGTCATCGTGCCTTCGCCGAAGTCGGTGAAGACGTACACGTTGTCGCGGTCGATCCAGCCCAGCGCGCCCTTGGCCTCGGGGCGGAAGAAACCGTCGCTCACCCAGGCTTTGCCGGGCAAATCGAATTCCCGCGTCACGTCGGCGTCGGCGCCGCCGCGCGACAGCGCGACCAGGCATCGTTCGTACGCCGGCTTCAGGCACTGCGCACCATGCCAGACCCAGTTTTCCCCTTCCGCCTGGTTCAGCGCATCCAGGTCGATCACCGTTTCCCACGCCGGATCGTCCTTGCGGTACTCGGCCAGGGTGGTGCGGCGCCAGATCCCGCGCTCGTGCTGGGCGTCCTTCCAGAAGTTGTAGTAGTAGTCGCCGATCTTCTCGACCGCGGGGATCTTCTCGTCGGAGTCGAGTATCCCCAGTATCTGCGCCTCCAGCTTCTTGAACTGCGCAGTGGACGCCAGCTCGGCCTGGGTCTTCGCGTTCTGCGACCGCACCCAGTCCAGGGCCTTTTCGCCGGTCACATCCTCAAGCCAGAGATAAGGGTCGGATTGGGCTGGGGGCACGGCAGCGGATTCCTGGGCGTGGACTGCACCAGCGGTGATCACGCCTGCGGACAGCAGCAAGGCCTGGCAGGCCTTCGACAGCATGGACATTGGTGCTCCGGATGGGTCCTTCGAGGACTGGAACGCTAGCACAGGCGCGCCGGTCGGTTGCCGCACCGCGGGCCGCGCCGACGCGTGCCGACCATCGCCGCGGCAACGCGTTCGGATTTGACTTTGCGCCAGCAGCACGCCACGGTGGCTAATCCGGAAGTTGGAGCACCGATGACGGCCGATAAGGCGATTTTCGACGAAATGGGCTGGCCAGGCGAGGTCCGTGCGCCGTACGCGCTGGTCGACTCCTGGCTGAAATCCCTGCCCGCCGAGCAGCTCGCGCTGAAGCGCCGCGAGGCCGAGGTGCTGTTCCGCCGGATCGGCATCACCTTTGCGGTCTACACCGAAGGCGGCGATGCCGAACGGCTGATCCCGTTCGACCTGATCCCGCGCGTGCTGGCCCAGGCGGAGTGGCAGCGACTGCGGCTGGGCCTGGAACAGCGCGCGAAAGCACTGAATGCTTTCCTGCACGACATCTACCACGACCGCGAGATCATCCAGGCGGGCAAGGTGCCCGAGCGCCTGATCCTGCACAACTCCGAATTCCGCCCCGAGATGGCCGGGCTCGACCTGCCCGGCCACGTGTACTCGCACGTCGCCGGCATCGACATGGTGCGCACCGGCCCGGACGACTACTACGTGCTGGAGGACAACTGCCGGACCCCCTCGGGCGTGTCCTACATGGTCGAGAACCGCGAGGTGATGCTGCGGCTGTTCCCGGACCTGTTCCGCCGCAACCAGGTCGCCCCGGTCGCGCACTACCCCGACGAGCTGCTGGCGACGCTGCGTTCGGTGGCGCCGCCGAACTGCCAGGGCGAGCCCATCGTGGTGCTGCTGACGCCGGGCATCCACAACAGCGCCTACTACGAACATGCCTTCCTCGCCGACGAGATGGGCATCGACCTGGTCGAGGGCGCCGACCTGATCGTCAGCCACGATGTCTGCTACCAGCGCACCACCGCGGGGCTGGAGCGGGTGGACGTGATCTATCGCAGGATCGACGACGACTACCTGGACCCGCTGGTGTTCCGTCCCGAATCGATGCTGGGCGCGGCCGGCCTGCACTTCGCCAACCGCGCCGGCAACCTGACGATCACCAATGCGATCGGCGCCGGCATCGCCGACGACAAGGCCGTGTACATCCATGTTCCGGAAATGATCCGTTTCTACCTCGGGGAGGAGCCGCTGCTGAAGAACGTGCCGACCCACGACTGCAGCAAGCCCGACGAACTGCGCTACGTGCTCGATCACCTGCACGAACTCGTGGTCAAGGCCGTGCACGGATCGGGCGGCTACGGAATGCTGGTCGGGCCGCACGCCAGTGCCGCCGAGCTCGCGGCCTTCCGCGACCTGCTCAAGGCCAGGCCTGCCGACTACATCGCGCAACCGACGCTGGCGCTGTCGACGGTGCCGACCTTCGTCGAATCGGGCATCGCGCCGCGCCACGTCGATCTTCGCCCGTTCGTGCTCTCCGGCCGCGACCGCATCCGGGTCGTTCCCGGCGGGCTTACGCGGGTGGCGCTCAAGGACGGCTCCCTGGTGGTCAACTCCTCGCAGGGAGGCGGCACCAAGGACACCTGGGTGCTGGAAAACTGATGCTCGCCCGGACCGCAGGCAACCTGTTCTGGCTGGCGCGCTACATGGAGCGTGCCGACTACGTCGCGCGGCTGTTGCAGGTCGCCGGACAGATGAGCGCGGTGCGCGTGGACAGCGATCGCGACAGCGAATGGGAATCGGCGCTGGTGGCGGCGGGTAGCGAAGACGATTTCTTCGCCGGCCACGCGCGCGCCGACGAGGCCTCGGTCATCCACTTCCTCGCCTTCGAGAAAGACAATCCCTCTTCGATCGCCTGCTGCCTGGAAACGGCGCGGCGCAACGCGCGCGCGGTGCGAACCGCGCTGACCGCCGACATGTGGGAAGCCGTCAACGCCACCTGGCAGGAACTGGCGGAATTCACCGACGAGACGGCCGCGCCGATGGACGGCGACCGCATCGCGGAATTCCTGGAATGGGTCAAGGCGCGCGTGGGCCTGTTCCATGGCGTCACCTCCAACGGCATGCTGCGCCGCGACGGCTTCGCCTTCGTGCGCATCGGCCAGTTCCTGGAGCGTGCCGACAACACGGCGCGGCTGCTGGACGTCAAGTACCATGTGCGGCTGCCGAGCGTGAGCGACGTCGGCGGCGTCGTCGATTACTACCAGTGGCTGGCGATCCTGCGAGTGGTCGGCGCGCGTCGTGCCTACCGCGTGTTGTTCAAGGGCCAGGTCGAGCCGGCGCACGTGGCCGAGTTGCTGATCAGCCGCAGCGAATTCCCGCGCTCGCTGGCGTTCTGCTACCAGCAGATCACACAGAACCTCGATTGCATCCGCAGCCAGGACCCGCAACGCGCCGCCGAGGCCAGGCGGCAGGCGCATTCACTGTATGCGGACCTTCGCTTCGCGAGCATGGGACCGGTGATCGAGAGCGGCCTGCACGAGTACCTCACCGATCTCATCGGGCGCACCGAGGAACTCGGCACCCGGATCGCCAGCGGACACCTTTTCTGACATGCACCTGACGATCATCCACGACACCCATTACCGCTACGACGAGGCCGCGACCCTGATCGTGCAGGCGCTGCGGATGTGGCCGTCGCCGAGCGACGGACAGAGCGTCAAGAGCTGGCAAGTCGAGGTGGATGGCCGCTCGATCCAGCCCACCTGCGTCGATGGTTTCGGTAACCCGGTGGCGACGCACGCGGTCGACAGGAACGTCGACGCCGTGCGCCTGTCGGTGCGCGGGCAGGTCGCGACGCGGGACCGCCACGGCGTGCACGGAGATCCGCCCGAGACCCTGCCGCCGATGTTCTTCCTGGCCGGCACCGAGCTCACCGCCGACACGCCGCAGATCCGCGAGCTTGCCGCGCGCGCCGTCGGCGAGGGCGACGACCTGGAGCGCCTGCATCGCCTGTCCAATGCGGTGCGCGACCAAGTGGATTACCGCAGCCAGAGCACCGACTCGTGCACCACGGCCGGCGAGGCCTTCGCCTCGGGCGCGGGCGTGTGCCAGGACCATGCGCATGTGCTGATCAGCGCCGCGCGCAGCCTCGGCTACCCGGCACGCTACGTCAGCGGCTACCTGTGCCCGCTGGATGCCGGCACGCCCGCGGCGAGCCACGCCTGGGCCGAGATGTTCGTCGAGAGCCTGGGCTGGGTCGGCTTCGATGCAGCCAATCGCCTGTCGCCGGACGAGCGCTACGTGCGCGTCGCCTCCGGGCGCGACTACCGCGATGCGGCGCCGGTGCGCGGCGTGCGCCTGGGCGGCATCGCCGAGACCCTGGACGTGACCGTCGACATCACCGAGACCGCGCAGCGCACCGGCAGCAGTCAGAGTCAAAGCCAAAGCCAAAGCGCAAAATGACACCCCGACCACGGGGTCGTGGCGAGCCCACGGTCATTCAACCGGAGTAATCGCGTGACGTATTGTGTGGGTCTGTACCTGGACGAAGGGCTGGTGATGCTGGCCGACACGCGCACCAACGCGGGCTTCGACAACATCTCCTGCTTCGCCAAGCTGCAGCAGTTCAACGTTCCCGGCGAGCGCATGATCGCGATCATGACCGCAGGCAACCTGGCGATCTCGCAGGCGGTGGTGAACCTGATCCAGGACGGCCTGCCCGATCCGGAGACCGGCGACGTCGAGACGATCTATACGGTGCCGACGATGTTCCGCGCCGCGGCGCTCATCGGCGAGGCCGTCCGGCGCGTGCACCGGACCCACGGCAAGGCCATGCGCGAGCAGAACGTGAGCTTCGACGTGTCGATCCTGCTCGGCGGCCAGCTTGCCGGGCGCACGATGCGTCTTTTCAACATCTACGCCGCGGGCAACTTTATCGAGGCCACCTGCGACACGCCCTTCCTGCAGGTCGGCGAGCACAAGTACGGCAAACCGATCCTCGATCGCGCCGTGACCAGCGCCACGTCACTGAACGAAGGCGTCAAGCTGGCACTGATCTCGATGGACTCGACGCTGCGGTCCAACCTCAGCGTCGGCATGCCGCTGGACGTGCTGGTCTACCGCAACGACAGCATCGACGGCCTGAGCACCCATCGCATCACCGAGCAGGACCCGTACTTCGCGATGCTGCGAGAGCGCTGGGCGGCGGCGCTGACCGCTGCCCTGGACGACATCGGCCCGCCGGAATGGCTCGCCGGGGAAGCGGTGGTTCCCGCGGGGGCCGGGTAGCGATCGGCTCGCGCATGGACTGATTGGTCCAGGCAATCTGGTCAGGAAATGAGCTGCGGCATGATCGGCCGCCGAGGCGGAGCTCTTGAGCTTGCCCGGTTGCTCGCGATATCCACAAGCTGCACTGAAAGCCGGCTGGCGGAAAGCGAAGCGGCGCCGGCGCTGGCCTTAGCGCACCTGCCGGAGCCGAGCGCGCGTTTTGATCCGCGCACGGCCCTGCGAGTTCCTGTCTGTGGCCTGGATGCCCGCAGAGGACCTGCGCAAGAATGCAATCCGCGCCGGCCGTTCGCGCCGCAACCGCGCCGGCAGCGCGAAGCGATGCAGCGCCCACAGCGCGATCAGCGGCATGCCCAGCAGCCACAGCGGCAGCCATCCCAGCGCGGCATGCTCGGTGCGCGCGGCGGGCAGCAACAGCACCAGCACCGCGCCGATGGCGATCAGATGCCGCAACGCGGCGTCGATGCGCCGATCGACGTGTTCGAGGTGGGCGCGCGGCGACAGGTCGGAAGGGCTCATGGCGGGGCTCCTGATCGGAAAGCCCGAGCATCGACCGGCGCGATCTCACCGGCTGCGACCTGCCGTGGGCACGGTTGCCAGTGACCGCTCAATAGCCTCCGGCGTCGAGTACCTTGTCCGCTTCGGCGCGGCCGACCGCGATCAGTTCGCGCGCACGCCAGAACTCGTAGAACTGGCAGGCGTCGCGTGGAATCCGGATCACCAGCTCCGGTGGGTCCAGCGCCAGGTGCACGCGCGCGATCTGCGCCTGCATCGTGTCCAGCGAACGGGCCATCAGTTCCGTGAAACCGATCTTCTGCGCAACGCTGCCCGGATCGCCGTCGGCGCCGGCACGGCGTTGCAGCCAGCGCAGCCATCGCGTCGCGTCCCGGTCCTCGGC
>JALYOG010000136.1 GCA_030856985.1 Pseudomonadota bacterium | reverse complement strand
GCGCGTACGTGGGCCCGACCTGATCGACGTGCGCGGGCAGGCGCACACGCGCCGCGCGCTGGAGATCGCCGCGGCAGGCGGTCATCACCTGTTGCTGATCGGGCCGCCGGGTTGCGGCAAGACCCTGCTCGCCTCGCGCCTGCCGGGCCTGCTGCCGGAGGCCACCGAGGAGGAAGCGCTGGAGTCGGCAGCGATCGCATCGATCAGTGGCCGCGGCCTGGATCCGGCCCGTTGGCGCGAGCGCCCGTTCCGTTCGCCGCACCACACGGCCAGCGCGGTGGCACTGGTCGGCGGCGGCGCCGATCCACGGCCAGGCGAGATCTCGCTGGCGCACCACGGCGTGTTGTTCCTGGACGAGTTGCCCGAGTGGGACCGCCGCGCGCTGGAAGTGCTGCGCGAGCCGCTGGAGTCTGGCGTAGTGACGGTGTCGCGGGCGGCGCGCAGTTCCGAATTCCCAGCGCAGTTCCAGCTCGTCGCGGCGATGAATCCGTGCCCCTGCGGCTGGGCAGGCGACGCCAGCGGGCGCTGTCGCTGCGGCGCGGAGGCGATCCGCCGCTACCGGGCGCGTATTTCCGGCCCTCTGCTGGACCGCATCGACCTGCACATCGAAGTGCCGCGACTGCCGCCCTCGGACCTGCGCCACGATGCGCCCGACGGCGAGTGTTCCGACACGGTCCGAAGCCGCGTGGTGCGTGCCCGGGCCATGCAGGACGAGCGCGCTGGCACGTGCAACGCACGCCTGAGCCAGGCCGACACGATGAGCACATGCCGCCTGTCGAACGCGGATCACCTGCTGCTGGAGCGCGCGGTGGACCTGCTGCAACTATCGGCGCGTTCGATGCACCGGATATTGCGGGTGGCGCGCACGATCGCCGACCTGGCCGGCGACGCTGACATCGATGCGGTGCATCTGGGCGAGGCGATCGGCTACCGGCGCGTCAGCGTGGCGTCGTGACGGGGCCGGCATCGACGGCCGGGGTCGTCGCTGCCCGGCTCGGCGCCGGGTGATCCTAGCCGCAGCCCGGCCCGCCGCAGACCCGTGGTCTTTCCATGTACTCGCGCGCACCGCGCCGGGCCTCGTCGGCCTCCTCCCTCGTGCCGCACCGGGCGACCCTGGTCTTGCTGCCGGTGTTGGCCTCGCGCCAGCACTTGTCCTGTTCGGCCAGGCTGACGCTGGTGTTGACGAGCTGCGCGTTGATCGACGCAAATGCGTTCTGCAGGCGAACCTTCTCATCGATCGACAACTGGTCGAGCGTCTGCTTCCCCGCAGCGATGGCGAAGAACTCCGCCTGCGCCTCGGTGACGATCCGGATCTGCCTCGGTGTGAGGCCATCGAGGCCGTCGGCTAGGTCTGTTCTCAGTTGCTCCTGCTGCTCAATGACTTCGGGCAGCGGAGCCGGCGAGGCGGCCACATGCCACCGCGAAACCGGACGCACTGCTTCGCCAGGCTGGACGAGTGAGCTCCGTGGGACCGCATCACCTGCTGCCGAGGCCAATCAGCTTCTCGACACCGGGCGAATCGGTTCGTGGACACCGCGGCGACATCCGTATGTGGACTGCGGGCGAGCAGCCAGGGCTCAGTCGCTCTTCGGAGTATCCCGGATGGTCATCGGGCAAGCCGTCGAGCCACGGCGCTCCCCCGCGGGCGCGCGAGGAGCGAACACCCGCCGCGCAGATCGCGGCGGGGTGCGGCCGATCAGAATCGCCGACTGGCGTCGTTTTGGAGCTCCAACTGCCGCTTCGAGGCTTCCCGCGCCTCTCGCCGCTGCACCACCGTCATGCAGACGCGCTGCCTGAGGTTGCTGCCCACCACCGCCACGCGCTCGCAGACCAGCCGCTCGTCGTCTGCACGGTTCACCGTGGCCTCGATCCATTCCAGCGTGTTGAACAGCTCCTGCTTCTGCGCTTCGCTCAGCTCGGCCGACATCTTCTTGCCTTCGATCATCCGCAGCATCTTTGCCTGGCGGCTGATCAGCTGATCACGCTCGGATGCGGACAGATTGGCATAGATGCCGGTGCTCGCCTTGGCACCGGCGAGGATCTGCGCCTGCTGCTCACGCACCGGATCGAGCGGCAGCAGCTTGCCGGTGTCACGGGCGAATGCGGCAGGAATCGCGAGGACGCAGCACAGCGCCAAGGCGAGGAGTGGGGTAGAAGTGCGCATGACGCTGATCTCGGAGGGGTGGTGGTCGTTGGAAGTTACCGCTTTGTAAGCGACTTCGCCAATGCCACTGGGCACGGGCGTGAGCAGGACGTGACGGAGCGGGTCGGCTGCACTCCCCGTTCAGCTTACCTCGCTCGGACTTTCGACCCCTTGCTGGTCGGCTCTCGGAACGAAGGCCAGGCCCTGCGCCTTGAAGGCGTGCAGGGCATCCCTGCACGGGTCCGACGCAAAGCCAGATCAGGCCGCCGCCTTCGACTGCGGCTCGAACTGCTCTTCCTCGGTCGAGCCCTTGAGGGCCACCGTCGACGACAGTGCGCCTTGGATCGTCTGGGTGACGCTGTCGAAATAGCCGGTTCCGACCTCGCGCTGGTGCTTGACCGCGGTGAAGCCTTTCTCGGCGTCGACGAACTCGGCCTCCTGCAGCTCCACGAACGCACTCATCTGGCGCCGCGCGTAGCCATGGGCAAGCTTGAACATGCCGTGGTTGAGGCTGTGGAAGCCGGCCAGGGTGATGAACTGGAACTTGTAGCCGAGCTTGGCCAGTTCGGTCTGGAACGTGGCGATGGTGGCGTCGTCCAGGTTCTTCTTCCAGTTGAAGCTCGGCGAGCAGTTGTAGGCCAGCAGCTTGCCGGGGAACTTCGCGTGGATCGCCTCGGCGAATTGGCGCGCGAACGCCAGGTCCGGCTTGCCGGTCTCGCACCACACCAGGTCGGCGTAGGGCGCGTAGGCCAGGCCGCGGCTGATCGCCTGGTCGATGCCCTTGCGTGTCTTGTAGAAGCCTTCGGCGGTGCGTTCGCCGGTGATGAAGTCGGCATCGTTGGGGTCGATGTCGGAGGTCAGCAGGTCGGCGGCCTCCGCGTCGGTGCGCGCCACGATCAGCGTCGGCACGCCCATCACGTCCGCGGCCAGGCGCGCGGCCACCAGCTTCTCGACCGCTTCGCGGGTCGGCCCCAGCACCTTCCCGCCCATGTGCCCGCACTTCTTGGCCGATGCGAGCTGGTCTTCGAAATGCACGCCCGCCGCGCCGGCCTCGATCATGCCCTTCATGAGCTCGAACGCGTTGAGCACGCCGCCGAAGCCGGCCTCGGCATCGGCGACGATCGGCTGCAGGAAGTCGATGTCGCCGCCGCTGCCATTCCCATTGTTTTCCGCGCACTGGATCTGGTCGGCGCGCAGCAGCGTGTTGTTGATGCGCTTGACCACCGCGGGCACCGAGTCGGCCGGATACAGCGACTGGTCCGGATACATCTGCCCGCCGAGGTTGGCGTCGGCGGCGACCTGCCAGCCCGACAGATAAATCGCCTTGAGCCCGGCCTTGACCTGCTGCATCGCCTGGTTGCCGGTCAGTGCGCCCAGCGCGTTGACGAAATCCTCGCGCTGCAGCGAGTTCCATAGCTTGCTGGCGCCCAGGGCGGCGAGCGAATGCTCCACCGCGACAGTGCCGCGCAGCCGGACCACGTCTTCGGCCGAGTAGGTGCGCTCGATCCCGGCCCAGCGAGGATTGCTGTTCCATTCCTTGCGAAGCTGGTCGGCGGTGGGGAGTGCGGTCTTCATCGGGTCGTCCTCGGATAAGTGGGGTGCGGGCTTTCGAACAGCGAAGTTGCAGGGGGCAAACTCAATCCAGGCGTCGGTAGGCCGGGAGCGTCAGGAAGTCGTCGAGCGACTCGGAGTGGCACAGGCGGTCGAGCATCCCGATCGCCTCGTTGAGCCGGCTGGCACCCGGCAACGCCAGCGGGTCGGACAGCCTGGCCGGCAGCGCGATCAGCGCGCGGTCGAGCAGCGAGAAGTCGATTTCGGTGCCGTCCTCCAGTTGCAGCGGCGGCGCGCAAGGACGGCGGCCGGCGATCGCGTCGGGGTAGTGCAGCCACTGCCACAGCTGGGTGCGGGCGATCTCCGCGGTCGCCGCGTCTTCCATGAGCCAATGGATCGGCACGCAGCCGTTGCCGTCGAGCCATGCGGCCAGGTAGCGGACGCAGACCTCGACATTGCCTTCGAGCCCGGCGCCGGTGACGGTGCCGCGCGGCGGCGCGATCAGCTGGTCGCGCAGCTGCGCCTCGTCGCGCTCGCGCACGTCCTGGCGTTTCACGTGCTGCTGGTGCGGACCCGGCATGCGTTCGTCGAAGATGTCCCGGGCCAGCGCGATCAGCGCCGGGTGCGCGACCCAGGTGCCGTCGTGGCCGGCGGTGACTTCGCGCAGCTTGTCGGCGCGGACCTTGGCCAGCGCGGCCTCGTTGGCCTCGGCGTCGCCGTTGATCGGAATCTGCGCGGCCATGCCGCCCATCGCGTGCGCGCCGCGCCGATGGCAGGTGTGGATCAGCAGTTCCGAATAGGTGCGCAGGAACGGCTGGTCCATCGTGACCTGGTTGCGCTCGGGCAGCACCTTGTCGCGGTGGCTGCGGAAGGTCTTGATGTAGCTGAAGATGTAGTCCCAGCGCCCACAGTTGAGTCCGACGATCCGGCTGCGCAGCGCGTGCAGGATCTCGTCCATCTCGAACACCGCCGGCAGGGTCTCGATCAGCACCGTCACGCGGATCTGCCCGGATGCGAGCCCGAGTTCCTGCTCGACGTGGTCCAGCACCTGGTTCCACAACTGCGCCTCCTCCATCGATTCGAGCTTGGGGAGGTAGAAATAAGGTCCGCGATCCTTCGCAGCGAGCACGTCCGAGTTGTGGAACGCGAACAGTCCGAGATCGAACAGGCTCGCCGACATCGGCTCGCCGTCCACCAGCACGTGCTTCTCGTCCAGGTGCCAGCCGCGCGGGCGTACCAGCAGCACGGCCTGGCGCGAGAACGGCGCCAGGGTGTATTGCTTGCCGCTCGGTCCCGGCGCGGTCCACTGCAGGGTGCCGGCGACGGCGTCGCGCAGGGCGCGCTGGCCGGTGATCAGGTTCGGCCAGGTCGGCGAGGTGCTGTCCTCGAAGTCGGCCATGAAGCAGTTGGCGCCGGAGTTCAGCGCGTTGATCACCATCTTGGGGTCGACCGGCCCGGTAATCTCCACCCGCCGATCCAGCAACGCGGCCGGCAGCGGTGCCACGCGCCAATCGCCTCCGCGGATGGCCCGCGTGTCGGTGCGGAACTCCGGCACCCCACCCGCATCGAAGAACGCCTGGCGCCGCTGGCGGGCCTGCAGCCGTGCCTGACGCTCGGGTTCGAAGCGGCGGTGCAGTCGCTGCAGGAATACCAGCGCATCGCGCGTCAGCAGCTGGTCCTGACCGAACGCCGGAGCAGCCGTCGTCACTTCAATGGTGTCCGCCGGGACCTGCCGGTCGGCGCGGGGCAAGGGCGATACGGCTGCCGTCATCGGGTGAACTCCACACTGGATTGATACTGGTGAAACGCGGTGACGACAACCATGCGGTCACGTGTGGTATTTGACAAACCAGTTTCATCAATGGTTAGTATTTGATTTCTAAATACATGGATGGAAAGCCTTGACCGGCAAGGGCGTACCCACCCCACGGTTTGCCTACAAGGGCGATCGGATGAAGCCGCTCCGGGCGTTCTGCCAGGTGGCGCGACTCGGCTCGGTCTCGCGCGCGGCCGAAACGCTGTTCCTCAGCCAGCCGGCCGTCACCCTGCAGTTGCAGGCGCTGGAGCGTGAAATGGGCATGCGCCTGCTCGAACGCGGCGGCCGCCGACTGACCCTGACGCGCGAGGGCGAGGCGCTGTACGAAATGGCCCGGCCCCTGGTCGAGGGCCTTGACGGCCTCGGCACCGCGCTGCGCGAGCGGCTCAACGGGATGGACGCCGGCGAGCTGAACGTGGCCGCGGGGAGCTCGACGATCCTGTACCTGCTGCCGAAAATCGTCGCCGCGTTCCGCGACGCGCAGCCGGCGGTGCGGCTGCGCCTGCACAACGTGACCGGCGCCGGCGGGCTTGACCTGCTGCGCTCGGACACGGTGGACCTGGCGGTGGGTTCGATGCTCGATGTGCCCGCAGATCTGGACTACGCGCCGATCTACCGCTTCGATCCGATGCTGATCACCGCCCGCGATCACCCGCTGGCGCGGAAGGCCGCCCTCACCCTGCAGGACCTGTCGCCCTATGGGTTGATCCTGCCGCCCCAACGCCTGACGACCTACCGCCTGGTCGACCTGGTGTTCCAGCAGAACCGCGTGCCCTACACCGTGGCGCTGGAAGTCGGCGGCTGGGAAGTGATCAAGCAGTATGTGGCGATGGACATGGGCATCAGCATCGTCACCGCGATCTGCCTGACCGACGCCGATCGCGAACGTCTCGCAGCGCGCTCGCTGGCGCGTTATTTCCCGGCGCGCAGCTACGGCGTCGTGGTGCGAAAGGGCAAGTACCTCTCGCCGCAGGCGCGGGCATTCACCGAATTGATCCAGCCGGACCTGTTCACTCGCCGCGACTACGACGAAACCGGGCCATCGCAGCGCTGACGGCGAGGCTTACCGCCACGAGCGGCTGCAAGGCGCGCGGCGACCACGCGCCGGCTTGTCAGGCGCGGGTGCCCTGGCGGGCGGCGCCGAGGGCGAAACGCGGGGTGTCGCTATGGGCGAACCAGCGGCGCCTGCCGGTCAGCCACAACTGCACCGCGAAGCGCGTCAGCGTGAACAGCTCGGTGAAGATCAGCAGGTAGCGCAGTGGCGTCGCCAGCAGCCCCCGTACCGCGGCCGACGCGCGCTGCCCCGATGGCGCGAGCCGCGCCAGTACCAGCAGCGCGAGCATGGTCTCGACACCGACCAGCAGTGCGAGCCCCGCCCACTGCCCCAGCAGCAGCAGCACGCCCAGCGCCGCGGGATAGCCGATGCGCTCGACCGCCCCCAGCAACAGCGCGGTGCCGATCGGGCGACCGTGTAGTGCGGTCAGCCGCTCGCCGAACGGCTGCCGATAGGCTTCCTGGATCCGGCGCTTGTCGGCGCCCGGGGTGCCGGGGCCGGTGGGCGGCCGCTGCCGTCGGCGCAGCGGCGTGCGCAGCAGCGCGTCGAAGTAGTGTCCGCCCTGGAGGAACGAGGCCGACCAGCGGTAGGCGCAGCGCGGGAGCTGCTGCAGCGCCGGATAATGAACCCGCGCGACCACCTGCGCGAGCTGGATGTTGCGGTAGCCCTCGTTGTTGAGCGCCGGGCCGATGAACAGATGCTCGCATTCGCTGAGGTCGTCGCCGCGGATCGGCTCGTAGCGGTCGAACAGGTTCTTCAGGTAGCCGCGCCGGTAGGCCACGGCCTTGCCCAGCGGCGTGGCCGTGCCGCCGTAGCGGTCCATCAGGCCCGGCTGGATCAGGCCCTGCTCGATCTGGGCGACGCACTCGCCGTAGTGATCGCCAAGCCAGCGCCAGAGCTTCTGCTCCGGCTCGGCGCGCTGCTGCGGGTCCTGGTACTGGTCGCCCGCGAGCCAGCGCTGGAAACCGGCGGTGGCCGCAAGCGCGTTGCGGTGCGCGGGCAGCAACGGGCGCACGCTGCCGCAGGCACTGGCGATGCCGACCCCCTGGTAGAGCTCGCGCACGCAGCACTCAATGTAGTCAGGAGACTCCAGCACGGTGTCCGCGTCGAGGACGAAGACGACGTCGCCGTCGAACTCGCGCGACTGGCGCTTGATCGTCACCGCCTTGCCGAGGGACTGCGCGCGCACCACGACTTCGAGCTTGATCCCGTTGGCGCGGGCGAACTCGCGTGCCAGCTGCACGGTGTGATCGCGCGCTGTGCCGCCGTCGTCGATCAGCACGACCCGCCGCGGCATGCGCGTCTGCCGCAGCAGCGAGGCCAGGCACAGCACGATCCTGGGCTGGTCGCGCTCGGCGTGGATGACGACATCGACGGTGGCGCTACGCCAGTCTTCGAGGGGCGTCGGCACCGTGGTTTCGGGTCCACGGTGCCGACCGAGCGCGCTGAGCAGGGCGCTGGGACCGATCACGAACCAGGCAGCCGCGGCCACGGGTCAGGTGTCCGACCGCGCGGGACGTGTGTGCGTCGCTCGCCTTTGCGCTGGGTCGGGCTCGGCGACGGCCAGGTTGCTGCCTGCTTGCAAGTCGTTCTCCATGCGCGCTTCCGCCGCGGGACGCCGATACGCGGCGCCACGCACGCAATGCGACGCAATTACCATGCCAGCAAAGCCACCCAGCGGCCGGCGCCGGGCCGCTCAGTCGACGCCGTGGTGCTTGCCCTGCCACGGCCGGTACCACGCGCGGATACGGGCGATGTCGGCGGCCATGTCGTCGGTGAGGTCGAACGGCGGGCCGATGCCGATGATCTTGTCGGGATAGTGGAAATAAGCCGGCAGCACCGGCACGTCGGCGGCGCGCGCGATCTTCCAGAAACCGGTCTTCCAGCGCTCCACCGGTTTGCGGGTTCCCTCCGGAGCCAGCCCGAGCCACAGCCGGTCGCTCTGGTGCAGCATCGTGCACATCTGCTCGACCACGCCCTGGGGGGCGCTGCGGTCCACCGGGATCACCCCCATCCAGCGCAGCAACGGACCCATCAGCGGCACCTCGAACAGCGAATGCTTGCCGAGGATCTTGATGTCCAGGCCCAGAGCCAGCTTCGCGCAGAGCCCCCAGATGCCGTCCCAGTTGGACGAATGCGGGGCGGCGATCAGCACCAGCTTCGGGATGTCCGGAAACGTGCCGGCCATGCGCCAGCCGCCGAGCCTGAGCAGGGCGCGGCCGAGCGCACACGAGATGCGATGCGGCCGCATCCGCGGCGCGTTCGGCGGCAAAGGCAACATGATGTCGCCGCTGGCCGGAGCCATTGCGTCAGTTTCCGTCATGGTGGGGCAGTTGTCGTTGCAACCGGTCAGTCCCACTCGACCGGACCGCCGCGCCCGCGCTTGATCGTGCTGCGTTCGCGCTTGGCGCCGAGGCGGCGCTCCTGGGATCCGCGGGTGGGCTTGGTCGCCACGCGCGGCTTCGGCGCGCGCATGCCGCTGTCGATAAAGGTCGCCAGGCGCTCGCGGGCGTCCTGGCGGTTGCGGTCCTGGGTGCGGTAGCGCTGCGCGCTGATCACGAACACGCCGTCGCCGGTCAGGCGGCGGTCGCGCTTGGACAGCAAGCGCGTGCGCACCGGCTCCGGGAGCGATGGCGAATTGGCCACATCAAAGCGCAGTTCGACCGCGCTGGAGACCTTGTTGACGTTCTGCCCGCCCGGTCCGGTCGCACGCACGAAGCGCTCGACCAGTTCGGACTCCGGGACGATCAATGGTGGATCGGATTCACCCATGCGCGGACTTTAAGCGCTCACGCGTCGACGGACCATGCGTGCGGAACCGGCGGGACGCAAACGCGCCCTTCGAACAGGTCCAGCGCGCGGGCGAACTCGGCATCCACGGGCGCATGCACCTCCAGCCGCTGGCCGCTGCCCGGATGCGCGAACGCGAGCGCGCGCGCGTGCAGGAGCATGCGGTGGATGCCCATGCGCCGGAACGCGCGGTTGTGGCGCCCGTCGCCGTGGCTGCTGTCGCCGATCAGGTGGTGCGACAGGTGCTTGAGGTGGCGGCGGATCTGGCGGAAGCGGCCGGTCTGCGGCTGCGCGCGCAGCAGTGCGTAGCGCGAAGTGTCGAAACCCGCCGAGGGCATCGCGAGTTCGGCCGTGGCCAGGCGCGAGAAGCGGGTGACGGCGGGCTTCTTCAGCGGCTTCCCGGGACCGCCGTCGAGATCATGGTCGACCACGAACGGCTCCGACGGCGGCCATCCCCGGCAGATCGCCCAGTAGTCCTTCTCGATCGCGCCCTCGTCGCGCGACATCAGCGCCTTGCCGAGCGCCGAGGCGGTATCGCGGTCGAAGGCCAGCAGCAGGCAGCCACTGGTCGCGCGATCGAGCCGATGCACCAGGAAGATCGGCCGGCCGAACTGCGCGCGCAGCCGATCGGCGGCGAAATCGGTCTCCCCTCGCGCCAGCGCGCTGTCGTGGACCATCAGCCCCGCGGGCTTGTCGACAACGGCCAGCCATCGGTCGGCATGGAGCACTGGCAGGGCGGCAGGCGGGTTCATGGGCGATGGCGGACGGCTTGGTAGGATGGCCATTCTCGCCGATCCGCCGATTCCGGCGCGGCGCGCTTGCGACGACACGTCCCTGCTCCGCAGCGGGGCTGCCGCCCACCAGAGACCACGATGCCAAGCTTCCTCCTGATTCCCCGCCAGCTGGTGCTGGCGTGTTCGATCCTCCTTCCATGCCTGACGGGAACCGCCGCAGTGGTTGCGAGCGTCGGCCCACCCGAGGGCGTCGCCAGCGGTCCGTGCGTGGAAGGCATCTGCGAATACACCCTCGACAATGGCCTGCGCGTGCTGTTGTTCCCGGACCCGTCGCGGCCGACCGTCACCGTGAACCTGACCTACGGCGTCGGATCGGTGCACGAGAACTACGGCGAAACCGGCATGGCGCACCTGCTGGAACACCTCGTGTTCAAGGGCACGCCGCGCCATGGCGACATATCGGCGGAAATGAAGAGGCGCGGCATCGGCTTCAACGCGACGACCTCGCTGGACCGCACCAACTACTTCGCCTCCTTCCCGGCCGACGAAGCCAATCTCGACTGGGTGCTGGGGATGGAAGCCGACCGCATGCTGAACTCGGTCATCGCGCAGAAGGATCTCGACAGCGAAATGACGGTGGTGCGCAACGAGATGGAGCGCAACGAAAACAACCCTGCCGGCGTGCTGTTCCAGCGCGTGCGCTCGGCGGCCTTCCTCTGGCACAACTACGGCAACAGCACGATCGGCGCGCGCAGCGACGTGGAGAACGTGCCGATCGAGCGGCTGCAGGCGTTCTACCGCCAGTGGTACCGGCCCGACAACGCGACGCTGGTGGTGGCCGGTCGCCTCGACCCGGCCGCGACGCTGGCGAAAGTGCACGGCGCCTTCGGACCGCTGCCGCGGCCGGCGCAGCCGCTGCCTGCCGCCTACACGACCGAGCCGACCCAGGACGGCGAGCGCGAGATCACCGTGCGCCGCAGCGGCGATACCCGCGTGCTGGTCGCCGCCTGGCACGTGCCGTCGGTGAACCATCCCGACAGCGCGGCGCTGGCGGTGCTGCTGGACATCCTCGGCGACACGCCGTCGGGCCGCCTGCACAAGGCGCTGGTGGAAACCCGCATCGCCGCCGCCAGCGGCGCCAGCACCGACGGGCTGCGCCAGTCGGGGCTGGCCAGCGTGGTGGCGATCGTCCCGACCGACGGCGACGCCGCGCGCGCGGAGGCCGAACTGCTGCGCCAGGTCGAGCGACTGCCGCCGGTCACCGCGGGCGAAGTGGAACAGGCCCAGCGGCGCATCGCCAACGCCTACGAGCGCAACCTCAGCAACGTCAACGCCGTGGCCATGGGCCTGACCAGCGCGGTCGCGGCCGGCGACTGGCGGCTGTACTTCCTGCGCCGCGACGCCGCCGCGGCGGTGACCGCCGACGACGTGAACCGCGTTGCGCGCGACTACTTCAAGCCGAGCAACCGCACGCTCGGCCGGTTCATTCCGACCGACGAGGCCGACCGCGCGCGGATCCCCGAGGCCCCCGCGGTTGCGACACTGCTGGACGGCTACACCGGCAGGCCGGCAGTGGCCGCAGGCGAGGCGTTCGAGCCCAGCCCGGAAAACATCCAGGAACGAACGCATTCGTTCGTGATCGGCGACGGGCTCAAGGTTTCGCTGCTGCCAAGGGACACCCGCGGCGACACGGTGTCGGTCACCGCCTCGTTCCGCTTCGGCGACGAGGCATCGCTGCGCGGACGCATGACCGCGGCCTCGTTCGCGGGCCAGATGCTGATGCGCGGCAGCGACGGGCTGGACCGGGAGCAGATCGCGCAGCGGCTGGAAGCCCTGAACACCACCGGCGGCGTCGGCGGGGGCGCCCAGAGCGCGAGCATCGACCTGAGCTCGCGGCGCCACACCCTGGCCGAGGCGCTGGCGCTGTCGGCGCAGCTGCTGCGCGCGCCGACGTTTCCCGAAAACGAATTCGAACAGTTGCGGCTGCAGCGCATCACCGGCATCGAGGCGGCGCGCAAGGAGCCCGGCACGGTCGCCGGGCAGGCGCTGGCGAAGCGGTTCGATCCATGGCCGCGAGGGCACGCGCTGGCGCACCGCTCGCTGGAGCAGGTGCTGGAGGACGTCAAGGCGCTGCAACTGGAAGACGTTCGCGCGTTTCATCGCGAGTTCTACGGCAGCACGCAGGGGGAGATCGCAATCGTCGGCGATTTCGACGCGGCCGCGGCGAAGCAGCAGTTGGAGATCCTGTTCGCCGGCTGGAAGAGCGACCGGCCGTATGCGCCGATCCACACGCGGCATGCCGCGGTCGCCGCCGAGCGCCAGCAACTGCCGACGCCCGACAAGGCCAGCGCCGTGCTGCTGGCGCGCAGCAATATCGCGCTGAACGATGCCGACCCCGACTACCCGGCGCTGATGGTCGCCAACCACGTGCTCGGCAGCAGCGCGCTGGCGTCGCGCCTGGGCGACCGGCTGCGACAGAAGGAAGGACTGACCTACGGCGTGTCCAGCAGCCTTCGTGCCGACGCCAGCGCCGACGGCCTCGACAACGCCGGCAGCCTCGACATCCAGGCGATCGCCGCGCCGGAAAACGTCGCCCGCCTGGAGACCGGCCTGCGCGAGGAACTCGAGCGGCTCGCCCGCGACGGCATCACCGCCGTCGAACTGAAAGACGCGGTCGACGGGTTGCTGGTCCGCTTCGAGCAGGCCCGCGCGTCCGACGCCTCGGTGGCCGGCATGCTGTCGCGCAACCTGTACCTGGACCGCACGATGGCCTGGACCGCCGACTTCGAGTCGCGCCTGCGCAACCTGAGCGTGGACGAGGTCAACGCCGCGATCGCCAGGCACCTGAAGCCGGAGACCCTCAGCGTTTACGCCGCGGGGGATTTCGCCGGCAGTGCTGTTTCGGACGATTAGCAACCGGTCGTGAGCGATGCCGAGCCCGGCCTCGCTTTCCGCTTTGGCTCCCCTCTCCC
>JALYOG010000108.1 GCA_030856985.1 Pseudomonadota bacterium | reverse complement strand
CCAATGGGCTTTCGATGATGTCGTCTTCTTTCAAACCCATTCGCGCCATCATCCGCTGCACCCAGTCGGCAGCGAAGATGCGCATGAGGTTGTCTTCAAGCGACAGGTAGAAGCGCGAGGATCCGGGATCGCCCTGGCGACCGGCGCGACCGCGCAGCTGGTTGTCGATGCGTCGCGATTCGTGGCGCTCGGTGCCGACGATGTGCAACCCGCCCGCGGCCTTGACCGCGTCGTGGCGCTGCTGCCAGTCGGCTTTCAGGCGCGCCTTGGCGAGCTCGTCGAGCTCCCCGCCGGACTGCGTCTCCAGTTCGGCCAGTTCCGCCTCGAGCGACCCGCCCAGCACGATATCGGTGCCGCGGCCGGCCATGTTGGTGGCGATGGTGATCGCACCCGGGCGTCCGGCCTGGGCGATGATCTGCGCCTCGCGCTCGTGCTGCTTGGCGTTGAGCACCTCGTGCTGGATCCCCGCCTCGCGCAGCTGCGCGCTTAGCATCTCGGAGACCTCGATCGAGGTCGTGCCCACGAGCACCGGCTGCTGCCGCGCGTGCGCGTCCTTGATCTCGGCGACGACCGCACGGTACTTGCCGGTGCGGTTGAGGAACACGTGGTCGGGGCTGTCCAGGCGCACGGTCGGCTGGTTGGTCGGGATCACCACCACTTCCAGGCCGTAGATGCTCTGGAACTCGAAGGCTTCGGTGTCCGCGGTGCCGGTCATGCCGGCGAGCTTGCTGTACATGCGGAACAGGTTCTGGAAGGTGATGCTCGCCAGCGTCTGGTTCTCGCGCTGGACCGGCACGCCTTCCTTGGCCTCGACCGCCTGGTGCAGGCCGTCGGACCAGCGCCGGCCGGTGAGCGTGCGGCCGGTGAACTCGTCGACGATCACGACCTCGCCGTCGCGCACGATGTAGTCGACGTCGCGCTGATAGATCGCATGCGCGCGCAGGGCGGCGTTGAGGTGGTGGACGACGCTGAGGTTCTGCGGCCCGTAGAGGCTGTCTTCCTCGCCGCTGAGGATGCCGGCAGCGCGCAGCAGTTCCTCGGCGTGCTCCTGGCCGGCCTCGGACAGGTGGACCTGCTTGCCTTTCTCGTCGACGAAATAGTCCCCTTCGCCGTCCTCGGCCTGCTGGCGCGTCAGCGACGGCACGATCCGGTTGACCTTGATGTACAGCTCCGGCGACTCGTCGGCGGGGCCGGAGATGATCAGCGGCGTGCGCGCCTCGTCGATCAGGATCGAGTCGACCTCATCGACGATCGCGAAGTTCAGTCCGCGCTGCACGCGGTCTTCCTTCGACAGCGCCATGTTGTCGCGCAGATAGTCGAAGCCGATCTCGTTGTTGGTGGCGTAGGTGATGTCGGCGGCGTACGCAGCATGCTTGTCGCCGTGCGGCATTCCCGGGTAGACCACGCCGACGCTCAGCCCCAGCCAGGTGTAGAGCTTGCCCATCCACGCCGCGTCGCGGCGGGCCAGGTAGTCGTTGACGGTGACCACCTGCACGCCCTTGCCCTGCAGCGCATTGAGGTACACCGGCAATGTCGCGACCAGGGTCTTGCCCTCGCCGGTGCGCATCTCCGCGATCCGGCCCAGGTGCAGGACCATGCCGCCGATCAGCTGGACGTCGTAGTGGCGCATCCCCAGCACGCGGCGGGACGCCTCGCGACAGACCGCGAACGCCTCCGGCAGCAGCTTGTCGAGCGACTCGCCGTTGGCGACCCGCTGCTGCAGCGCGGGCGTTCGTGCCTGCAGCTCGGCATCGCTGAGCTTCTGGATCTCCGGCTCCAGCGCGTTGATCTTGTCGACGGACGACTGAAGCTGGCGCAGCAATCGTTCATTGCGGCTGCCGAAAACGCGGGTAAGCAAGCTGTTGAGCATGAATGGGTCCAAAGGTCAGGATCAAGCCACACGCCCCGACACCAGCGGCTGCATGACACCGACAAGACGGGGGTCCGACTGGAAAAGCAATCGCGGGAACCGGACGCCAAGCGTCCGGTCGCGGGGTCCCATTCTAGCTTGGGGATGCCGGAGCGCCTATCAAGGTGTCCGGCGGCGGTTTCGGCGCGCGGACTTCAATGCCGCGGCCCCGCGCGGCGCGAGCCGCGGACCAGGCCGCGTGGAAGCGAACGCTGCCGCGCCGGCGGCGGGTGTCGCCTAACCGCGCAGCAGCGAGGCCTGTCCCAGGAACTTGCGCGGATTGACCACGCGGCCGTCCTGCCAGACCTCGAAATGCACGTGCGCGCCGGTGGAGCGCCCGGTGGAGCCCGCCTTGGCGATCTCCTCGCCAGCGCGCACCAGCGACCCGACCTTGCTGGTCAGGCGCGAATTGTGCGCGTAGCGGGTTACGTAGCCGTTGCCGTGATCGAGCTCGACGGTGTTGCCGTAGCCCGAGCGGCTGCCCGAAAAGCTGACGACGCCGTCGGCCACCGCGAGGACCGGGTCGCCGGTATTCGCCTCGAAGTCGATGCCCTTGTGGTACTGGCGTCCGCCCAGGATCGGGTCGGCGCGTCCGCCAAAGCCCGAGGTGATGTAGCTGTTGTTGATCGGCGCCCGCGACGGCACCGCGTTCATGTCCATCTGCTGGTTGAACAACAGCGATTCCAAGACCGAGAGCTGCTCGCCGGATGCCTTGAACTGCGAATCGAGTTCATCCAGGCCTTCGTCGAGCTCCTTCTTCGGCATGTCCTCGACGTCCTCGGAACCGCCGGTGCCGACCGGGCGGTCGAAATCGAATTCTCCGTCCTGCAGCTTTCCGACGCGGGTCAGGCGCTCGCCGAGGGCGTTGAGGCGGTTGGCCTGGGCCTGGAGCTCGCCCAGGCGCGCGGCCAGGGCATTGATCTCACGTTGCGCATCGCGCTCGGATGCGGCGATCTGCGCCTGCTGGCGTTCCACCTTGGCCTGCAGGGCGGCGTTGGCCGCCACTCCGGCGCCTCCGCCGAGGGCCAGTCCGCCGCCGAGCAGCAGCGACGCGATGATGGCTGGGCGCTGCAGAGCCAGGCTGCCGAACCGCTGTACTACTATGTCCAGCTTCGTCCGCGAGTGGTTTGGGATTGGGTGGGTCATAGGTCCGATGTCTGATTGCAGATCCAAGCCACCGCCGCGTCGCCCGTCATCGCCGCAGCCGGCGCTCGATGCGCTGCTTGCCGACCCTGCTGGCGACCCGATCCGCCGGGCCCTGTGGCTCGACGAGCTGGATCTGAGGTTGCGTTCGTATCTGCCGACTCCGCTGGCCGCGCACGCGCGGCTGGCGAACTATGAGCACGGCAGGCTCGTTTATCTGGTTGATGCTCCGGTCTGGCGGGCCAAGTTGCGCCTGCTGGCTCCGGAACTCCTCGGCGCCGCCCGGTCCGTGGGACTGGCAGCAACCGAATTCGTGATCAAGACCAGCCTCCCCGTAACAACGCCCTCCATGCAGCCCCTTGGAAAATTCAAACCGATGTCGGCCGGCGCACAGCAAGCGCTGCAAGCCGCCCTGGCGTCACTGAAACCCGCCCCCACGGAGGACGATGACGCCGGCTGATCGATCCTCCGCGCTGGCACGGCGCTCTGCATGTGAAGGCGAGGTGATCGTCGAGCTGGGGCGGATGCTACTTGGGCAAGTCCACCTGGTTGTTAAGTGGAGCTGCTTATTTCGTTAAATATTCGTTAATAAGACGGCTGGCATTCACGTCTGTGACACTCGCCACGGTTTCAACCGGCAGCCTCGAGGGGCTGCGGAGTGTGGCCCCGCTCAGACCGGGGCAGGCAGTCCAAACACCACGGGCGCGGGCTCCGAGGCCGAAAACGTCACCTGTTCCCAGGCCGATTCCTCGGCCAGCAGCGCCCGCACCAGCTTGTTGTTGAGGGCATGGCCGGATTTGAAGCCCTCGTAGGCTCCGATGATGGGATGACCGGCCAGATACAGGTCCCCGACCGCGTCGAGGATCTTGTGGCGCACGAATTCGTCGGCATAGCGCAGGCCGTCGTCGTTGAGTACCCGGTACTCGTCGAGCACGATGGCATTGTCCATCGACCCGCCCAGGCCCAGGTTGCGCTCGCGCATGTACTCCAGGTCGCGCATGAAGCCGAAAGTGCGGGCGCGGCTGACTTCCTGCACGTAGTTCGCGCTGGAAAAATCGATCTGCGCGCGGGACTGGCGCGCCGGGATCATCGGATGGTCGAACTCGATCGTGAATCCGATCCGGAAGCCATCGTGGGGCTCGAAACGGGCGAACTTGTCGCCATCGCGTACCTCCACCGGACGGCGGATGCGGATGAACTTCTTGGCCGCGGCCTGCTCGACGATGCCCGCCGACTGCAGCAGGAACACGAACGGCCCGGCCGAGCCGTCCATGATCGGCACCTCGGGCGCCGACAGGTCGACATAGCAGTTGTCCACGCCCAGGCCGGCGAGCGCCGACAGCAGGTGCTCCACGGTCATGACCTTGCCCGAGCCGCGGCTCAGTCCGGTGCACAGCGTGGTCTCGGTGACCAGCTCGGCGCGCGCCGGAATTTCCACCGCCGGCTCCAGGTCGACACGGCGGAAGACGATGCCGGCGTCGGGCGGCGCGGGGCGCAGCGCGAGGAAAACCTTCTCCCCGCTATGCAGGCCGACGCCGGTCGCACGGATCACGTTCTTGAGTGTTCGCTGGCGCAGCATCGGGGGCAGGGCCTTGGCGGTTCGCGGAACGGAGGGAGCGCAGGGGGCGGCGCCGGCACGGTAAGCTGCGAATCTTAACACCGCGACCGCTGAACCTGAATGAAAGAGCGGTGCAGGGTGTCCACTCGGGGACGCCTCTGCAGCGCAAAGCGCGCGGCGACCGCGCTCCTCCCGGCGGGCAGCTCCCGCGGCCGGGGACGAGTCCGGCCGAAGGGTGCCGCCGGGCGGAAAAACGCGGCTGAGCGCCGGGCTCAGTCGGCCTGACGCCGCAGGAACGCGGGGATGTCCAGGTAGCTGTCGCTCGGACCGAAGTCGCTGGCCGCTGCGGCCGGGGCGGTTTCGGTGCTGCGACTGCTGCCGCGCAGGCTGCCGCCGAAGCTCGGCATCGCCGCAGGCATGGCGTCGTCCATCGCCGAGAACTCCGGCTGCCCGGTGCTGCCATTGCGCACCAGCTGGATCGGAGCACGCTGGCCGTCGCGTTCGCGCAGGGACTGCTTGGCCGCGGCGCGGTTGAGCCCCGTGGCGACCACGGTCACGCGGACCTCGTCCTGCATGTCGGGATCCAGCACGGTGCCGATCACGACCGTCGCGTCCTCGGAGGCGAACGCCTCGATGGTGCGGCCGACCTCGTCGAACTCGGCCATCGTGAAGTCCGGACCGGCGGTGATGTTGACCAGGATGCCGTTGGCGCCCTGCAGGTTAACGTCGTCCAGCAGCGGGTTCTGCACCGCCGCCTCGGCCGCGGCCTGGGCGCGGTCGTCGCCGCGCGCCGACCCGGTGCCCATCATCGCCAGGCCCATCTCGCTCATGACGGTGCGCACGTCGGCGAAATCGACGTTGATCAGGCCCGGGCGCACGATCAGGTCGGCGATACCCTGGACGGCGCCGAGCAGTACGTCGTTGGCGGCGCGGAACGCCTGGATCATCGTGGCGTTGCGGCCCAGGACCGTGATCAGCTTCTCGTTGGGAATGGTGATCAGCGAGTCGCAGTGGTGGCTGAGCTCCTCGATGCCCTTGAGCGCGACCTGCATGCGGCGGCGGCCCTCGAACGGAAACGGCTTGGTGACCACGGCCACGGTGAGGATGCCCATCTCCTTGGCCAGCTGCGCCACCACCGGCGCGGCCCCAGTGCCGGTGCCGCCGCCCATGCCCGCGGTGATGAACACCATGTCGGCGCCCTGCAGCGCGTCCATGATGCGCTCGCGATCCTCCAGCGCGGCCTGCCGACCGACCTCCGGGTTGGCGCCGGCGCCCAGCCCCTTGGTGACGTTGCTGCCCAGTTGCAACTGCAACTTCGCGCCGCAATTCTTGATCGCCTGCGAGTCGGTGTTGGCGGTGATGAACTCCACCCCGTCGACATTGCCGCTGACCATGTGCGCCACCGCGTTGCCGCCGCCTCCCCCGACGCCGATCACCTTGATGATCGCGTTGGGTGCCATGTTTTCTACCAGTTCAAAGTGGGCCATCTGCTCGTCCTCTTGGGGGTGGTGCATGTGAGTGCTTGTGTTGCGGGCTGGGCTGGGATTTCGTCGTTTTGGTCGGTGTTGCTAGAGCGGGAATAGGGGGTGGAAAAGCGGGAATGGGGAACTGGAGAGCACCGGAGCTGGTGGCGACCGCAACCGCTGCGATGCCACAGTTCCCCATTCCCTGTTCCCGCCCTTGGCTCCCCGCTTTATCGAACCGGGAGAGTGAAAAAGCGGAAATGGGGAACTGGAGAGCACGAGGGCGGGTAGCGACCGCAACTGCCGCGATGCCGCAGTTCCCCATTCCCTGTTCCCGCCCTTGATTCCCCGCTCCATTCAAAACTCTCCCCGGAACCAGTTGCGCAGCTTGTTGAAGGCGCTGCCGGCGCGACCGGTGGGGATCACCGACCCGCGGCGCGGTTGTTCGAACTGGCTGCCCATCAGCAGCAGGCCGACGCCGCTGGCGTGGACCGGATTGCCGACCACTTCGCCAAGGCCGGTGACGTGCTGGGGGATGCCTACGCGCACCGGCATCTGCAGCATTTCCTCGGCAAGCTCGACCACGCCTTCCATCTTGGCCGCACCGCCGGTCAGGACCATGCCGGCGCGCACGTGCTGCTCGAAACCGGAACGGCGCAGTTCGGCCTGGACCATCTCGAAGATCTCCTCGTAGCGCGCCTGCACCGCCTGCGCCAGGGATGCGCGCGGCATGCGCCGCGGCGGGCGGTCGCCGACGCTGGGCACCTGGATGGATTCCTCGGCCGTCGCCATCTGTGCCAGCGCGCAGGCGTAGCGGACCTTGATCTGCTCGGCTTCGGGCGTGGGGGTGCGCAGCATGTGCGCGATGTCCTCGGTGACCTTGTCGCCAGCGATGCCGAGGCTGGCGCTGTGCGCGATCGCGCCCTGCACGAACACCGCGATATCGGTGGTGCCGGCGCCGATGTCGACCAGCACCACGCCCAGCTCTCGCTCGTCGCTGGTCAGCACGGCGTGGCTGGATGCGAGCACGCCCAGGATCAGGTCGTCGACCTGCAACCCGCAGCGCTGCACGCACTTGCTGACGTTGGCCGCGGCCGACTGCGCGCACACCACCAGGTGCGCGTGCACTTCCAGCCGCACGCCGCTCATGCCGACCGGATTGCGGATGCCTTCCTGCGAATCGTCGAGCACGTAGTCGCGCGGGATAGCATGCAGGATCTTCTGGTCGGCCGGGATCGCCACCGCCTTGGCCGCCTCGAGCACGCGGTCCAGGTCGGCGAAGCTGACCTCGCCGTCGCGGATCGGGGCGATGCCCTGCGAATTGCGGCACTGCACGTGGCTGCCGGAGATCGACGCGTACACCGAACGGATCTCGCAGCCGGCCATCAGTTCGGCTTCCTCGATCGCGCGCTGGATCGACTGCACGGTCGATTCGATGTCGACCACGACGCCGCGCCGAAGGCCGCGGGATTCATGCGAACCGATCCCGATCACCTCGATCGGATTGCCGGCCGAATACTCGCCGACCAGCGCGACCACCTTGGAGGTGCCGATGTCGAGGCCGACGATGAGCGACTTGTCGCCTTTGCGATTCATGTGATTGCCGGGAGGAAGAAGCGGGAATGGGGAATCGGGAACGGGGAACGCTGGAACCCCACGGTCGGCGAAACCAGTGGACCATCGGGCGACGCGCTCGCGGCGGTATCGGGCGCGGGTGAGGAATCCGGTGGCGACGCAGCCGGCGTTCCCCGTTCCCCGCTTCCTGTTCCCGCCTCGGCTGCCTGCCAGGTCAGGGCGAAGCCGTTGGTATAGCGAAGGTCGGCGCGCGTCAGGCGCTGCGCGTCCTGGGAGAGCAACTGCGGCATCAGCCGGACGAACCGGGCCAGGCGCGCGCGCGCTTCGCTGCGGCCCACCAGGACATCGACACGCGCGCCGGAGCGCAACTCGCGCAGTTGCAGCGTCCAGCTGCCGCGCGGGTCCAGCTCGATCGCCAGCACGTCGATCCCCAGCGCGGCGAACAGTGCCGTGGATTCGTTGAACACCGCGACGACCTCGCCGACCGCCTCGTCGGGGCCGCTCATCTGCGGCAATCCCTCCGGCACTTCGACGTTGTTCGCCGGAAACAGGCGGCCGTGGTCGGAGAGCAGCCGGTCGCTGCCCCACCGCGCGAACGGGCGATGCTCGGTGATCCGCACTTCCAGCACGTCGGGCCAGCGCTTGCGAACCTCGGCCTGCTCGATCCACGGCAGCCCCGCGATCGCCGCGCGCGCGTCGTCCAGGCGCACGGCAAAGAAACCGCGCCGTGCATGCGGCACCAGCGCGCGCTGGATGCCGCGCTCGTCGACCCGCTCGAACTGCCCGGTGATCCTGAGCTTCGTCAGCGGCCAGTGATCGCGCCCGATCCAGCCGTTGAGCACCGCCACCACCGGCAGCGCCACGAGCGCCACCGCGAGCATCCAGGCGACCAGGCGCAGCATCGCGTTCATGCCGCGGCTCCGGGGTTGCGGGGGAGCTGTCCGCGAAGGCCGCAAAGAACGCGAAAGGAGCGAAAGAAGAAGGGGTTGATGCTTTCCCCTTTGTTTCCGCTCTTCCCTTTGCGTGTTTCGCGTCCTTCGCGGACGACCTGCGCCCGATACGACATCACAGCACCTCCTGCGCGAGCGAGGTTTCCAGGATCCGCCAGCACAGATCCTCGAAACCGATGCCAAACGGCGCGGCGGACTTGGGCATCAGCGAGTGTGAGGTCATGCCCGGGGCGGTGTTGGCCTCCAGCAGCCAGTTGCGGCCGTGGCGGTCACGCATGAAATCGACGCGGCCCCAGCCGTGCAGATCCAGCGCGACGAACGCGCGCTCGGCCAGGTCGCGCGCCTGCGCTTCGCCGGCCTCGTCGAGCCCGGGGCACAGGTAACGGGTGTCCTCGGCGAGGTACTTGGCGTGGTAGTCGTAGTACTCGCCGGCCGGCACGATCTGGATGCTCGCCAGCGCGCGTCCGTCGAGCACGCCGATCGTGTACTCGCCGCCGACGCCGTCGCCGGCTTCGATCAGCTGCTCCATCAGCATGTCGCCGCCGTTTTTCCCTTGCAGGTAGCGCGAGGCGAGTTCCACCGCCGCGTCGAGGTCGGCATCGTCGAAGACCCGCGACACGCCGACGCTGGAACCTTCGTTGGAAGGCTTGATGATCACCGGCAGGCCCAGCTCGCGCGCCGCAGCCTGGACGTCGTCGCCCGGCGCGATGCGCAGGTAGCGCGGCGTCGGCAGGCCGAGGCTCAGCCACACCTGCTTGCTGCGGATCTTGTCCATGCTCAGCGCCGAACCCAGCACGCCCGAGCCGGTGTACGGCACGCCGAGCGCCTCCAGCAGTCCCTGCAGCACGCCGTCCTCGCCTCCGCCGGCATGGCCGTGCAGGATGTTGAAGACCCGGTCCACGCGACCGGCGCCGATGGATTCGATCAGCGCGGGAATGCCGTCCACCGCGAATGCGTCCACGCCGCGCGCGAGCAGGGCCGCCAGCACGTTGCGTCCGGAGTCCAGCGACACCTCGCGCTCGGAGCTGGTGCCGCCCATGAGCACGGCGACGCGGCCGAATGCGACCGGGTCGGTGGTGCGCAATGGACCGAAGGTCGGATGGGTCGGCGCTGCGGTCATGCCTGGTCTCCGGTCTTCTCGCGAACGAAACCCTTCGTCGCTATGTGCTGTGCGGCGTGGCCGATGTCGCCGGCGCCCATCATCATCAGCAGGTCGCCATCGCGCAGCACGTCGGCCAGCACCTCGGCGAGGTCGGCGGCGCTGCCGACCACGATCGGATCGATGCGCCCGCGGGCGCGGATCGCGCGGGCGAGCGATCTGGCGTCGGCGCCGGCGATCACCGCTTCGCCCGCCGGATACACCTCGGTCAGTACCAGCACGTCGGCGCTCGACAGCACCGCGGCAAAGTCGTCGAACAGGTCGCGGGTGCGGCTGTAGCGATGCGGCTGGAAGGCCGCGACCAGGCGCTTGTCGGGCCAGCCGCCGCGCGCGGCTTCGAACACCGCGGCCAACTCCTTGGGATGGTGGCCGTAGTCGTCGACCACCGTCACCAGCCCGCCGCGCGGCAGCGGCGTCTGCGACAACAGGTTGAAGCGGCGGCCGATGCCGGCAAAGCCTTCCAGCGCCCGCGCGATCGCCTTCGGCTCGATGCCGAGTTGCCAGCCGACCGCGGCGGCCGCCAGCGCGTTCTGCACGTTGTGCCGTCCCGGAAGGGCCAGGGTCACCGGCGTGCGGGTGGCGTCGGGCAGGCACAGGGTGAAGCGCATCCGCGCGCCGGTCTGGGTGACATCCTCGGCGCGCACGTCGGCGGCCTCGGCGAAGCCGTAACTCATGACGTGGCGCAGGGTTTTTTCCCCGAGCGCCGCGACTTCGGCATCGTCGATGCACAGGATTGCCAGCCCGTAGAACGGTAGCCGGTGCAGGAACTCCTCGAACGCGGCCTGCACGTTGGCGAAGTCCCCGCCGTAGTTCTCCAGGTGGTCGGCATCGATGTTGGTGATGACCGCCATCTGCGGGTTCAGCCGCAGGAAACTGCCGTCGCTCTCGTCGGCCTCGGCCACCAGCCACTGGCCGCTGCCGAGCCTGGCGTTGGCGCCGGCGGCAAGCAGCTGCCCGCCGATCACGAATGTCGGGTCGATGCCGCCTTCGGCCAGCACGCTGGCGGTGAGCGATGTCGTGGTGGTCTTGCCATGCGTGCCCGCGACGGCGATCCCGCGCTTGAAGCGCATGAGTTCGGCGAGCATCTCCGCGCGCGGCACCACCGGGATACGCTGCGCGCGCGCCTCCATCAGCTCCGGATTGTCGGCGCGGATCGCGCTGGACACGACCACGCAGTCGACGCCGAGCACGTTGCCGGCGGCATGTCCGCGATGCACGGTGACGCCAAGCTTCGCCAGCCGGCGCGTGACCGCGTTCTCGGCATTGTCCGAGCCCGACACCTGGTAGCCGAGCGTGCACATGACCTCGGCGATGCCGCTCATGCCGGTGCCGCCGACGCCGATGAAATGCACGCGCGGGAAATGCATCGCGATGCTCGACTTGCCCGCCACCGCGTGACCCGGCTCGCCGGTGTGCTGCAGACGACGGCTGCGCATGGTGCTGCTCATTGGGTGATTCCGGAAGGTGAAGCGGTGAAGAAGAAGCGGGAGTGATGAAGCGGGAATGGGGAACCGGGGAGCGCGAACGCTTGCGGCGACCGCATGCGCGCCGGGACTCCAGTTCCCCATTGCCTCTCCCCTGTTCCCCGCCTCATTGCGCTACCTCCAGCACGATCTGCGCCACGCGCTGGGCGGCATCGGGACGGGCAAGCGCACGCGCGGCGTTGGCCATCCGCAGCAGCCCCGCCCGGTCATGGAGCGTGGCGATCGTCGCGACCAGTTGCTCGGCCAGCAGCGCGGGCTCCTGCTGCGGCAGAAACAGCGCGGCGCCACGCTCGACCAGGTACTGTGCGTTGTGGGTCTGGTGATCGTCGACGGCCAGTGCGAACGGCACCAGCACGCTGCCCACGCCTACCGCGCACAACTCGGCCAGGGTGAGCGCGCCGGCCCGGCACACCACCAGGTCGGCCCGGGCGTATGCGGCGGCCATGTCGTCGATGAAGGGCTCGATGCTCGCGTCGATGCCGGCGTCCGCGTAAGCATCGGTGGTCGCGTCGACCTGCTGCGCGCCGCATTGGTGGCGCACCTGGCAGCCGATGTTGCTGCCACGCAGCCTCGCCAGCGCGAGCGGCACCGCCTGGTTCAGCACGCGCGCACCCTGGCTGCCGCCGAGTACCAGTATCCGCAGGTCGCCCTCGCGCCCGGCAAAGCGTACGTCCGGCGCCGGCACGGCCGACATTTCGTTGCGCACCGGATTGCCGACGAGTTCCTCGCAAACGCCAGTGAAGGTGTCAGGAAAACCGATCAGCACCCGGCTGGCCAGGCGCGCGAGCACGCGGTTGGTCATGCCGGGTGCGCGATTTTGCTCGTGCACGACCAGCGCGATCCCCGCAAGGCGCGCCGCCAGGCCGCCGGGGCCGGCGGCGAAGCCACCGAAGCTGATCACCGCGCGCGGTTGGCGGGTGCGTATCACCCTGCGCGCGGCATCGACCGCGCGCAGCAGTTTCAGTGGCGCACCCAGCAGCGTCGACAGGCCCTTGCCGCGTATGGCGCGGACCATGATCGTGTCGATGTCGATGCCGTGCTGCGGCACCAGCCTGGTTTCCATGCCGCCTTCCGCGCCGAGCCACACCACCGGCACGCCGCGCTCGCGCAGGGCATGGGCGACGGCGAGGCCCGGGAAGATATGACCGCCGGTACCGCCGGCGAGCACCATGACCGGGCGCGCAGCAGCGCTCGCGGTAGACGACGAAGCGCTCATGCGGTCCTCCCGAGCACCGGCTCGATGCGCTCGCGCAGCCGGCTGGTGCCTCGCACCGGCTCGCCAGCGGGCGTGACCGCGCGCAGGCCGGGCCGACCC
>JALYOG010000074.1 GCA_030856985.1 Pseudomonadota bacterium | reverse complement strand
CGACGCTCGCAGATCATTTCGTCACCCGACGTGCTGGACGCCGCTGCGGGAGTGCTGCGCCGCCAGCGGTCGATACTTCGGCCAGCGCAGGCGGACTCCCGGCACTGGGTGCCTTGAATTCGACCGGTACCCGCAGCCGGCTTGCCACTGGCCGCCCATTCTCCACGGCCGGTTCGAACCGCCATTTCATCGCGGCCTCGGTCGATGCTTGGTCGAAAACCCCCGGCGGCTCCGAGCGTTCGACCTGGACGTGCACCGGTTTGCCTTTCGCGTCCACGTCGACCACCAGCACGACCTTGCCGCTGATGCGATCGGCCAGTGCGCCAGCGGGGTAGGCAGGAGCCGGCATGCGGTCCGTCGAAGCCGATTTGGACAGCGAGGACGCTTCGCCCCGACGCGACGGGCCCGGTACCGGCGGTGCGCGGGGCGCGGGCGTCGGGGACACGCCGTGCGACCCAGGTTTCGGCGGCAGTGGCGGCAGTGGCGGCGGGGCCGGCGGTGCGGGTGGTGCAGGCGGTGCCGGGGGTGCGGGCGGTGCTTCAGCCGACATCGGGGCCGGAGGTGCGGGCGGCGGCGGTGGCGCCTCGACGATCGCGTCGGCCGCGACCTTCGGTTGCGCCGCCCAGGCGGCTATACCGGAACTGAGCAGCAGCGCGGCGAGTACCACGCTGCCGGCCCTCCAGCGCATCGACGACGGAACGGGTTGCTTGAGCATGGCGATTCTCTCCTTGAGCGGGTGGCTGTAACCCCAGTGGCAGCCCAGCGGCAGCGGCTGGGCTGCGAGCTGGGTCTTGAGCATCGCCTCGCCATAGGCGCGGCGGGCGTTCGGATGGCAGGCGATCACGCGCTGGTCGCAGGCGAGCTCCTGGTCGTGGCGGAAGTGACGCGAGGCGCCGTGCAGCAGCGGGTTGAACCAGAAGACGCAACGCAGCAGGGCCGCCAGCGCGTTGAACTGCGGATCGCCGGAGCGGACGTGCATCGCCTCGTGGGCCTGCATCAGGCGCCGCTCGACGGGCGTGTAACGCGACTGAAAATCGGCCGGCAGCACGATCAGCGGCTGCAACAATCCGATCACCGCCGGCAGGCCCGCAACGCCTTCGGCCTGGCAGACGCCGCCGCCGAGCCAGCGCAGTTTTCCGAGACGCCGGCAAAATGCACGCTGCTGCGCCATCAGGCGGAGCGCCATTGCCAGCGCGCCCAGCAGCCACAGCCAGGCCAACCATGTCGAGTGATCGAAGGCCGCGGCCGGGGCGATGGCCGAGGAGGCGTGCACGATGCCGGCGGGGGCGGAAATCGTTTCGACCACGACCGATGCCTGCGCCGCCGGCAGCATCACCGCGACGATCGCCGCGGGCACCATCAGCCACGCCGCGTAGGCGATGGCCGGACCGAACGCGGTGCGCAACGGCCGGCGAAGGGCGAGCACGAGAAGCACCGCGGCGCTGGTCGCCAGCGTGGCCTCGACCAGCGGTGCGATCAGGTCAGCGGCTTCCATCGTCGATCTCCTTGAGCAGTTTGCGCAGTTCCGCGATGTCCTTGCCGCTGAGTCCGCCCTGCTCGCTGAAGTGCGCCACCAACGGCGCGACGCGGCCACCGAACAGGCGTTCGAGCAGGCCCTGGCTTTCGCCCATGACCCAGTCCTCTCGGCGCAGGACCGGCGCGTAGAGGTAGCGCCGACCGTCGCGCTCGGCCTGGATCGCGCCCTTTTTCAGCAGGCGGTTGAGCAGGGTCTTGATCGTGGGTTCCTGCCACTGCTGCGAGTGCGCCAGGGCGGCCACGACGTCCTCGGCCGCCAGTGGCTGGGTGCGCCAGAGCACTTCCATCACGATCGATTCGGCTTCGCTGATCTGCACTGTTTACATCCGTAATCACTACGGACAGATTACGCCTGTAATCGCAGGTGTCAAGCGGCTCCGACGCGTCGCAGCCGTGCGCCGTCACCCAGCTAAGTCGCTGCGGGCCGCGCGGCGCGCTCGAACTTGAGCGCCAGCGTGTACCGGGCCTGGTAGCAGTTCCGGTTCGGCGGCTTGCCGGTATGCAGGAGGTCGCCATCGAATAGCACCAGGCGGCCGGGCTTGGGCGTCACCAGGGCGCGCGCCTCGTTGTGCACGTCGAAGAACACCGTTTCGCCGCCCCAGTCGCGGTCCCACTGCTCGCACACGTACCACAAGGCCGTGATCTCGCCGGCGCCCGGAAGGCAGTCCACGTGGCTGAGCAGGACGTCGCCAAAATGGGCAACGTTCACGTAGCTCCGGTAAGGGCGGTATCCAATGCCATCGAAATCCTCCAGCGCATGTAGTGTCGGCGCCATAAACGGCATCGTGGGCAGGGCGGCAAGGGAGATTTCGGTGGCCCAATGCCTGAACTGCGCCGTGTCGGGCCTCGCGCTCTCGCTGCGGGTATACGCCGCGCGCGAGACAACGTCGCAGAGACTCTTGAGGGTGGCGCCGGGCAGCAACCCGTCGTAGACGGCCACGCGTTTTCGATCGATGACGTGCGAGAACGTCGGACGACATCCGAGGCTCGGCTGCTCGCAGCTCCCGGTTATCGCATTCGCTGATCGGTTCATTGCGGTCCTTCGCTTTTGCTTTCTGGCGAAAGCATGCGCGCCTGCCGAGGGCCGAACAAGGGCCGTCGAACCGCCGATGGTCCGGGACGGCTCCCCGGAGGGCGCCGGCCCGCCGCGCCCAGCCGACCCCGCACGCGCCCGATCCGAGCCGCCGCGCTACGCTGCACGGATGAACCAGCGCCCCGCCCCGGTGTATTGCGAGTCGCTCGATGCGACCGTCGCGCTGATCCTCCAGCGGATCCAGGGTCCGCTTCACGTCGGCGCGCCGCTGGGCCTGGGCAAACCGCATCGGCTGTTGAACGCGCTTTATCGGCGGATCGAGAGCGAGCCCGCGCGTGCGCTGCACCTGTATACCGCGCTGTCGCTGGACCCGCCGCCCGCAGGGGAAGGGCTGCAACAACGCTTCCTGGCGCCATTCCTGCAGCGCCACTTCGGCGACGATTACCCGGCGCTGGAGTACGTCGCCGCCATGAAGCGCGAGGGCCTGCCCGCGCACGTCCGGGTCGAGGAGTTCTACCTGCAGTCCGGCGCCCTGCTCCACTCCGCCCAGGCGCAGCGACGATATACGAGCCTGAACTACACCCACGTCGCGCGGGCGCTGGCCGAGCGCGGCGTCAACGCGATCGTGCAGCGCGTCGCGCGCGACCCCGACGCCATCGAAGGCGCGGGCGCGCGGCTGTCGCTGTCGTGCAACACCGACCTGACTTTCGACGCGATCGATGCGATCGTCGCCAGCGGGCGGCCCCGCCCGTTGCTGGTCGCGGAAATCGATCCGGAGCTGCCATGGCTCGGTGGCAGCGCCGCGGTGGATGCAAGCTTCTTCGATGCGGTGGTCGCGCCGCCGGGCCCGCATCCCAAGCTGTTCGCGCTTCCGCGCCAGCCGGTCGAAGACGCCGATTACGCGATCGGCTTCCACGCCAGCACGCTGGTGGTCGACGGCGGCACCCTGCAGATCGGCATCGGCGCACTGGCCGACGCGCTGTGCCATGCGCTCGCGCTGCGGCACACCGACAACGCGCGCTATCGGCGCGTGCTGGCGGCACTGGGCTCGCCTGCGGTCGCGCTCGCGACGGTCGGGCCGTTTGCCGAAGGGCTGTACGGCTGCAGCGAGATGCTCAACGAAGGCTTCCGGCGACTGGTGGAGGTCGGGGTGATCCGTCGCAAGGTCGTGGACGACGAAGCGCTGATGCGCCGCCTGGCCGACGCCAGCGCCAGCGCTGCCGATCGGGCGGCGGTCGAACGCGACGGACAGTTCCTGCACGGCGCGTTCTATCTTGGATCGCACGATTTCTACCACTGGCTTCGCACGATGCCCGCCGATACCCGCCGCGGCATCGGCATGGCCCGCGTCCGCGCGGTCAACGAGCTGTACGGCGGCAACGAGACGCTGGAACGCCTGCAGCGACGCGACGCGCGATTTTTCAACAGCGTCATGATGGCCACGGCGCTGGGCGCCGCGGTTTCCGATGCATTGGCCGATGGACGCGTGGTATCGGGCGTCGGCGGCCAATACAACTTCGTGGCCATGGCGCACGCACTGCCCGACGCACGCTCGGTACTGATGCTGCGCGCAACCCGCACGGCGGGCGGCAAGGCCACTTCCAACATCGTCTGGAACTACGGCCACACGACCATTCCCAGGCACCTGCGCGACATCTACATCAGCCAGTACGGCATCGCCGACCTTCGCGGCCGCACCGACGAGGACTGCGTGCTGGCGATGAGCGCGATCTGCGACGCGGCCTTCCAGCGCGGGCTGATCGAGACCGCGCAGCGCGAAGGCAAGCTGCGCGCCGGCGATGTGATGCCCGCCCACGGCTCACGCAATACGCCGCAGCAGTTGCGCGTGGCACTCGAACCGCTGCGCCGCGACGGGACGCTGCCGCGCTATCCGCTGGGCAGCGATTTCACCCCAGTCGAGGAGCGACTCGTGGAGGCGCTTTCGTGGCTGAAGACGAACACCGCCACGCGCACGGCGAAACTGCGCACCGTTGTGCGTGCCATCGGGAGTGCCGCTACGGGCGACTCGGAAGCGATGGCGCGAATGCAGCTCAATGCGCCGCACGGCATCGCCGAGCGGCTGCAGGCGCGCGTGCTGGCGCTGGCGCTGGATCGGTCCGGAGGCTGACCGATACGCGTGCGATGGAGGCGGCCGGAACACGACCGCGCCTGTTTCGGCGAGGCGGACACGCCCCACCTCGCTGCGCGACGTGCCTTGGGGCTACAGCCCCTTGGCCATCGAGACCACGCGCTCCACGGTGAAGCCAAAGTGCGGAAACAGCTTCTCCGCCGGCGCGGACGCGCCGAAGCTGTCGATGCCGATCACCGCGCCGTCCAGCCCGACGTACTTGCGCCAGAAGTCGCTCACGCCGGCTTCGATCGCCACGCGCTTGCGGCAGGCATCGGGCAGCACCGCGGCCCGGTACGCCGCGTCCTGCCGGTCGAACACGTCGGTGGATGGCATCGACACCACGCGCACCGCAAGTCCATCGGCAGCGAGCTTGTCGGCCGCCTGCGTCGCCAGCCCGACCTCCGAGCCGGTCGCGATCAGGATCACGTCCGGAGCGTCGCTGCCATGGCGCAGCACGTATCCGCCGCGGGCGATATCAGCGACCTGCTGCTCGTCGCGAGGCTGGTGAGCGAGGTTCTGCCGCGAGAACACCAGGCAGGTCGGACCGTCCTTGCGCTCGATCGCCGCGCGCCACGACACCGCCGACTCGACCGCGTCGCAGGGACGCCACACATCGTTGTGCGGGATGTAACGCAGCGAGGCCAGGTGCTCGATCGGCTGGTGGGTGGGACCGTCCTCGCCCAGGCCGATGGAATCGTGGGTGTAGACGTGGATCGCGTTGGCGCCCATCAGCGCGCTCATGCGCACCGCGTTGCGCGCGTAGTCGCTGAACACCAGGAACGTGGCGTCGTACGGAATAAAACCGCCGTGGACCGACAGGCCGTTGCTGATCGCGGTCATCGCGAACTCGCGCACGCCGAAGTAGATGTAGTTCGCGTTCGGGTCGTCGCTGGCCACGGACTTGCTGCCGCTCCACAGCGTCAGGTTCGAATGCGCCAGATCGGCCGAACCGCCGACGAGCTCCGGCAGGTGCGGCGCGAACGCCTCGATTGCCATCTGCGAGGCCTTGCGCGACGCGATGCTCGGCCCATCGGCCTGCAGCTTGGCGATGTACGCCTCGGCAACGGCAGCGAAATCGGCCGGCAGTTGCGCACGCGAACGGCGTCCGAATTCATCGGCAAGGTCGGAGAACTGCGCCGCGTACTGCTCGAACAGGCGGTTCCACTGGTCTTCGCGCTGTCTTCCGGCATCCGTGGCGCGCCAGCCTTCGTAGACATCGGGCGCGATGTGGAAGGCGTCGTGCTCCCAGCTCAGTGCGCCGCGCGTGGCGATGATTTCGTCCGGACCCAGCGGCGCGCCATGGCTGGATTCCTTGCCGGCCTTGCCGGGCGAGCCGTAGCCGATCATCGTGCGGCAGCAGATCAGCGTGGGCTTGTCGCTGCACAGCAATGCCGACTCGATCGCGCGCTTGATCGCGTCGCTGTCGTGGCCATCGACACCGCGCACGACGTTCCAGCCGTAGGCCTCGAAACGCGCCGGCGTGTCGTCGGTGAACCATCCGGCGGTGTTGCCGTCGATCGAAATCCTGTTGTCGTCCCAGAACGCCACCAGCTTGTGCAGGCCCCAGGTGCCGGCCAGCGACGCGGCCTCGTGGGAAATGCCTTCCATCAGGCAGCCGTCGCCCATGAACACCCAGGTGCGGTGATCGACGATCTCGTTTTCCGGCCGGTTGAAGCGCTGCGCGAGCAGCTTTTCGGCCAGCGCCATGCCGACCGCATTGGCGAACCCCTGGCCCAGCGGGCCGGTCGTGGTCTCCACGCCGGGCGTCATGAAGTTTTCCGGATGGCCCGGCGTGCGCGACTCGAGCTGGCGGAAATTGCGTAGGTCCTCGACCGACAGGTCGTAGCCGCTCAGGTGCAGCAGCGCGTACTGCAGCATCGAGCCATGGCCGTTGGACAGCACGAAGCGGTCGCGGTTGAACCACTTCGGGTTGGACGGGTTGTGGCTGAGGTAGTCGTTCCACAGCACTTCGGCGATGTCGGCCATGCCCATCGGCATGCCGGGATGCCCGGAGTTGGCGGCCTGCACCGCGTCGATGGCAAGGAAGCGGATGGCGTTGGCGAGATCGCGGCGGGTCGGCGTGGTCATGGGGCTCTGGCTGCTGATGGGAGTCCTCGCCTCCCGTGCGGAAGCTCGGTCTCGGGTCGGCGGGAGGGAACGCGGCCCGGTCTGCGGCGAGCTTCAATCGCCGCGGAAACGGCGCGCTCGCTGCTGCGGGAGGGATGAAGCGGGCCCTATTGTCCCATCCGCGCCGGCCGCTGTCGCGGCGCACTGCCGCCGGAATCGACAGCTCCCCCAGGATCGGGCGGCTATCGGCGTGCCGCAGCTCCCGGTGCGGGTGCCCGTGGGCATTGGCGGCGCCCGCTCAGGTCGCCGGTCCGACCTGGTCGAGCTCCTCGCTGTGCAGGCCGAACTCGCTGCGGCCGATCACCACCGATCCGACCATGTCGCCGCCGACGTTGACCGCGGTGCGGCACATGTCAAGCAGGCGGTCGACGCCGAGGATCAGGCCGATGCCTTCCGGGGGAATGCCGAACATCACCAGGATCATCGCGATCACTGGCAGCGATCCGCCCGGCACGCCGGCCGCGCCGATGGAGCCGAAGATGCACAGCACCAGCACCAGCACCTGCTGCCCCAACCCCAGCTCCACGCCGAAGAACTGGGCTAGGAACAACACGGTGATGCCCTCGAACAGGGCCGTGCCGTTCATGTTCGCCGTCGCACCGAGCGTGCAGACGAAACGGGCGACGCGCCGCGGCACGCCGAGCCGGTCTTCGGTGACCTTCAGCGTGGTCGGCAGCGTCGCGCTGGAGGACGAGGTCGAAAACGCGGTCAGCAGCGCCGGCTGCGCGCCGCGGAAGAACTCCAGCGGCGACATCCGTCCGAACACCCACAGCAGCACCGGGAAGACCACGAAAAAATGGATCCCGAGGCCGAGCAGCACGGTGCCGACGAAGCGCGCCAGTTGCACCAGCACGTCGAAGCCGAGCACCGCGGTGATCGAAAACAGCAGCGCGGCGACCGCGAACGGCGCGACCTCGATGATCCAGCCGATCAGTTTCAGGCAGATGTCGTAGATGCCCTGCACCGCGCCGACGAAACTGCGGGTGCCCTCGCTGCGGATCACCGTGGCGGCGATGCCGAACATCAGCGCGAAGAACATCACCGCGATCAGGTCGCCGGCGGCGGCGGCGGCCACCGGGTTGCGCGGCACGATGTTGAGCAGCAGGTCGATGCCGGAGATCGCCCCGCCCTTGACCGCAATGTCGGCGGTGCGTTCGCTGGCCTCCGCCAGCAGCGTGGTGGCGACGTCCGGCGGCAGCCCGAGCCCCGGCTGCAACACGTTGACCAGCACCAGGCCGATCGTGACCGCCACCGTGGTGACGGCGAGGATCCACAGCAGGGTCTTGCCGCCGATGCGCCCCAGCGACCTGGGGTCGCCGATCTCCACCACGCCCAGGATCAGCGCCGAGAACACCAGCGGGACCACCAGCATGAACAGCAGGCGCAGGAACAACTGCCCGACCGGATCGGTCACGTAGGTGACGAAGGTCTGCAGCCAGTCGGCGTCCGCGGCGTAGAGGTTGGCCAGCAGGCCGGCGCCCGCACCGATCACGAAGCCGATCAACATCCGCGTGTGCAGCGCAATCCGGGGGCGGCGCGCTTCGGCGCCGGTGTCGTGCTCGCTCATGTACTCGTTTCCCCAAGGCCGTGGCGTGTCGCTGGACGCGACCGCGCGAGCTTAGCAAAACGCCCGGCGCGCTCCCGCGGTCACGCGC
>JALYOG010000069.1 GCA_030856985.1 Pseudomonadota bacterium | reverse complement strand
CCGGCGCGGTCGTCGACGGCAAGCTGGTGACGACGCGGCTGCAGGACCTCAACGTCGGCCTGGAGGAGTTCATCGAGCACTCCTACTACGAGCCATGGACGGACTACCCGTACAAGACCGACCCCGCCGGCCAGCCGCTCAGTCCCAATCACCCGTGGAACAAGAGCACCATCCCGCGCCCCGGCGCGCAGGACTGGAAGGAACGCTACAGCTGGTCGACGACGCCGACATGGGATCGCAAGACCTTCGAGGCCGGTGCTTACGCACGGGTCTACATCTCCGCGCTGGCACAGAAGCTGCCCGCGAGCGATTACGTTGAGTCCACCGGACACAGCCTGGTCCTCAACGTACCCGCCGGCGGCGCCCTGCCGGCAGCGCGGCTCGAATGGAAGATCCCCGAGATCTGGAATGCCTTTGAGCGTAACCGGGCACGGGCCTATGCCGTGGCCTTCAACACCATGGTGACGCTGGAAAGCTGGACGCGCGCCATGGACCTGCTTAAGCGCGGGGAGACCGACGTGCACACGCCGTTCACCATTCCCGCTTCCGGTGAATACATCGGCGTCGGCTTCTGGGGCGCGGGACGGGGCTTGCTTGGCCATTGGTGTGTGATCAAGGACGGCCTGCTGGCCAACTACCAGATCGTGACGCCCTCGACCATCAACGCCTGCCCGAAGACGCCGTGGGGAGAGTCCGGCGCGTACGAGCAATCGGTGCTCAATACGCCGCTGCTGGAAACCCGGTTCACCGACGAGACCAACTTCAAGGGCATCGACATCCTGCGTGCGATCCGCAGCTTCGATCCCTGCATGCCCTGCACCACCCACGTCATGGTGGAAGGGACGGACCGGGTGGTCACCCGCGAGGTCACCACCTGCGCCTGCGGCGTCTAGGACGTTCGTGGACGGGGCGGTGCCCGATCGCATCCTGCTGGGCAGCATCGGCGCCAACGCCGTCCTGCGCAACCACCCCCTGGGCGCGGACTTCAGCGCCCGATTGCGCGACGAGCCATGGCCGCAGGGCGTGGTGCTGCAGACACTCGACTGGAGCCCGATCGCGATCGCGCAGGACTGGCAGGCCTCCGCGCAGCGCTGGGACCGCGTGGTCCTGGTCGGCCCGGTCGACCGGGGCCTGGAGGACGGCACCGTGAGCATCCGGCGCTGGGTGGGCGGCGCAATGACCGTGCAGGCCATCCAGGACCGTATCTATGAGGCGGTCACCGGCGTGGTCGCGCTCGACAACCTGCTGGTGATCGGCGCGCATTTCGGCATCTGGCCGCAGCAGGTGCTGCTGGTCGAAGTCCAGGTCGCCGAGGAGCGTTTCGGCAAGGTCGTGGTGGCCGAGGCGGCCGTCGCGCCAACGCACGTGGTGGGGTCCGCGCCGCCGAGTGCGGCAGTGAAGGCGATCATGGACGAGACGCTGGCTGGCTGCCGGCAGGCGGTGTCTGGTGACACTGCGTGGCTGGCGCAGGTGCCGACGCGCTCGGTCCAGCAGATCAACGTGGTGGGCCAGTGGTATCGTCACCACGTCGCAGCAGCCGCCGGCATGGGACGTGGCCGATGACTGGCATGAAAGCCGCACGGCAGGATCAGGCAGGGGCGGATGCGCGCGGATCGCGCGATGACCACGGCGTGGACGCGGATCGCGCACTGGCGCGCCTGGTCAACCGCGAGGAACTCCTCGAGATCGGCTACTGGTACCAGGGCGAGGGCTTTGGCGATACCTTCGACGCCCAGGTGCTGTTGCCGTTCCTCAAGCAGGATGCCGAGACGATCGGCGCCGTACTCGCGGATCTGGCTGCGGCGGGCGACCTGCTCGCAGCAGGCGACACCGCCTACCGCTTCAGCGAACAGGGCCGCCGCAAGGCGGGACGCCTGTTCGCCGAGCATTTCTCGGATCTGCAGAAGCCGACCCACGGCGAATGCGAAGCCGGATGCTGCGACGGCGACGACCATTCCAGGTGCGGTGACGAGTGCGCGCTGCACTGAGCGACGGCGCATGAGCGGCGGCCAGAAATCCGCCCCAGCCGCGGACGACAACGCGCCGCAGGCGTTGGTCGATTTCATGGAGAACGAGGCATGGGAGGCCCTGGTGGCCGATGTCGGCGTCCGCCTGGAGGCGCTCGACCAGCTGCCAGATTCGGAAATCAAAGCCCAGGTCTATGCATTGCTGCAGGGCATTGATGCGATCCATCGCGAGGGATTGCACCGCCTGGTGCGCCTGTTCAAGGAGGGCGTGCTGGAGAAGGTGATCACCGACCCGGCGATCCATACCCTGATGGAGCTCTACGACCTGCTTCCGGTAGCGGATTCGGACCCGCCGCCGGCCGACACGGGCAGTGGCCCGAAAACTATTCCCATCAAGGTGCTGGCGCCGACCGTGGCCCGTCCGGCACCGGCACCGGCACCGGCCTCCAGAATCCCGCATTGGATTCCGGCATTGCTCAACCGGGACGAGCTGGGCACAGGCGGCTGCGTGTCCCGGTCGCTTGATGGGGTCCAGCTGCTGCTGTGCCGTGTCGACCACGAGGTCTTTGCCCTTGATGCCCAGTGCGCGCAGGACGGCGCGTCGCTGGCACAGGCCAGCCTCCAGCGTTACACCCTGGTCTGCCCATCTCATGCGGGGTGCTACTACGACATCCGCCAAGGCAGTCGTCTGGGCGGTGGAGATGGTGTGCGCTGCCATCCGGTGCGGACCGACGACGATGGCCGGGTCTTGGTGGGTTTCGGCATGCCTTTCGAGCCAAAGCTGCCGAGTTTCTGATGACGGAAGCATTCGGCCGGATCCTCGTTGCGGGCGTCGGAAACGTATTGCACGGCGACGACGGATTCGGTGTGGAAGTGACGAGACGGCTGCTCGACGGCCCCGCCATGCCCCCGGGCGTGGTCGTGATCGAAACCGGGATCGGCGGCATGAGTCTGATTCAGGAGGTCATGGCGGATTGTGCGGCATTGCTGATCCTGGACGCGTTCGAGCGCGGCGGAGTGCCGGGCCAGCTTTACCTGCTGGAACCGGAACTGACGGATTTCTCCCGGCTCGACCTCCATCAACGGCGCGACTACTTCGCCGACACCCATTGCGCCACGCCGCTGCGGGTACTCAATCTTCTGGCGGGGATCTCCCGCCTGCCCAAAGTGGTGAATGTCCTGGGGTGTGAACCCGCTCGGCATGCTGCCCTGGAAATCGGACTCAGTCCGCCGGTCGAGGCGGCGATCGAGCCAGCAGTGCGGCGCATCCACGACTGGATCAGGCTGCATGCCGTTGCCAGGCGCGAGCCGGACCGGTCGCAACCCGGGTAAGCGATGTCCGGAAGCGAAACTGTTGAAGCCTGCCGCGAAGCGCGCCGTTCACCGTGGCGCTCCTCCTGGCGGCACCGGGCCACCAACGAGAACCAACGCGGATCCACGGGGTTTTCCGCTCTCGGGAGTATGGTTGGACATCGAGATCTGCAGGAGTGAGCTTGCCTTGAGTGCGGGCGTGACTTGTGCCGGGCAAGACCGTGAAGAGCTGGCCGCGCTGGTCAAGGTGCACGGCTTGGTGCAGGGCGTGGGCTTCCGCCCCAACGTATGGCGCCTGGCCAGACAGCATCGGCTGCGGGGTTGGGTCGGCAATGATGGCGACGGCGTTAGCATGCATGTCTGCGGTCGCGCGGATGACCTTGAGGCCTTCGTTGATGCATTGAGGGACGATGCGCCGCCGCTGGCACGCATCGATCGCATCGTGCGCGAACCCGCGGCAGCATTGCCTGCCGACGCGGATTTCCGCATCACCATCAGCCGCTCGAACCGAGTGCATACCGGAGTCGTGCCGGATGCGGCGACCTGCGCAGCCTGCATCGCGGAAACTCTCGATCCCTCCGCGCGACGTTTCCGCTATCCGTTCACCAACTGCACCCATTGCGGGCCGCGGCTCAGCATAATCCGGCGCATCCCCTACGACCGCGCCACGACCAGTATGGCGTCGTTCCCGCTGTGCAATGCCTGCTCGACCGAATACGAGAATCCCGCCGATCGTCGTTTCCATGCCCAGCCCAATGCCTGCCCCGAGTGCGGACCGCGGCTTTGGCTGGAACCCCTCGTCGACATCGCCGACACCGGATACAACGACGCCGGCGGCGATCCGATCGACGCTGCCCGGCGCCTGCTGCAGGCCGGCAGAATCGTCGCGATCAAGGGCCTGGGTGGCATCCATCTCGCCTGCGATGCCACCGATGCCGACGCGGTCGCGCGGCTGCGCACGCGCAAGCACCGCGACCACAAGCCCTTCGCGCTGATGGCGCGCGATATCGACATGATCCGCCGCTACTGCGGTGTCGACGAAACGCAGACGCAGCTGCTGCGCGGCACCGCCGCACCGATCGTGCTGCTCGACGCCGACGGCCCCGAACGCCTGGCCGATCGCGTTGCGCCCAACCTGCGTTGCTACGGCTTCATGCTGCCCTACACGCCGCTACACCACGTGCTGATGCAGGACCTGGACGCGCCGATCGTGCTGACCAGCGGCAACCGCTCCGATGAGCCGCAATGCACCGACAACGACGAGGCGCGCGAGCGTCTGGCCGGCATCGCCGACGCACTGCTGCTGCACGACCGCGACATCGTCAGTCGGCTCGACGATTCGGTGGTCAGGATCACCGCCGGTACGCCTGCCCTGCTCCGACGCGCGCGCGGCTTCGCGCCGGCGCCGCTACGCCTGCCGCGCGGGTTCGCCGACGCGCCGGAGGTACTGGCCTTCGGTGGCGAGCTGAAAAACACCCTCTGTCTTCTCCGCGATGGCCAGGCCATTCTGTCGCAGCATCTGGGCGACCTGAAGCACCCTGCGGCCAACCGGGCATTCCATGAAACCCTCGCTCTCTACCTGGACCTGTTCGAACACCGCCCGTCCGTGGTTGCGGTCGACAGCCATCCCGACTACCTGCCGAGCAAGACCGGCCGCGCATGGGCTGCAGCCAACGATTGCCGACTCATCGAAGTCCAGCACCACCACGCCCACATCGCGGCGTGCATGGCCGACAACGGACTCGACCTCGATGTCGCGCCCGTGCTCGGCATCGCCCTGGATGGCACCGGCTTCGGCGACGACGGCACGATCTGGGGCGGCGAGTTCCTGCTGGCGGACTATCGCGGCTACCGCCGGCTTGCGGCCTTCGCCGCGGTGCCGATGCCCGGCGGTGCGCAGGCGATCCGGCAGCCGTGGCGGCTGGCCTATGCGCAGCTGCGCCGGGCCTTTGGCTGGGAGGCCGTGGCTCGCGAACATGCCGCGTTGCCATTCTTCCGCGCGATGGCCGACAAGCCGCTGGCGACGCTGGACGGGATGATCACCTCGGGCCTCAACAGCCCGCTGACCAGTTCCTGCGGGCGTCTGTTCGACGCCGTCGCCGCGGTGGTGCACTGGCGCGATTGCGTCAGCTATGAAGGCCAGGCGGCGATCGAGCTGGAATCGGCGGTCGACCGTACCGCGCTCGACGATGGCAAGGCCTATCCGTTCTCGATCACGGATGAGGACGGTATTCCTAGGCTGGAGCCAGGCCCGATGTGGGAAGAACTCCTGCGCGACCTGGCCGCGGGCGTGGCCGCGGGCGTCGTGGCGGCGCGCTTCCACGCCGGCCTTGCGCAGGGCCTCACAGCGATGGCGCAACATCTTGCGAGCACCCACGGGGATCGCTGCTGCGGTCGCGTCGCGCTCTCCGGCGGCGTGCTGCAGAACCGCGTGCTGGCCGAAGCCACCATTGGCGGACTGGAAGCCGCGGGCTTCGCGGTTCTGCGCCACCATCGGGTCCCGGCCAACGACGGCGGGCTGAGCCTGGGACAAGCGGCAATCGCTGCCGCGCGCTGCGCCTTGCCGACCACCATCGAGGACCATGAACCATGTGCGTAGGCATTCCAGGGTTGATCGTCGGCATCGTCGACGCAGCCACCAACACCGCGATGGTGGAGATCAGCGGCGTCCGTCGCGCGATCAACATTTCCTGCGTGCTCGGATCCGGTCGCACGCCGGCCGACTGCGTGGGCCAGTGGGTGCTGGTGCACGTCGGCTTCGCCATGAGCCTGATCGACGAGGCCGAGGCCGCCAAGACACTCGCGCTCCTGCAGGAGCTGGGCGAGCTTGCGGAGGAAATGCACCTGTTGCAACGCGGGGAGGTCCGGTCATGAGCCAGGATTCGCGCAGTCTCCGCGAGCTGTATCCGTTCCTGCACGGCGACCGGCAGGACGCGGCGAGCCTGGATGCGGCGCTGCTGGAATCGGTGCGCCAGAAAGCCGCGCATAGCCTCGAGGCCAAGCAGCGTTTCTTCGCCGACAACGGCCAGGCCGTGGTCGCCGCGGCGCGCGCGATCGCCGATGTCTACCAGCGCGGCGGGCGCATGCTGAGCATGGGCAACGGCGGTTCAAGCTGCGATGCCGCCCACTTCGCGGTCGAGTTCCTGCACCCGATCACCGCCGGCCGGCCGGCGTTGACCGCGACCAACCTGTCGTCCGACGAGGCGATGATGACCGCGGTGGGCAACGACGTCGGCTTCGACCACATCTTCGTGCGCCAGGTCATCGCCCATGCCCGCGCCGAGGACGGCCTGGTCGGCTTCTCCACCAGCGGCAACTCGAACAACCTGCTCAAGGCCTTCGTCAAGGCCAAGCAAATGGGCTTGATCACGATTGGCCTGGCCGGCGGCGACGGCGGCGCGATGGCGAAGTCCGCGGCCATCGACCACTGCCTGGTGGTGGCCACCGACAGCGTTCACCGCGTGCAGGAAGTGCACGTGGCGACCTACCACATCCTCTGGGACCTGGTGCACACCCTGCTGGCCGACGCGCGCGGCGGCCTCGCTGATGCAGGCACGGCACGCGACGACAGTGAGGCGACGCGATGAAGTTCGTCGACGAGTTCCGCGATCCGGCCAAGGCGAAAGTGCTGATCCGCAGGATCGAGGATCTGGTGCCGCAGATTCCGGTTTGCAGCCAGCGTCCGCTGCAACTGATGGAAGTCTGCGGCGGCCATACCCACTCGATCTTCAAATACGGCATCGAGCAGATGCTGCCCGATGCGATCGAACTGGTGCACGGCCCGGGCTGCCCGGTCTGCGTGCTGCCGATGGGCCGGGTCGACGACTGCGTGGCGCTGGCCGAGCACCCGAACGTGATCTTCTGCACCTTCGGCGACGCCATGCGCGTGCCCGGCTCCAGCAAGAGCCTGCTTGAGGCCAAGGCCGGCGGCGCCGACGTGCGCATGGTCTATTCGCCGATGGACGCGCTGAAACTCGCGCGCGACAACCCGCAACGCGAGGTGGTGTTCTTCGCGCTCGGCTTCGAGACCACGATGCCCTCGACCGCGCTCACCGTGCTGCGCGCCGAGGCCGAGAACATCGGCAACTTTGCGGTGTTCTGCAACCACATCACCATCATTCCGACGATCAAGGCGATCCTCGACTCGCCGGAGCTCACCCTCGACGGCTTTCTCGGTCCCGGCCACGTCAGCATGGTGATCGGCAGTGCGCCCTATGAATTCATCGCCCGCCACTACCGCAAGCCGCTGGTGATCGCCGGATTCGAACCGCTGGACATCCTGCAGTCGATCTGGATGGTGCTCAAGCAGCTGGCCGAAGGCCGCAGCGAGGTCGAGAACCAGTACCAACGTGTGGTGTCCGATGCCGGCAACGATCCGGCGCTCAATGCGGTGCACAAAGTGTTCCAGCTGCGCGAGTTCTTCGAGTGGCGGGGGCTGGGTTCGATCGACCATTCCGGCATCCGCCTGCGCGACGGCTATGCGCGCTTCGACGCCGAGCGCAAGTACTCGGTGCCCAACCTCAAGATCGCCGACCCGAAATCCTGCCAATGCGGCGAGGTCCTCAAGGGCGCGATCAAGCCCTGGCAGTGCAAGGTGTTTGGCACCGCGTGCACACCTGAAACGCCGCTGGGCTCGCTGATGGTGTCGTCCGAAGGTGCTTGCGCCGCGGTCTACAGCTACGGCCGCATCGACCTGGCCGAGATCCTGAAGCGCCGCGAGGCGCTCGCAGCGGCGGACGCACTCGCTGAAGCGGCCCAAGCCGCACCGAAGCAGCCCGCATGAGCGCATCCATGCCTGGCGAACAGCAACCGGAACCGCGCATCCGCCAGCGCAGCGGCAAGTTCCGCGGCAACACCATCACCCTGGCCCACGGCGGCGGCGGCAAGGCGATGCGCGACCTGATCGACGACGTGTTCCTCACCGCGTTCGACAACCCCGCGCTGGCAACTCTGGAAGACCAGGCCCGCTTCGCGCTCGCCGACCTGGTACGCATTGGCGATCGTCTGGCGTTCACCACCGACTCCTACGTGGTCGATCCGCTGTTCTTCCCCGGCGGCGACATCGGCGCGCTGGCGGTCAACGGCACCGTCAACGACCTCGCGGTCTCGGGCGCGCGGCCGCTGTACCTGTCCTGCGGTTTCATCCTCGAGGAAGGCTTTCCGGTGGCCGACCTGCGCCGCATCGCGGCCTCGATGCAGGCAGCCGCACAGGTGGCCGGCGTGCAGATCGTCACCGGCGACACCAAGGTGGTGCATCGCGGCGCGGTCGACAAGCTGTTCATCAACACCAGCGGCGTCGGCGTGATCCCGGCGGGTGTGCGCATCGCCGCCAACCGTGCGCGCCCCGGCGACAAGGTGCTCATCAACGGCCACATCGGCGACCACGGCGTGGCGATCCTGGCCGCGCGCCAAGATCTCGCGCTGGACGTGCCGATCCAAAGCGACTGCTGCTCGCTGCATGGCCTGATCCAGGCCCTGCTGGCCGCCTGCCCAGACGTGCACTGCCTGCGCGACGCCACTCGCGGCGGCATCGCCACCGTGCTCAACGAGTTCGCGCTGGCCGCCGATGTCTGCATCAACCTTGACGAACCCACCATCCCGGTACGCGAGGCGGTCCGCGGCGTGTCCGAGATCCTCGGCCTGGATCCGCTGTACTTCGCCAACGAAGGCAAGCTGGTGGCGCTGGTGCCGGCCGCGCAGGCCGACGCCGCGCTGGCGGCGATGCGCGCTCATCCGGCCGGGCGCGACGCCGCCATCATCGGCGAAGTAGGCGACAAGCCGTGCGGCACCGTGATCATGCACACCGCCTTCGGCGGCGAACGCATCGTCGACATGCTGGTAGGCGAACAGCTGCCGAGGATCTGTTGACCCAGACGCGGATAACAACCGGCAAGCCGGACCACATTGCTGCCGGCGCAGTATCCCGCCTTGAGCAGGACAGGTGTTTTCGCCGGTGGTGCTGCGCAGTTCTCGTCGGCCGGGAATCAGCGCTGCTCGGGCCAGGGAATCGCATGGAGCGACGTTGGGAAAGCGGGATGAGGGGCCATCCTTCTTCCATGCTTGAGGCGTGCACGCGCGATTGTGTCGCTCTGATCGGGTAGGGAGCCGGATCACCCCGGCTGCCCTCCCACACACCGTAAGTGCGGTTCCGCATACGGCGGTTCATGACAGACGCTGGAGTCGTCGCACGGTATCGAGCAGCCAGACCAGACCCAGACCCAGACCCAGACGATCAAGGATCGGTTGCAGCACCTGATGCAACGCTTGATCAATCGATCCGTCAGCGGCGTGATGCCGAGCGTGCGCCACCAAGCAAAAAACCCCGCATCGCTGCGGGGTTTCCTGTGACGGACGGACTCCCTCACCCCGACCTCTCCCGCGCCCCGAAGGAAGTCCCCTTGGCGAGCGAGCGAGAGAGGGGGAAGGGAGGAGACAGTCGGGTCAGTAATCCATGCCGCCCATGCCGCCACCGCCGCCGCCAGCGCTCTGATCTTCCTTGCGGGGAAGTTCGGAGACCATGGCTTCGGTGGTGATCATCAGCCCGGCAATCGACGCGGCGTTCTGCAGCGCGGTGCGGGTGACCTTGGTCGGGTCCAGGATGCCCATCTCGATCATGTCGCCGAACTCGCCGGTCTGCGCGTTGTAGCCGTAGTTGCCGGTGCCGTTCTTGACATTGTTCAGCACCACCGACGGCTCCTCACCGCAGTTGGTGACGATCTCGCGCAGCGGCGCTTCCATCGCGCGCAGCGCGATCGCGATGCCGTGGTTCTGATCGACGTTGCTGCCCTTGAGATCCCTCATGGCCGACAGCGCACGGATCAGCGCGACGCCGCCGCCCGGGACCACGCCCTCTTCCACCGCAGCGCGGGTCGCGTGCAGGGCGTCTTCGACGCGGGCCTTCTTTTCCTTCATTTCCATCTCGGTCGAGGCGCCGACCTTGATCACCGCAACACCGCCAGCCAGCTTGGCCACGCGCTCCTGCAGCTTCTCGCGGTCGTAGTCGGAGGAGGTCTCCTCCAGCTGCGCCTTGATCTGCTTGATGCGGCCCTGGATGCCTTCCGGATCGCCGGCACCGTCGATGACGGTGGTGTTTTCCTTGCTGACCTGCACCTTCTTGGCGCGGCCGAGGTCGTTGATGGTCGCCTTCTCGAGCGTCAGGCCGATCTCCTCGGAGATCACCGTGCCACCGGTCAGGGTTGCCATGTCCTCGAGCATCGCCTTGCGACGATCGCCGAAGCCCGGCGCCTTGACGGCGCAGACCTTGACGATACCGCGGATGGTGTTGACCACCAGGGTCGCCAGCGCTTCGCCTTCCACGTCTTCGGCGACGATCAGCAGCGGCTTGCCAGCCTTCGCGACGCCTTCCAGCACGGGCAGCAGGTCACGCACGTTGGAGATCTTCTTGTCGTAGAGCAGGATGAACGGGTCGTCCAGTTCGGCCTGCATCGACTGCTGGTTGTTGACGAAGTACGGCGACAGGTAGCCGCGGTCGAACTGCATGCCCTCGACGACGTCGAGCTCGTTCTCCAGGCCCGAACCGTCTTCGACGGTGATGACGCCTTCCTTGCCGACCTTGTCCATCGCGCGCGCGATGAGCTCGCCGATGTTGGTGTCGGAGTTGGCGGAGATCGCGCCGACCTGGGCGATTTCCTTGCTGGTGGACGACGGCTTGCTGATGTTCTTGAGCTCGGCAACGGCGGCGGTCACGGCCTGGTCGATGCCGCGCTTGAGGTCCATCGGGTTCATGCCGGCGGCAACCGCCTTCATGCCCTCGCGGATCAGCGCCTGCGCCAGCACGGTCGCGGTGGTGGTGCCGTCGCCGGCGTCGTCGGAAGTGCGCGAGGCGACCTCCTTGACCATCTGCGCGCCCATGTTCTCGAACTTGTCGGCCAGCTCGATCTCCTTGGCGACGGACACGCCGTCCTTGGTGATCGTGGGAGCGCCGAAGCTCTTGTCGAGCACGACGTTGCGGCCCTTCGGGCCGAGCGTGGCCTTTACGGCGTTGGCGAGCACGTTGACGCCGCGCACCATCTTTGCGCGTGCATCCTCACCGAAACGAATTTCCTTGGCAGCCATGGTTCTTTACCTCTAGAAGCGGGAATGGGGAATAGGGAAAAGGGAACTGGACGATAGAAGGCGGGTGGGGGTGGAGGCAGGAAACGGGGATGCGGCGTGGCGCAGTTCCCTATTCCCTACTCCCCATTCCCGCACTTGTACTTGCCTCAGCTCAGGATCGCGAAGATGTCGTCTTCCTTGACCACGAGGATGTCGACGCCGTCGAGCTTCACTTCGGTGCCGCTGTACTTGCCGAACAGGACCTTGTCGCCAACGTTGACCAGCGGCGCGCGAACGCTGCCGTTGTCGAGCGCCTTGCCCCCGCCGACTGCGAGCACCTCGCCCTTGATCGGCTTTTCAGTGGCCGAATCGGGAATCACGATGCCGCCGGCGGACATCTTCTCTTCTTCCATGCGCTTGATGACCACGCGGTCGTACAGCGGTTTGATATTCATGGCAACCCTCTGGCTTGTAAGTAATTGAAACTGCGGGAAAAGAAAACGGATATTAGCAGTCGCCCCCGGCGAGTGCCAGTGCTGCGGACGCAGCACGCCCCCGCGGGACTGCGGAGGAGATGGGGCATCTGGGCGATGTTTCAAGTGGCCTCGAGGGAGCGCGGCGAGGATGCCCCCGGCAGCGAGACCGGACCGGCGGCAATCAACACGTGCGGCTTTCAGCGCCCCAAAAAAGAAGAGCGCGGCCCGAAAGCACGCGCTCCATGGAACGGGGTGGCACTCCAGCACGGCGACGTCCTGCGCCCCTCCCCGGTCCGATCCCTTCTGAAAAGCCGAACGTTCCCTGCTCGACGGGTTGCGCTACAACATCAAGGAGCGCTACCCGAAAGCACGCGCTCGCCGATACGGGATGCATTCCAGCGCGGCGACTTCCTGCGCCGTCTCCCGCTTCATTCCCTGAAAAAAAGCCGAACGTCCGTGTCCGACGATCCGTTGCCGGACTGGAACGCCACCAAATGCGCGCTCCCCGGAATGGGGTATTGATCCCACACGGCGCTTCAATGCGCCTACCCCGATCCCATTCCCTGTCCAACGCCCGCATCCTGCCGGCAACCTTCGCCCGACCGGCGAAGAGCACTGCACTTGTCCTTGAACGGGGATTCAACTCCAGCGCGGCCGCATCCTTGCGCCTCACCCCGTTCCTGTTCCTCGCGCCAGCCGCCCCTCCCTGGCCGACGCGTGCCTTTCCAGGCTGTATAAGAAGAGCGCGGCCCGAAAGCACGCGCCCTTTGGATCGGGGATGGCCCTCCAGCATGGCGCTTCCTGCGCCCCTTCCCGACCCGACCCCTTGTCATTTGCAGGGCATCCTTGGCCTACGGAGCAATAGTGTCCCGGTGAATGCGGTTTGCCTAGTGACAAGGGCCGCATTTTAGGGATACTACCGGTATCCATGGACATGAATATTCTACGAAATCACGCGGACAACACAGGCCGGGTGGTCGAGGCCGGCCACCGATGGAGGACACCTTGGTGAGACTATTGGTAGCAACGATAATAATGGTGACAATGTCGGTGAGAGGCCCCTTGAAACCACCATTCGCCCCTGAGACTGTCCCTGCCGGGAGCCGGCTCCCGTTGAGATTGGCGCCATGAGCGCGCAACAGCGCATGCGCCTGGCGCGCCGGCAGGCAGGAATGTCGCAGGCCGCCCTGGCCAAGGCAGTCGGTGTGCAGCGCAGTGCCGTCAGCCACTGGGAGGCGTCGCTGGGGAAATCGCCCAGCGCCAGCCACCTGCGGGAGGCGGCGATGGCGACCGGCGTGCAGTTCGAATGGCTGGCGACCGGACGCGGCCGGATGACACTGTCCAATGAGGCGGCCATGGACTCCGTCGCCACCGCCGAAGCCCTGCTTGTGGAGGATCCGCTGGAGCTTCGCCTCGTGCGGGCATTCCGCGACGCCTCACCGCGTGCGCAGGTGCCGATGGTGGAGATCGCCGAGCAGCTGGCCGCGCAGCGCACTGGGCGTACGCGCGGCGCCAAGCCCGACGCTATCTGAAGATCAGCGCGATCTTCAGATAGCGGCTCGGTCCCGCATCGGCGGCTGGGTTAGGCTATGCACCGCCGCCCCCCGCCGCGTTGCCGATGTCCGTCCTGATCTGCCTTTGCACCTGTCCCGACGACGCAAGCGCGGCGGCGATTGCCGCGGCGCTGGTGCAGGAACGCCTCGCGGCATGCGTCAACCGCCTGCCCGGAGTGCGTTCGACGTACCGGTGGGAAGGACGACTGGAGGAGGCGGAGGAAGTGCTGTTGCTGATCAAGACGACCAAGGACCGGCTCGACGACCTGATCGGTCGCGTTCAGGCGCTGCATCCGTATGAACTGCCCGAGTTGATTGCGGTCGAAGCCAATGGCGGCCTCGCCCCGTACCTCGCCTGGGCGGTCGAACAGACCCGTGAACATGACCACTGACCGCTCCTCCGCACCCTTGCCGCGCGCGCGCCGGTTCGCCTCGCTGGGCCGCGCCTGGCTGCTGGCCGCCGCAGCGCTGCTCGCCGCACCGGCGGTCGCGGCGATCGACGAGAAAGACCTGCTGCCCGTCGACGAAGCCTTCGTCCTGAGTGCGAAACAGGGCCCCGCCGGAGACATCGCGGTCAGTTGGAAGGTTGCCGAGGGCTATTACCTCTACCGGCATCGCATATCGGTCAGTACCGACGAAAACTTCGACGCCGGGGCACTGAAGCTGCCCAAGGGCAAGGCCTACGAGGACGAGTTCTTCGGCAAGGTGGAGACCTACCGCGGAACGCTCGCCGCGACCCTGCCCGGGCAGGCGCGCGGGCCGGGCACGACCCTCACCGTCAACTATCAGGGGTGCGCCGACGCAGGCGTCTGCTATCCGCCGCAGACGCGCCGGGTCGCGGTCGCATTGGCTGCGGACGCGCAGCGGCCGTCGCCGGGCCTTCTGGGCAATGCCAGCGCGGTCGGAGGCGGCAACCCGATCGGCAACCTGCTTGGCAGCCCGGCCCGAGGGAGCGCCGATGCGCTGCCGCTGCCGCCGGAGCGCGCGTTCGGCTTCGAGGCGATCGTCGGCGACGGCAACACGCTGCTGATGCGCTTCACGCCCGCGCCGGGTTACTACCTTTACCGCGACAACACCAAGCTCAGCCTGGACACCGACCGGATCACGGTCGGTGCGCCCAAATGGCCGGCCGGAACGCCGCACGAGGACGGGTATTTCGGCCGCACGGTGGTGTTCTTCGACCAGATCGATGTGCCGGTGCCGCTGCAGCGCCGCGACGCGGCCGCTACCCGGGTCACCTTGCGCGCGGGCTTCCAGGGCTGCCAGTCCGACGGCATCTGCTATCCGCCGATGAGCCGTTCGGTGGTGCTCGACCTGCCGGCCGGCACCGTGGCGACGGCGACCTCCGCGGCATCCGCACCCGGCGGCGGCACGCCCTCGCCGGTTGCCGCGTCGCCGGCGCAGACCACTGCTGCCGCGCAGCAGTTCGC
>JALYOG010000040.1 GCA_030856985.1 Pseudomonadota bacterium | reverse complement strand
GCACCGCCCAGCCCGAACCACCGCTGCGTTCGCCGCCGATGAGCGACCCACTGCCGCCGCTGGAGGCGCCCGCGAGCGGGTCGGAGGGCGACGGTGGCGAGGTCCCGGCCGGCGCGCCGGTCGAACTCGACGTCAGCTGCTCGCGAGACGCCGATTGCACGGTCAAGGACGTCGGCAACTGCTGCGGCTACTACCCGGCCTGCGTCAACGTCGACAGCCCCACCGACCCGGAGGCGGTGAAGGCCCGGTGCGCGAGCGAGGGCACGATGTCGGTGTGCGGCTTCCCGTCGATTTCGTCGTGCCAGTGCGTGGCCGGCAAGTGCGAAGCCGAGACGGCCGGCGCGGTCGAGCGCTGATGCTGCACGCGCAGGTGCACCTCACGCTCCCCGCCTGGGTGCATGATGCGGTGGATTCCGGCCGCACGTACGCGGGCGACGAGGCGAAGATGGAGCTCGCGATATCGCTGTCGCGTCTCAACCTCGAGGCGCGGACCGGCGGCCCGTTCGGCGCGGCGGTATTCGGCCCCGGGGACCGCATCGTCGCCGTGGGCGTCAATCGCGTGCTGCCGCATGCCTGTTCGCTCGCCCACGCCGAGACGATGGCCTACATGCTCGCGCAGCAACGGATGCAGCGGGCGCGGCTCAATGAGGCCGAGCCGGGCGTGAAGGCAGGCCCGATCACGCTGGCGACCTCGGCCCAGCCCTGCTGCCAATGCTACGGCGCGACGATCTGGGCCGGGATCGATAGGATGCTGATCGGCGCGCGCAGCCAGGACGTGGAAACCCTGACCGACTTCGACGAAGGCCCGCTGCCGGCGGACTGGATCGGCGAACTGGAGCGCCGCGGCATCTCGGTGACGAGGGACGTGCAGCGCGATGCCGCATGCGAGGTGCTGCGGGAATACGGGCTCAGCGGCCCGCATTATTGAGCCGCCGGGCTGCCCCGTACCGCAGCGATCGGGCCGTTGCCGCATCCATTCTCGCCCACTGCGCCTAGGGCCCCAGCTGACGCACCGCCGCAACACTGTCACGCCACCGCACGCGCGGCTCGCGTCGCGTAACGTCACCCGACCGAGGCCGCTTCCATGACCGACGCCCTGCTCTGCTACTGCCGCGCCGGCTTCGAGCCCGAGCTTGCCGCCGAACTGGGCGAGCGGGCCGCGGTCGCCGGATTTCCAGGCTATGCGCGCACCGAGCGCGGCAGCGGGTATGTCGAGTTCCACTGCGACGACGCGGCCGCGCTCAGTCGCGCATTGCCGTTCGCGAGGTTGATCTTCGCGCGGCAGAAGCTGCTGCGACTGGCGGATCTGCCCGGCCTCGACCCGGCCGACCGCGTCAGCCCGATCATCGCCGCGCTCGAAGCGCAGGCTCCGGCCGGGCTCACCCTGGCGACTTTCGGCGAACTGTGGGTCGAGCATCCCGACTCCGACGCGGGCAAGCCGCTGGCGGGCCTGGCGCGCAGCTTCGGCAACGCGCTGCGTCCGGCGCTGCGCAAGGCCGGCTGGCTGAGCGCGAAAGACGACCCGACCCGGCCGCGGCTGCACGTGCATTTCGTCGCCGGCGACCACGCGATGCTCGCGCTGGGCGATCCGGCCGACAGTTCACCGTGGCTGCTGGGCATACCGCGCCTGCGCATGCACCCCGACGCGCCCAGCCGCTCGGCGCTGAAGCTCGAGGAAGCGCTGATGACGCTGCTGGACGAAGGCGAACGCGAGCGGCTGCTGCGCGACAACATGCAGGCCGCCGACCTCGGCGCGGCGCCCGGCGGCTGGACGTGGGTGTTGATGCGGCATGGAATGAAGATCACCTCGGTGGACAACGGTCCGATGAGCGAGGCGTTGCTCGACAGCGGCCGCGTGGAGCACCTGCGCGCCGACGGATTCCAGTGGCAGCCACGGCGCAGACTCGACTGGATGGTCTGCGACATGGTCGAACAGCCCCGCCGCGTCGCCGAACGCATGGCGACGTGGTTGCGAGAGGACTGGTGCCGGCAGACCGTGTTCAACCTCAAGCTGCCGATGAAGAAGCGCTGGGAGGAAACCCGCATCTGCATGGAGCTGATCGAGCACCAGGTTCACCGGCCCGTCACGCTGCGCGCGCGCCAGCTGTACCACGACCGTGAGGAGATCACGGTGTTCGCGACCGTTGCGAAATAGCCAATCGCTGGGGCGGAGTTGTCAAGAGGTTGACGCTCGATTTACGCGGCTTCGCCTAGGCTGATAGGCCAACCCGAACCCGCAAGGGGCATTCAATGAGAATCACGATTCAGGAGTTCAGGAAGCATTCGCTTTCGCTGGCGCTGATCGCCGGCCTGGGACTTTCCAGTGGCGCCGTCATGGCGCAGGACCCGGCCGAGTATCCCGTGGCGGAGGCCAGGGCCAAGGCAGCGGCAGAGTACGCGACGCGACTTGAAGCGCTGGCCCGAGAGGCGGCGAAGGAGGCGCAGGAGGCCGCCAGGATCGCCGCTACCCTCCGCGACCAGGGCGCGGCCACCCCCCGTGGCGCCGCGACCGCCGCGGCCACGGAGCACCACGCGCAGCAGTCGGCGATCGCCGCCGAGGAAGCCCGGAACTCGGCGATCGAGGCCGCCGAGAACGCGCGGGTCGGCCAGACCGTGGCCGAGGACGGCGTCAACCCCGCCGACGGCGCGACCATGGCGCAGGAAAGCGCGCGCCAGACCGAACAGGCCACCCGGGCGGCGGTCGAGTCCGCGAACCGCGCCAAGGCGGCAGCGGTGGGAACCGCCATTGCCAACATGCCACCACCACCGGCCCCGACAGTGATCCTGCCGTCTCCTACGCCGCAGCGCACCGTGGGGCAGCAGCATGGCCCGACCCCGGTCCAAGGCTCGGCGGCTGCCGAAGCCGCGACCGAACGCGCGTTGATCGAGCGCGAAAATCAGCCCGACGTGCTGGTCACGTCCAGCCCCGACATGAATCCGGGTGCCGATGCCTCGGGCGATCTCTCGGTCGACTTCAGCGACATCGACGACAACAACGATGGGGCGATCACACGCCAGGAAGCGCGGGCGAACCGGAACCTCAGCGACGACTTCAACACCGTCGACACGGATCGCAACGGCCGGCTCTCGCGCGAAGAGCTGCAGGCCTGGAAGCGCTGACAGGCTGAACCGCTGCCAGGCGGCAGGTAGTTTCCAATCCACGCCCCGCCCTGCGCGGGGCGTTTTTTTGCTTGCGCGGACATGCCGCGCAGGAAACAAGCTGGCCTAGACCCCGGCGGCGTGCTTCCACAGCGCGCGCGTGAGCGGCGGCAGCAGGCCGACGGCGCCCAGCGCAGGGCCCCGCAGCAGCGCCATGCCGACCGCCTCGTCGGAGAACAGCCGGTTGAGTCCCTCGAAACCGTAGGCGGCCAAGGCGTTCGCGCTGCGGCGGTCGCGCGCCCACCGCGACCACCTCGACGCCGCGGCGATGTCGGTCCCGCGGCGTGCGGCCGAGGCGAGGGTCGCGCGCAGCGCCGATGCATCGCGCAGGCCGAGATTGACGCCCTGCCCCGCCAGCGGGTGCACGACGTGGGCGGCGTCGCCGACCAGCAGCACGCGGCCGGAAACGTACGACTTCGCCAGTTGCCGCCGCAGCGGGAACGAGGTCCGGGCAGACACCGCGCGCATCGCGCCCAGCGGGCCGTCGAACGCCCGCTGCAGTTCGCGCAGGAATGCCGTGTCGTCCGCTACGAGCAGGCGCTGCGCTTCGTCGTCGGGAAGCGTCCACACGATCGAGCTGCAACGGCCGCCGCCACCGCCCGCAGCGTCGTGCCCCTCGCGCGCACCGGTGCACTCGCCAGCGAACGGCAGGAACGCAAGCGGTCCCGAAGGCAGGAAGCGCTGCCAGCAGGTATGACGATGGGCTCGCGCGGTCTCCACGAAGGCGACCAGCGCCCGCTGCCGGTAATCGTGGCGCTCGATCCCGATGCCGGCGAGCTCGCGCAGCGGGGAGTCGGCGCCGTCCGCGGCCACGATCAGGCGGGCGCGCAAGCGCAGTCCGGATTCGAGTTCCAGCGTCGCCGCGTCCGGGTCCACCGCGCGCTCCGCCGCCCGCGCCGCTTCGACGGGTGGACCGTCATGGGCGGCCCCGCGTGCCTGCACCAGGCCGCTGACGCGGTCGGGGCAGTGCAGTTGCACGCCTGCCGCGGGCAGCGCAGCCCATAGCCGGTCCACCAGCAGGCTGTGCTCGACGATCCATCCCAGTTCGCGCCGGGCCAGCCGGTCGGCATCGAACCTCAGCGGCTTGCCGCCGGCCGCATCCCAGACCTGCATCGCGCGGTATGGCAGCACCCGGCGCGACACCACATCGCGCCAGACGCCCAGGTCGGCCAGCAGCGCGGCGTTGTCGGGGGCGAACGCATACACCCGCAGGTCCGGCGAGTCCGCACTCCAAGGTGCGGGTTGCCGCGGCTCCACCAGCGCGACCGACAGGCCGTCGCGCGCCAGCGAGAGGGCAGTCGCCGCGCCGACGACGCCGGCCCCGACCACGACCACGTCGAGAACGCCACGCCGGCTCATGGGCGGGGCTCCACCGCGGTGCGACACAGCTCCGGGACGTCGCCGCGATACCCCAGCGCACCGCCGACCAGCAGCGACTGCACGGAATCCAGATGACCCAGCGCCAGCAGGCCCAGGCTGCGCAATGGACGGATCAGCGCCGATGGCCCGGCGCTGAGGCGCGCGACCCCGTCGGAGAACTGCAGCGTGCGCTGCCGGTCCTCCTGCCGGCGCTGCCGGTACTCGGACAACAGGGCCGCCGATCCGCAGTCGACGAGGTCGGCGGCGGGAGTCGGGTCGCGGCGGTCGTGGATCAGCTCCGCGAGCGTCAGCGCGTCGCGCAGGCCCAGGTTGAAGCCCTGCGCACCGACCGGATGGATCGTCTGCGCCGAATTGCCCACCAGCACCGCGCGCGCGGCCGTCAATTCACGCGACGTCACCTGGATCGCCGAATAGACACTGCGCGCGCCGCACGAGAGGAACCGCCCGACGCGCCACCCGAATGCCTCCTGCGCGTGGGACAGGAAGCCTGCTTCGTCGAGGGCGTCGACGGCATCGGCCTGCTCGCCCGCGACGGCCAGGATCAGTCCGTAGTGCCGGTCTCCTCGCGGCAGCAGTGCGGTGGGGCCATGATCGCCCAGGCGTTCGTACGCGGTGCCGTCCGGCGCGCGCTCGGCGCGCAACCGGGTGACGAACAGGCTCTGGCGGTAGTCGTGCTGATCGGCGCCGATTCCCAGCGCCTCGCGCACTGCGCTGCGGGTGCCGTCGGCGCCGACCAGCAGGCGCGTGCGGATGATGCGCTCGCCACCGCCGTCGGCGATCCGAACCTCGCGGAACCCGGGGTCGCGCATGGGCTCGCAGCCGACGAATCGCACCGGCCGGTAGCGCAGCAGGCGCGGCAACTCGGCCAGCCGCGCTTCGAGCGCTTCGCCGAAATCGCGCGCCACCACCACGCGCCCGAACTCGCGGCGTCCATGCCGCGACGCCTCCAGCACGGTTCGTCCGAAGTCGCCGCGGCGGGTGATGTGGATGCGCTCGATCGCGCCGCTGGGAACCCGCAACTTCTGCAGGACTCCCAACGCGCTCAGCGCATTGACGGTCGACTCGGAGAAGCTCAGGTTGCGTTCGTCGAACACCGCCGGCAGGGCCCCCGGCGGAGCGGCCTCCAGCAGGGCCACGTCGAGCCCGGTGCGGTCCAGCGCGATCGCCAGGCTGGCTCCGACCAGGCCCCCGCCGACGATCAACACGTCGTGGAGCGGTGGCTCGTGCGGCATCGGCTGCTGCGGATGTTGCGGTGGTTCCTGTGGAGGGAGGGCTGCGGGCATTGCGCTATGCTAACCCTCCTGTCCAAGCGCACCGTGTACACGATGAATCGTCCCGCTTCCGAACCATCCCCCATTTTCGCCGCCGGGCCGCTGGTGCTCGCGACGCTCATCATCGTGGCGGCATTGACGCGCGTCCTGCCGCATCCGCCGAATTTCTCGCCCGTCGCAGCCATCGCGCTGTTCGGCGGCGCCTACTTCGCGTCGCGCGCGTGGGCACTGCTGGTGCCGCTGGCGGCCCTGCTGATCTCCGACCTGGTGCTGGCCTCGATCAACGGCGGCATCTACGCCAGCTGGTTCGGTGGCGCCGGAATATGGGCCGTCTACGGCTGCATCGCGCTGACGGCCGCCATCGCCTTCAGCTTGCGCGGCCGGGTCACCGGCACGCGCGTGCTGGGCTACTCGCTGGCGGCCACTGCGCTGTTTTTCGTGGTGACCAACTTCGCTTCATGGCTGGGCAACCCGATGTACCCGCAGAACGCCGCGGGACTGATGGCATCGTACGTGGCTGGAATCCCGTTCCTGCAGTGGTCGGCGCTGGGGACGCTCGCCTACGCGGCGGCGCTGTTCGGCGGTTTCGAGCTGTTGCGGCGGCAGTTGCCCGCGTTGCGCGCGCAGACCGTCTGATCGCAGCAGCGCTCCGATGGGCAATCGGCTGTCCAAGATCTACACCCGCACCGGCGATGACGGCAGCACCGGCCTGGGCGACGGCAGCCGGGTCGCCAAGGATTCGGCGCGCGTGGCGGCGTACGGCACGGTCGACGAGGCCAACAGCGCGATCGGGCTGATCCTCGCCAGCACCGTTCCCGACGACATCCGAACCCTGCTGACCGCGGTCCAGCACCAGATGTTCGACCTCGGCGGCGAGCTGTGCATCCCGGGCCATGCGGCCGTGTTCGCCGCCGACATCGAGCGGCTCGAACAACACCTGGACGCCCACAACGAGCACCTGCCGCCGCTCAAGGACTTCATCCTGCCCGGGGGCGGCGAGGCCGCATCGCGCTGCCACCTGGCGCGCACGATCGTGCGCCGCGCCGAGCGCGAGGCAGTGACCCTGTCGCGGCTGGAAGAGGTGCGGCCAGAGGCGATCGGCTACCTCAACCGCCTTTCCGACCTGCTGTTCGTGCTGGCGCGGGTCCTGGCCCGCGCCAGCGGCGAGGGCGAGGTGGTCTGGAACCACGAACGCCGCAAGGGCTGATCGTGGCGGTTTGCAGTCGCGCCCGAGCGACGCAGGCCGCCCCGAACGTCGGGCATGAACCAGCCCAGCGCCGAACCGAGCCCGTAGCCGGACGCCTGTCCCGCCGCCCACTGTCCGGACGATCCTCCCGATGCGCATTTACTCCCACACCGCCTGCCTCGACCATCACCCTGGCGCCGCCCACGCGGAGCGGCCGCAGCGCCTGCAGGCGGTGACCGAAGCCCTGCGCGGCGCGTTTCCCGACATGCCGTGGCTCCAAGCGCCCCTGGCGACCCGCGAACAGCTGCTGCGCGTCCACGACCAAGCACTGCTCGCGCTGGTGCTGGACACGCCGGTGGACGGGCCGATCGCGCTGGATCCCGACACGGTGCTGGGCCCAGGGTCTCCCGAGGCCGCCCTGCGCGCGGCCGGCGCGGGCGTGGCCGCGGTGGACGCCGTGATCGACGGCGGCGAAGACCGCGTGTTCTGCGCGGTGCGACCACCGGGCCATCACGCGACCGGCTCGATAGCGATGGGTTTCTGCCTGTTCAATTCGATCGCGGTGGCGGCCGCGCATGCCTGCCAGCAGCATGGGCTGGCGCGCGTGGCCGTGGTCGATTTCGACGTCCACCACGGCAACGGCACCCAGGCGATCTTCGAGGCCGACCCCCGGGTGATGTATCTCAGCTCGCACCAGCTGCCGCTGTACCCGGACACCGGTCGCGCCGACGAACGCGGCGTCGGCAACGTCCTCAATGTCCCGTTGCCGCCAGGAGCCGGCAGTCCCGAGTTCCGCGAAGCCTGGCGCAAGCAGCTACTGCCGGCCCTGGACGGGTTCGAACCGCAACTGCTGCTGATCTCGGCTGGATTCGATGCGCATCGGCTGGATCCGCTGGCGCAGTTGCAGCTGGAGGCCGACGACTTCGGCTGGCTCACCACGGAGCTGGTCGACATTGCCCGGCGGCACGGCCAGGGCCGGGTCGTGTCGATGCTCGAAGGCGGCTACGATCTCACCGCGCTTCGCGAATGCTCGGTCGCGCACGTCGGCGCGCTGGCGCGCTAGGACCGTCCCGGAGGAAGCTCCTCAGCCGCCGCCGATCGCGGCATGCGGCACGAAATCCAGCGCCGCCGAATTGATGCAGTAGCGCAGCCCCGTCGGCGGCGGCCCATCGGGAAACACGTGCCCCAGGTGCGACTCGCAATGTGCGCATTTGGCCTCGATCCGCTGCATGCCGGCGCTATCGTCGACCTCCTCCGCGATGGCCTCGGCCGAGAGTGGCTGCCAGTAGCTGGGCCAGCCGCTGCCGGAGTCGTACTTGGCCTCGGAGGAAAACAGCGGGGCGCCGCAGGCGACACAGGTGTACGTGCCCGGAGCCTTGTGGTTCCAGAACCGGCCGGTGAAGGCCCGTTCCGTGGCCGAGCATCGGCACACCGCGTACTGCTCGGGCGATAGCTGCTCACGCCACTGGGCGTCGGTCTTGGCGGCTGGATGGGATGTCATGGGCGACTCCTTTGGTCGTGCCGGTGGCCGTGCCGGCGGGCCAATCGTCCACCGGGCGGACCAGCGTGCGGGGGTCCGGATGAATATGCCGCATCGGCCCAGATGAAGCCCGCGTTGCCCACTTGCAAGGGATGCGGCAAGCTAGCTGCCATTTTTCAGCCGATCGGATCCCGAGTGCACAATCGCCTCCGCCTGCTCCCATTGTCGCTGTGCATCGCGCTGGCCCTGCCCGCCTACGCCGCCGATGACGAGCCGGACTGGCGTCTGTGCCCCATCGAGGACGCGGTGCCGGCATTTGGCGACGCGCCCGCGACCGACGGCACCCCGGCCGAGCGCACCGGGCAACCGACCGACATCGCCGGCGACGCGCTCGACGCGAGCGAAACCGACAGCAGCACCTTCCAGGGCAACGTCGCGCTGAACCGCGGCGACCAGTTCCTGGGGACCGACAAGCTAACCTACAACAGCGAGACCGGCGAGTACGTGGCCGAGGGCAGCGTGCGCTACCAGGACTCGGGGCTGCGGATCGTCGCCGAGCGCGCCGAAGGCAACCAGGAGGCCGATCGCCACAGCATCAGCGATCTGCGCTACCAGCTGATCGAGCGCCGGGGCAACGGCGGCGCCGAACGCATCGATCTGGCGGGCGACGAAGGAGCCCTACTGGGCTCGACCTATTCCACCTGCCCGCCCTCGCAGCGCGCATGGGAGCTGCGCGCCAAGCGGATCGACATCGACACCGCCGAAGGCTGGGGTGTGGCCCGCAATGCGACCGTGCGCATCGGCAGGGTGCCGGTGATGTACGTCCCGTGGGTGAAATTCCCCATCGACGACCGTCGCCACACCGGCCTGCTGTATCCCAAAGTGCGGCTGTCGGGCCGCAACGGCTTCGACTGGCTGCAGCCGATCTACCTGAACCTGGCGCCCAACTACGACGCCACGCTGCTGCCACGCCTGATGACCGAGCGCGGCGTGGCGCTGGGCGGGGAGTTCCGCTGGCTGTATCCGTCCGGCAGCGGCGTGGTCTCCGGCAATTACATGCCCGAGGACAGGCTTCCGGAAAACGAGCCGGACCGCTACCTGCGCGATTTCGCCGGAAACCCGATTCCGGGGGCCACGC
>JALYOG010000019.1 GCA_030856985.1 Pseudomonadota bacterium | reverse complement strand
GGAGTCGCGCGGCGAGCTGCTGTCGCCGCCGGGCACCAGTGCGTTCGACAAGGTCCGTGCGGCGCTGGCGATAGCCCCGGAGGACAAGTCGGTGCAGAGCGCCGCGGCGCGCCTGCTTCCCTCCGCGCACGCGTGCTTCGAGCATGCACTGCGCGGCAATCGCCTCAACGCTGCCGGCGGCTGCCTGGACGCAATGGAAGCATTGGGCGGCAGCGCCCGGTCCACCTCCGCGAACGCGCGCGGGCGCCTGGCGCGGCGCTGGATCGCGGTGGGCGACGAGCGCCTGGGCGCCGGAGAACTGAACGCCGCGGTGGGCGCACTGGAAGCGGCGCGCGCGCTGGATCCGCAGATCGACGGCCTCCAGGAGTTCTCCTCCAGGCTGCGCAAGGCGACCGCGGCGGCGGAGTGAACCCTGTCCGCGAAGGACGCGAAAAGCGCGAAACAAGACCGACGATAATGTGCCCGCTTCAGTTCTGTTTCGACTGCCGAGCGTGCCGTGGGCGAGCGGTATGCGAAAGAAAACCGCGGTCTGCGTCAGTCCCCTCGGCCGGCCGAGAGCCGGATACTGGCGTATCTCTGCGCGCTCCTTGTTTGAGTTCGCCCTTCTTCGCGCTTTTCGCGTCCTTCGCGGATCAAGGCCTCAGCCCAGCAATACCCTGCGAACCACCCCGCGTGCGGCGTCGGCGGAGAAGTGGCGTTGCACGTTGCTCCGGCCGGCTTCGGAGAGGCGACACCACAGTGCCTCGTCGTGGTAGATGCGCAGCACGGCGTCGGCAAACTCCTGCGGGTCGGCGGCGACCAGCACGTCCTCGCCGGCGGTCAGGTGCATTCCCTCGATCGCGCACGGCGTCGCCACCACGGGCTGGCCGTGGGCCATGCTCAGGTTGATCTTGCCCTTGACGCCGGCGCCGTAGCGCAGCGGCGCGACCGCGACGCGCGCGCCATCCATGTACGGATCCAGGTCCGGCACGTGGCCATGGACGATCACCCCCGGCTGCGCCGCCAGCGCCTGCACCTGCGCGGTGACGTCGCCGCCGATGCACTGCAGTTTCAACCCGGGCTCGCGCCTGCGGATCAGCGGCCACACGTCAGCGACGAACCAGCGCATCGCGTCCTCGTTGGGCGGGTGACGGAAGCCTCCCACGAACACGAGATCGCGCCGCTGCGCGAACGGCAGACCGCTGCCGGCGTCGCGGTGCAGGTTGGAGAGGATCTCGACCTGCGCCAGCGGCGCGTCGCGCGCGAGCAGCTCGCGCTCGGCCTGGCTGACCACCAGGGTGATGTCGCTGCGCCCGATCACGTCCAACTCCAGGACGCGGGTGGCTTCGGCGCCGCGCGCGGCGGCGGCATCGCCGCTCAGCTGGGCACCGCGGCGTTCGCGCAGGTAGTGCAGGTCGATCGTATCGAAGACCAGCCGCGCCTGCGGTGCGTGCCGGCGCAGCAGCGGCAGCATTTCGCGCATCAGGTAATGACGGCAGACCAGCACCGTGTCGAAGCGCGGCCCGTGCTCGCGCAGCCAAGCCGGCAGCCGCTGCGCGAACGGCGCGTACCAGGCCTCGACCCCGAGTTGTTGCAGCGCGCGGGTGTAGTCGCCCTCGTGGCGGCGGTCGGCCGGCAGGAACACCACGTGCGCGCCTTCCTCCCGCAGCAGGCGCATCAGGTTGACCATGCGCAACGAGCCCGAATCGCGGTCCGGCTGCGGGGTCTGTCCATCCACGATCAGCACCGTGCGCGTGCGCCGCGCGGTGGCGGCATCATTGGCCGGGGTTCCCTGCGCGCACTGGTCGGCCAGGTGCGTGCGCCACTTGGCGGCGAACACCGCCTGGTTGCGCAGTTGGCCGGCCTTGGCGCCGCTGCCGGTATCGGTGCCCGCGGTGGCGCCCTCCACGTGAACCACGCGGGCAGCCGGCTGGTACAGCACGTCGAAGCCGGCCGAGCGCACCGCGAACGCCAGATCGGTGTCCTCGTAGTACGCCGGCGCGTAGCGCGGATCGAAACCGCCGAGCCGGACGAACAGCGCGCGGGTGATCGCGATCGCCGCGCCGGAGCAGTAGTCCGCCTCGCGGACGAAGGCGTGGCGCGGCGCATCGTGCGCTGCGAAGCGACCGTAATTCCAGCCGCTGCCGTCGGCGAACACGATGCCGCCGGCTTCCTGCAGCCGCCCATCCGGATACAGCAACTGCGCGCCTGCCAGGCCGGTGCGCGGATGCTCGTCGAAGGTTTCCAGCAACGTGTCCAGCCAACCCGGCTGCGGCACGGTGTCGTTGTTGAGGAAGACCAGGTAGTCGCCGCGGGCGAGCGCCGCGCCGTCGTTGCAGGCGGCAATGAAGCCGCCGTTGGCCGCGCGGCGGTGGTAGCGAAGGCCTCCGATCTGCGGCAGCGCCGATGGGGTCTGGTCGCTGGAGCCGTCATCCACGACCACGATCTCGATCGCCGTTCGCGACGGGTGCGCGGCCAGCGCGCGCAGGCACGCCAGCGTGTGTTCGAACTGGTTGTAGACCGGGATCACCACGCTGGCGCGCGGGTGCGTCGCGCAGGGCACCTCGAAAGGCGCGAATGGCCGCGCCTGCGGGAAGTACAGGGCCGGCCGTTGCGATGCGGGTACCCGGACAAAGTGCTTGCGCAGGCGTTGCCAGGATGCGCGCAGCCCGCGCACGCGCAGGCTGGTCAGGCCGCGCCGCAGCAGGCCGGCTCCCCGATCGCGCAGGAACCGCAGATCGGCCCAGAACATCGACATGCAGCGAAAACTCCGGTTGTCCGCGGAACGTGGGCCGGCGGCCGTCGCGGTATCGCCCCGCGCCCGTGCGGCGGCACGGTGAGGTAGCTGAGCCTAAGCGCGCGGCTCACTTCACCGCAAGGACCATCACCGTCGGCAGCAAGTATCGGGCGAACGGCGCGGCGACGGATCGGGTCATCCCCCCCAGCACTCTTTCGGCGCCTGCAAAATACGCGCAGGGCAGCGGGATGCAGATGCGGCGCGCGTTCCAGGCACCCACGAAGCCGGTGAAGCCGGTGCTGCGAAGCGCATCGCGCAGTTCCCGAACGTCCACTCCTTCAGGTGAAACCCTTCCGGCTCCTCGCCAAAGTAGCGCGACACGTCCCACGGACCGCTTGCCGCATGGGGGGAGCCGCCAGCGCCACCCGATCGCCTGCCCGGCTGCGCTAGACTCGCTGCCTACAAGGGCCGAGCCCTGCCATTGTCCCATGCCGTGGCCCGAATCGATTACGAAGACGACGCAGACTCCAACCGCTTCCCCAACCGCTCAGCGCTCTGGCGCCGCCGCCTGCTCACCTGGGTGCTGGCGGCCGTCGCGATTGGCCTGGGGTTCCTGGTGCCTTATGCGCTGTACCTGAACCAGGAAGTCAGCCAGCGCTTCGACCAGTTGCGCTGGCAGATTCCCACGCGCGTTTACGGCCGTCCGCTGGAGCTCACGCCCGGCATGGCGCTGGACGCGAGCACCCTGAAAACCGAGCTGGACGCCGCCGGCTACCACGCCGACGGCGCCGGGATTCGCGCCGGCAGCTACCACCGCGAAGGCGGGCGCTGGGCGATATCCAGCCGCGGCTTCAACGATGTCGACGGCTCGGTGGCGCCGCGGCGCCTGCAGATCTCGCTGGCGGGCGGGCGGGTGTCGAGCGTGCGCGATGCCGACAGCAAGCGCGCATTGCGGGCGGCGCGGCTGGACCCGGCGCGCATCGCGACCCTGTACGGGCAGCAGCAGGAAGAACGCCGGCTGGTGCAGATCGGCGAGGTGCCGGAGTTGCTGGTGACCGGCCTGCAGGCGGTGGAGGATCGCGACTTCGCCCACCACAACGGCATCGACCTCAGCGGCATGGCGCGCGCGGCATGGGTCAACCTGCGCTCGGGCGAGGCACGGCAGGGCGCAAGCACCCTGACCCAGCAGCTGGCGCGCAGCGGACTGCTCGGCATCGGCCGCGAGCAGACCTGGTCGCGCAAGTTCAATGAAATCCTCTACGCGATGCTCATCGAGGCGCGCTACGACAAGCGCAGCATCCTGGAGACCTATTTCAACCAGGTGTATCTGGGCCAGCGCGGCGCCCAGGCGATCCACGGCGTCGCCGCCGGTGCGGAGTACTGGTTCGGCCGCGATCTTGCGGACATCAGCACCGAGCAGATCGCGCTGCTGATCGGCATCGTGCGCGGACCCTCGCACTACGATCCGCGTCGGCATCCGCAGCGCGCGAAGGCGCGTCGCGACTTCGTGCTCGAGAAGATGCACGAGAGCGAGCTGATCGACGACGCCGAATACAAGCGCGCGCTGGCCGCACCGCTGGGCGTGACCAAAAACGCCGGCAGCGTCGCCGCCAACCGCTTCCCGGCCTACGTCGACCTGGTGCGGCGGCAACTGGCGCGCGACTACCCTGCCGATGCGTCCGCGGGCGCCGGGCTGAGCGTCATGACCGGCATGTCGCCCGCCGCGCAGGCCTACGCCGAAGCGGCGGTGGTGAAGACGCTCAAGAGCCTCGACGGAAAGAAGCGCCCAGCGCTGGAAGCGGGCGTGGTCGTCACCGACGTGCACAACGGCGACGTGATTGCGGTGGTCGGCAGCCGCCATGTCCAGGCCCACGGTTTCAACCGCGCGGTCGAGGCGCAACGGCCGGTCGGATCCCTGATCAAACCGTTCGTCTACCTGCTGGCGCTCGCGCAGCCGAGCGAGTGGTCGCTCGCCAGCTGGGTCCGCGATGCGCCGGTGGAGGTCACTCTCGGCGGCGGCAAGCGCTGGCGGCCCGGCAACGCCGACCGCCGCAGCCACGGATCGGTGCGGCTGATCGACGCACTGTCGCGGTCCTACAACCAGGCGACCGTGCGCATCGGCATGAAGGTCGCGCCCGAGCGCATTTCGCAACTGGTGCGGACCCTGTCGGGCATCGACGCCGGCAGGCATCCGTCGCTGATCCTGGGCGCAATCGACCAGAGCCCCTACGCGATGGCGCAGCTGTACCAGTTCCTGGCGTCCGGCGGCGAGATCCAGCCGCTGCATGCCGTGCGCGGAGTGCTCGACGCCGCCGGCCGCACGCTGAACCGCTACGACACCGATCCGGACCCCGCGCAGGAGGGCGACGCGATCGCCGCGCGGCTGGTCACGATCGCGCTGCAGGATGCGGTCACCAGCGGGACCGCGCGGCAACTGGTGGCCGACGGCCTCGGCCCGCTGTCGCCAGCGGGCAAGACCGGCACCAGCAACGACAGCCGCGACAGCTGGTTCGCCGGCTACACCGGCGATCATCTCGCCGTGGTGTGGGTCGGCAACGACCAGAACGAATCGACCGGCCTGTACGGCGCGACCGGCGGCATGCGCGTGTGGTCGGCGTTGTTCGCGCGCCTTCCGAGCGCCGCGCTGCAGGTCGGCGACGAGGGGCTGGACCGGCAGTGGGTGATCGGCTCCAACACCACCGATCCGGGCTGCGCGAGCGCACGCCGTTTCGCGTTTGTCGCCGGCTTCGCGCCGGCCTACACGCCGTGCCCGATGCCGCAGGCCGAGCCGGAGTACGAATTCGAAGACGAACGACGCGGCTGGCGCGACTGGTTCGGCCTGGACCGGCGCGGCGACGAACCGGCGGAAAGCACCGCGGGCGAGGCCGAGCCGGCCCGCGAGGCGGAAATCGAGCCATGACGCCGATTCGCGCGGCGGGGTCGGTGGCGCTCGCGCTGGGCGGGATGATGCTCATCGGCGGCTGCGCGTCGCCACCGGCCCCGTCTACGGGACCTGCGACTTCGCTGCCCAACGGGGTGACGGTCGAGCAGATGGTCGCGAAGATCCGCCAGGCCGCGGAGACCAGCGCGACCGAGTTGGACGTACAGCCCCTGCGCGACCCGCAGGTCGAGGATCTGCGCCAGCAGGCCGCGGCGCTGCAGGCCGGCGGCCATCACCCGCAGGCCGCCGCGCTGCTGCAGGAGGCGCTGGAAGTGAATCCCGACGATCCGGCGGTCCTCCAGGAAGTCGCCGAGGCGCACCTGTACCTGTGGCAGTTCGACGAGGCCGAAAAGGCGGCGCGGCGTGCGCACGGGTTGGGCAGCGGCGTCGGACCCCTGTGCCGGCGCCACTGGGCCACCGTCGAGCAGGTCGCGCAGGCGCGACTGGCAATCGCCGCCGACCCTGACCCTGGCCAGCGCGGCCGGGCGGCGATCGAGCCCGGGCTCGCAGCGCAGAC
>JALYOG010000170.1 GCA_030856985.1 Pseudomonadota bacterium | reverse complement strand
CGCCAGGGCGTATTGAACGGCGCCTGCCGCCGCACCTTCCAGCCTTCCGATGCCGGCGACAGCTGCGCGCGCAATCGCTGGCCTTCGACGCGTCGCAGCCACATGCCGGCGTAATCGACCAGTGCAGCCTCGTGCAAGGCGATGTACAGGCCGCCGTCGGTCTTCAGGGTCATCGGCGTGTGCGCCTGGGTCAGCTCGCGCAGCGGGGTCTTGTTGTAGAGGTATTCGTAGCGGTTCCATTCTCCAGCCGGGATCCACCACGCCGTTGTGGGCGCGGCGATGTCGAATTCGGTCAGCTCGTCCTCGATGATCACGTCGCTGAGCTGCGGCTGCTCGGGGAATTCATAGCGGAAGCCCATCCCGTCGTCGTAGACGCGGAACACCACGTCGATCGCGCGTCCGGCCTTGAGCGTCTCGGTGAAGCGCGCGCGCAGTTCGTTGTAATGGTTGCGAACGAAGCGCCGCTCGCCCCAGGGCTGTTCCCAGGTCTCGTCGGTGCTGCTGGTGGACGACGAGGTCAGCGCGAGGTTGCGCTCGAGCTTCTCCGCACCGCGCAGCGCAAAGCCCAGGCGGGACGCGGCGATCACCGGCTCGCCCAGGCGCGTGAGCTTGTAGGCGAGCCGGCCCTCGTGCAGGTCCAGCTCGACGCGCAGCACCTTGCCGGGGGAGTCGAGGCTGGCGACGGTTTCGGCGTGCGTCGAGTGGGCGAACATTGCGAGGAACAGGAGCAGTCCGAAGTTACGCATCACTATTCCTCAGGGTGTGAAAAGCTGGCGCGAATGCTGGTGGTGCCGACGTGCTTTGCTCCCCTCTCCCGGGGGGAGAGGGGCTGGGGTTCGGTTTCATGCCGATCTCCACGCCGGGCTCGTCTGATCAGGCAAATGCGTGTTCTCGCTGATGCGGTGCTCCGGCCCCTCACCCCAACCCTCTCCCGAAGGGAGAGGGAGCTGAAGTGCCGCGGTGCTCCGGCCCCTCGCCCCAACCCTCTCCCGAAGGGAGAGGGAGCTGAAGTGCCGCGATGCTCCGGCTCTTGCCGAGAAGGAGCTGAAATCGCCGCCCTCACTCGACCACATACACCACCGCCGTCCGCCCTGGAACCGTGAAACTCCCATCGGCGTCTTCATAACGCGCCTGCTCGTGCGGGCGCCGATCGGCGGCGTCCTGGTGCAGGTGGCGTGGATGCAGCGCGTAGTCCTTGCCGCGCTCCTCGTCGATCACCAGCGTCTGCGCTTCGGGCGATACGTTCACGAGATACAGGATCTCCGCAAAGCCGGCACCGGGATAGCCGGCGCCATCCAGATGCGCGGCGACAACCACCGGATTCTGCCGCGCGCCGACGTTGCGAAAGGCCAGGCGCTGCTGCACGTCGGCCGCGGTGCGCATCCGGAACAGGCTCGAGCTCGCGCGGATATGCAGCAGGTCATGGAAGCCGTCGCGCATCCAGCTGATTTCGCTTGAGGTCGGCTTGATCGAGGCATCGGCGAGGATCGGCCGCAGCATCGGCCAGTCCTTGCCGGTTTCGCTGGCCGGCGGCAGGCCGGCGGCGAAGCCGTTGTCGGTGTAGGTCCAGTCCAGGCGGTTGAACCAGTCGCCCGAATCGAAACTGTTGCGGTCCAGGGACTTCGATCGCAGCACCTCGATGCCGGCATGGTGGTAGGCGATGCCCTGGCTGAAGGCGACCAGCGCGGCGCCGAGCAGCTGCACGCGGGCGCGGTCCTCGCCGCTGGTGTCGCGCGGAAGCTTCAGCGCGTTGATGTCGAACAGGGTCGCGTTGTCGTGGTTCTCGACGTAATTGACGACCTCGCCGGGCTGCGCCGCGTAGCCGGCCGGTGCACCCTTGTAGTCGATCTCCGACAGCGCACGCTCTACACCGTCGAACGCGATCATGCGTACGTCGCTCAGGGTGCCCGCCAGCCCGACGCGCACCATGTCGGCGGCGCGCAGCAGGTCCTCGCGCGTTGCCGCACCGCCCGCATCGTTGGGAGCGTAGTGCAGGCCGTTGATGTAACCCTGGGCGCGGATCAGATCCACGCCGCTGTCGCAGCAGCCGCCGCCACGGATCGCATCGCGTGCGCGATCGCTGAAGGTCGCGACGCCGGTGCCGGCCAGCGGCACCTGCGCGGCCTGCACGAAGCGGGCGCCATCGGCGACCTCGCCGAAATCCCAGCCTTCGCCGATCAGCGCGATCCGGCGTCCCGCGGCCTCGTCGACGGCTTCCTGCAGCCGCAGCATCGCCTCGCGTGGCTGGTGGCCCATGAGGTCGAAGCGGAACGAGTCGATGCGGTAGTGCCGCGCCCACAGCACCGCCGAATCGATCATGAGCTTGCCCATCATCGCGTGCTCGGTCGCGGTGTTGTCGCAGCAGGTCGATCGCTCGACCACGCCGTTCGCATCCAGCCGGTGGTAGTAGCCGGGAACGATGCGATCGAGCACCGACCGCGGCGACTGACCCGATGCGGTGGTGTGGTTGTAGACGACGTCCATGCCGACGCGCAGACCGGCCGCTTGCAGCGCCATCACCATCGAGCGCAGCTCGCGGATGCGCACCGCGCCGTCGGCGGCGTCGCTGGCATAGCTGCCTTCGGGCGCGTTGAAGTGGAACGGGTCGTAGCCCCAGTTGAAACAGTCCTGCGCGGCCACCGCCATCACGGTCGTCTGTTGCGCATCGCTGTCGGGCGCCGCCGCGGGGACGACCGGGCTCACGCAACCGGACTCGGGCACCGTTGCCAGATCGAATACCGGCAGCAGGTGGATATCGGTCAGCCCGGCGTCGGCGAGCCCGCGCAGATGCCGCATGCCGTTTGAGTCGCGCTCGGTGAATGCGAGATATTTTCCGCGGTTCGCGGCGGAGACGCTGCCGTCTCCCACCGAGAAATCGCGCACGTGCAACTCGTACACCGACATGTCGGTAAGCGAAGCGGGTGCGGGCGGTCGCGGAGCGTCCTGCCAGCCGGTCGGCTGCAGGGCGGGGTCGGCGAGATCGGCAATGTAGCTGCGTTGCGAATTCGTGGTCAGGCTGGTGGAGTAGGGGTCGGTCACCCGGTTGCGGACCATGCCCACGCCGGGTACGAACACGTCGACCAGATAGCTGTAGTAGCGGCCGCGCAGATCGGTGTCGATATCGATCGACCACACGCCCGTGGCGTCGTCGCGCCGCATCGGCAGGTGCCGCGCCGCGGGCGTGCGGCCGTCGTCGTAGAGGCACACGCCGACGCTGGTTGCCGTCGGCGCCCACACCGCAAACGCGGTCCCGTCCCCGCCAGGCGAGGCGCCGAGCCCTTCCACAAGCGCGGCCGCGGAGTACAGGTCGTCGAGTGCGCCTGGCGACTGCAGCGCCGTCGATCGCAGGATGCGCCCTTCGTTGTCCTCGTGAACCAGCCAGACCTGGCCGCGCAGCAGTCCCGGCACTGCGGCCGTGTCTGCGGGCGCGACCGTCAGTCGTACGCCTTCGCCGACGAATCCGAAGCGCTGCGCGAGCATGGGCGGCAGCGCTTCGGCGATTGGATCCATGCGCAATGCTCCGTCGGCACCGCCGATGCTGCCGCCAGGCTCCCCGCGCAACTGCGCATCGGCGGAGTGGTACAGGCGAAACCTTGCACCGGGCACGGCGGGCGTGCCGGGCCATTGGATCAGGTGCCTGTTCAGCCAATACGCCTGTGCCGGCACCGGCGGCGATGCGGCCGCGACTATCGTGCTTGCGTGACTCGCCGAATCGCACGCGCTGATCGGATCGGTCGTGCCGGCCGCTGCTGGATGCGCCGCCGCAGCCATCGTCGACATGCCCATCGCGATCAGCAACACGCACCGCGACAGGCGCATGAATACGTTTGCAGTACCCGGCGGCGGTCGCGTCGCTGCTGCCCGCGCCGCAGAATGGCGACGGGCCGCGCGGGCCTTAGAATCGGCAACGGAACAGGAGATCGCTTCAATCATGACTGGTCATCGCATTACCCGGATTGTCATCGTCGGCGGCGGCACCGCCGGCTGGATGGCGGCCGCGGCCTTGTCCAAAGTGTTGTCGCCTGACTGCTCGATCCAGTTGATCGAGTCCGAGGACATCGGCACGGTCGGGGTCGGCGAGGCCACGATCCCGATGATCAAGCTGTTCAACAACGCGCTGGACCTGGACGAAAACGATTTCGTCCGCCGCACCAAGGGTTCGTTCAAGCTCGGCATCGAGTTCGTCGACTGGAGCGCGATCGGCGACCGTTACATCCACGGGTTCGGCAAGATCGGGCAGGACCTCGGGCTGGTGGCGTTCTACCAGTACTGGCTCAAGATGAACCAGGCCGGCAAGGCCGCGCCGCTGGACGAGTATTCGATCAACACCTGGGCCGCGCGCAACAACCGCTTCATGCGCGCGATCACCGACCGTCCCAACTCGCCGCTGGCCGACATCGCCTACGCCTACCATTTCGACGCCGGCCTGTACGCGCGCTACCTGCGCGAATACGCCGAAAAGCGCGGGGTCGAGCGGCTCGAAGGCAAGGTGGTGGACGTCGAGCTGCGCGGCGACGACGGCTTCGTCGCTGCGGTGATGATGGAAGGCGGCCGGCGCGTGGACGGACAGTTGTTCATCGACTGCTCCGGCTTTCGCGGTCTGCTGATCGAGCAGGCACTCAAGACCGGTTATGTCGACTGGACCCACTGGCTGCCCTGCGATCGCGCCGTCGCAGTGCCCTGCGAAGCCAGCGGACCACCGACGCCCTACACGCGATCCACCGCGCGCGCGGCCGGCTGGCAATGGCGGATTCCGCTGCAGCACCGCATCGGCAATGGCTACGTGTTCAGCAGCAGCCATACCAGCGAGGACGAGGCGACCGCGACCCTGCTCGACAACCTCGACGGCGCACCGCTGGCCGAGCCGCGAACCTTGCGTTTCGTCACCGGCAAGCGCAAGCAGACCTGGAACCGCAACGTCGTCGCGCTGGGCCTGTCCAGTGGTTTCATGGAGCCGCTGGAATCGACCAGCATCCACCTGATCCAGTCCGGCATCGCGCGGCTGACGGCGTTCTTTCCGCACGGCGGATTCGAGCAGGCCGATATCGACGAATTCAACCGGCACGCGGATTTCGAGGTCGACCGCATTCGCGATTTCCTGATCCTGCACTACCACGCGACCCAGCGCGACGACACGCCGTTCTGGAACTACTGCCGCACGATGGACATCCCCGAATCGCTGCAGCGTCGCATGGACCTGTTCCGCAGCAATGGCCGGGTGTTCCGCGACGCGAACGAGATGTTCGCCGAGCCCAGCTGGGTGCAGGTGATGCACGGGCAGCGCATCGCGCCGCAGTCCTACCACGCGCTGGTCGACGTCTACAGCGAAGAGAAGATCGCAAACTACCTCGAAGGCGTGCGCGGCGTGATCGGCAAGTGCGTCGAGGCGATGCCGACGCATGAAGCATTTATCGCCCGGCACTGTGCGATCGGGGAACCGCTGCCCACGGCGTGACGGCCGCGGCACCACGGCGGTCTCAGCCGAGCGCTGCATAAAGCACACCGTGCGCCGGCAGTTGCACCATGCCGGCCGCGAGCGTGGCGGCATTCACCCCGGGCGCGGCGATGGCACGTGCCGCCACGCCTTCGGGCAGCGGCCACTGCACGGTGCCATCGGACAGATTGAACACCACCAGAAGCGAGCCCGCCGAGCGGTCCTCGGGCGCGCATCCGCGCACGAATGCCAGCACCGGTTCGGGCGCGTCCAGGAACGCGATGCTTCCGGCGACCAATGACTGCTGGCTACGCCGCCACGCGAGGAACGCGCGTACCGCGTTGAGCACCGAGTCGGGGTCCTTCTCCTGCAGCGCGACGCTGCGGGTGCGATGGGTGTCGGCGATCGGCAGCCACGGCTCGCCGCCGGTGAATCCGGCCTGGCCGTCGCCGTTCCACGGCATCGGCGTGCGGCAGCCGTCGCGGCCCTTGAAGTTCGGCCAGAAGGTGATGCCGTACGGATCCTGCAGCGACTCGTAGGGCACATCTGCCTCGGCCAAGCCGAGTTCCTCGCCCTGGTACAGGCACACCGAGCCGCGCAGCGAGCACACCAGCGCGACCAGCTGCCGCGCCAGATCGTCCGATCCCTGCGCGCCACCCCAGCGCGACACCGCGCGCTGCACGTCGTGGTTGGAGATCGCCCAGCACGGCCACCCGTCGAGCATCTTCGCTTCGACCTCCTGCGCGGTGCGGCGGATGTAGGCGGCGCTGAAGTCGTCGGTCAGCAACTCGAAGCTGTAGCCCATGTGCAGGCGCTGCGGGGTGACGTACTCGGCCATCGTCGCCAGCGAATCCTCCGACGATATTTCGCCGAGCGCGACCGCCTGCGGGAACTGGTCCAACAGGACGCGCAGCTCTTCGAGGAAGGCGAGGTTTTCCGGTTGCGTGTTGTTGTGGTGGTGATACTGGAAGGCGTAAGGATTGTCCGCGCTGAAACCCCGGCCCACCCGCAGCTCGGGGGGCTTGGGCGGGTTGTCGCGCAGCAGCGCGTCATGGAAGCAGAAGTTGATCGCGTCCAGGCGCAGGCCATCGACGCCGCGCTCGAGCCAGAAACGCACGTTGTCCAGCGTCGCCGCGCGCACCTGCGGGTTGTGGAAGTTGAGGTCCGGCTGCGAGGCCAGGAAGTTATGCAGGAAATACTGGCCGCGGCGCGGCTCCCACTGCCACGCGACGCCGCCGAAGATCGCCAGCCAGTTGTTGGGCGGCGTGCCGTCGGGCTTCGCATCGGCCCACACGTACCAGTCGGACTTCGGGTTGTCGCGCGACTGGCAGCTTTCCTGGAACCACGCGTGCTGGATCGAGGTGTGGCTGAGAACCTGGTCGATCATCACCTTGATGCCGAGCGCGTGGGCCTTGGCCAGCAGTTCGTCGAAGTCGTCGAGCGTGCCGAACAGCGGGTCGACCGCGCGGTAGTCGGCGATGTCGTAGCCGAAGTCGGCCATCGGCGACTTGAAGAACGGCGAGACCCAGATCGCGTCCACGCCGAGACTGGCGATGTAGTCGAGCTTGCGCACGATCCCGGGGAGATCGCCCACGCCGTCGCCGTTGGTGTCCAGGAAGCTGCGCGGGTAGATCTGGTAGATCACCGCACCTCGCCACCAGCGGGTCGTCCCCATCGTGTCCCCAAGCCTGAAAAGAGCAGCGGCGACTATTCCACGCCGAGGCGCCCCCATCGCGGTGCATCGGTCACACGCCGGCATGAATACGATTGCAGCGGAAATGTGCGGGGGCGGCTGTGGCTACCATGGCCGCCAGTGCATCGGGGCGGACTGGTGTGCGTACAACAAGGAGGCGGTGAGTTCCCGCGCGTTCGCGGGAACGACGGCGGGTACCGCATTGCAGCATGCCTTCGCGGCGAGGACGTGCAGCATGGCGGCCGACCCGATCTTCCACTGACGTGCAGTTCGCTGCGTTCGTCCCGAGCAGCACCCAACGAGGCCAGCACCCGATGAACCAGAAACCGCAGCTGTCGTTCTGGCAGATATGGAACATGTGTTTCGGGTTCCTCGGCATCCAGTTCGGGTTCGCCCTGCAGAACGCCAATGTCAGCCGGATCTTCCAGACGCTCGGCGCATCGATGGAGGAAGTGCCGGCGTTGTGGATCGCCGCGCCGCTGACCGGACTGATCGTGCAGCCGATCGTTGGTTATCTTTCGGACCGCACCTGGACCGGGCTGGGTCGTCGCCGGCCATACTTTTTGATCGGTGCAGTGTTCGCCACGCTGGCGCTGTTCGTGATGCCGAACTCGCCGACGCTGTGGATCGCCGCCGGCATGCTGTGGATCCTCGATGCGTCGCTGAACATCTCGATGGAACCGTTCCGTGCGTTCGTCGGCGACCAGCTTCCCGCGCGGCAGCGTCCGACCGGCTATGCGATGCAGGGATTCTTCATCGGCCTGGGCGCGGTCATCGCCAGCATGCTGCCCTGGCTGCTGACCAAGGCGGGCGTTGCGAATACGGCCGCTCCGGGCGAACTGCCCGATACGGTGCGCTATGCCTTCTATTTCGGTGGCGCGGCATTGCTCGCCGCGGTCGGCTGGACGGTGCTGCGCACGCGCGAGTATCCGCCCGACCAGCTCGCGGCCTGGGACGAGGCGCCGCCGTTGCCGCGGCGGGTCCACGCACCGGGGCGCGCACGCAATGTCGCGCTGGCATGGCTGGTGGCCGGCGCGATCGGCATCGCGGTGGTCGCCATCCTCGGGCTCGACAAGCAGCTGTACATCCTCGCCGGCGGCATCGCGGCGTTCGGCGCCGCGTTGTGGCTGCGCACGATGCTGGCCGGCGGCGGCGCATTCGCCACGATCATGGACGACCTGCAGGACATGCCACCGGTGATGCGCAAGCTGGCGGTGGTGCAGTTCTTTTCGTGGTTCGCGCTGTTCGCGATGTGGATCTACACCACCGCAGCGGTGACCGGCGTCCATTACGGCACCAGCGATACCTCGTCGGCGGCATTCAACGAAGGCGCGAACTGGGTGGGCGTGCTGTTCGCCGCCTACAACGGATTCGCCGCGCTGGCGGCAGTGGCGATTCCGTGGATGGTGCGCTGGTGGGGCCTGCGCGTGAGCCACCTGATCAACACCTCGCTCGGCGGCCTGGGCCTGTTGTCGTTCCTGGTCATTGGCGATCCGCAGTGGCTGCTGCTGTCGATGGTCGGCGTGGGTTTCGCCTGGGCCTCGATCCTGTCGCTGCCCTACGCGCTGCTGTCCGACAGCCTGCCCGCGGCCAAGATGGGCGTGTACATGGGCATCTTCAATTTCTTCATCGTGATCCCGCAGCTGGTCGCCGCCAGCCTGCTCGGTTTCATGCTGAAGACCTTCATGGGCGGCGAGCCGATCAACGCGCTGGCGATCGGCGGCGTGAGCCTGATCATCGCCGGACTGCTGGTGCTGAGGCTGCGCGAGCCTGCTGTGGCCGCGCCTGTTGTGACGGCGACGGCGAGCTGACTGCTTTGCTCCCGCGACCACGCCCCACACGAATTCAGCTCCCGAGGCCACAGATGACATCGCGCACGAACTTCACCGGAACCATCCTCGTCGGCTGCATGCTCGTCGCGCTTGCGACTGGCTGCGCCCACCAGCCAGCGCCGACCGCCAACAAGGCTGCAATTCCCGCGCCGTCGACGCCGGTTGAAGCGTTCTATGGAACGGCCGAGCCGTTCGCCGCGGAGGCGGTGTACTTCGTGCTCACCGACCGGTTCGTCAACGGCGATCCGTCGAACGACCACCGCGACCAGGGCGGCGCGCAGGGCAGTTTCGACCGCCCGGTCAAAGGCGGCCCGCCCGGCCGCAGCGCGAACATCGGCTACCTGGGAGGCGACTTCAGGGGCATCCTCGACAACGCCGCCTACATTCGCGACATGGGCTTCTCCGCGCTGTGGCTCACCCCGATCGTCGACAATCCCGACGAGGCGTTCACCGGTGGCGACGAGGTGCAATGGGGCGGCTCGTTCCAGGATCGCGGCAAGACCGGCTATCACGGCTACTGGGGCGTGAACTTCTACAGGCTCGACGAGCACCTGCCCAGCGCCGGCCTCGATTTCGCCGCGCTGACCGCCGGGCTGGACCGGCACGGACTCAAGACGGTGCTGGACATCGTCACCAACCACGGCTCGCCGTCATGGACCATGCCGGCCGATCAGCCCAAGTACGGCGAAATCTACGACGCCGGCGGAGCGCTGATCGCCGACCACCAGAACCTGCCGCCGGGCGAGCTCGATCCGGCCGGCAACCGCTTGCACCGGTTCTTCCATACCAAACCCGACCTGGTTCAGCTGTCGAACATCGACGACACCCATCCCGCGGTGATGGACTACTTCGTGAAGGCCTACTCGCAGTGGATCGACCAGGGCGCCGACGCATTCCGCGTCGACACCATCCGCCACATGCCGATGCCGTTCTGGAAAGAGTTTTCCGCGCGCATCCGCGCCAAGCGCCCGGGCTTCTTCATGTTCGGCGAGGCCTTCGACCACAAGGCCGAAAACATCGCCCCGCACACCTGGGCCGAGAACGGCGCGATCAGCGTGCTCGACTTCCCGCTCAAGGAGCGCATGGCCGAGGTGTTCGGCCGCAAGGGCGGCGGGTTCGAGCAGCTGTCGGAACGGCTGTACCTCACCGGCGGGCCGTATGCCAATCCGTACGAACTGATGACGTTCTACGACAACCACGACATGGCGCGACTGGATGCCAGCGACGATGGTTTCGTCGATGCGCACAACTGGCTGTTCACCGCGCGCGGCATCCCGGTGATCTATTACGGTTCGGAAACCGGTTTCATGCGCGGCACCGCCGAGCACGCCGGCAACCGCAACTATTTCGGGCAGGAGCGCGTGGACGCCGCGGTCGGCCACCCGATTCGCGAGCAGCTCAAGCGCATCGCACGCGTGCGCGCCGCATCGCCGGCTCTGCAGCGTGGGCTGCAGCTGGAGATATCGATGCAAGGCGACCGCGCCGCGTTCTATCGCGTGCTGCAGCACGAAGGCGAGGCGCAGATCGCGCTGGTGCTGCTCAACAAGGCCGATGCGCCAGCCGATTTCGAAATCCGCGACCGCCTGCAGCCGGGTATCTGGCGCGCGGCGGTCGGTGGAGGCGAAGTGCAGGTGGGCGAGGGCGACTCGCTGTCGGCCCGCGTTCCCGCACATGGCGTGGAGGTCTACCTGCTGGACGCCCCCATCATCCGCGAAGACCTTCGCTCCGCACTAGCGGATGCGATGCGGCGCACGCGTCGGGCCGAGTAAGCGTCCGGCGAGGATGCGGCGTCCGCCCGCTGAAAGTCTCCGCACCCGGCGAGCCGCTTTTCCCCCTCCCCCGTTTACGGGGGAGGGCCGGGGTGGGGGCGCGCGAGACCCGCAAAAGGCAAGCCCTCCGCCACGCGCGAGGATCTGCGCCTAGCGCAGTCCCGAATACCTCAGGTAGGCATCCACCATCTGCTCGCCCCAGAAGAACGCCACCCATCCGGCGACCGCCAGGTACGGGCCGAACGGAATCGGTGTCGCGCGGTCGCGGCCTTTCGCAGCCAGCCAGATGGAGCCGACGATCGCCCCCACCAGCGACGACAGCAGGATCGTCGGCAGTATGCCGTTGAGTCCCACCCACGCACCGATGGCCGCGAGCAACTTGAAGTCCCCGTGGCCCATGCCTTCCTTGCCGGTGATCTGCTTGAACAGCCACCACACGGACCACAGGCTCAGGTAACCGGCGACCGCGCCGAGCAGTGCGGGCTTGGTCGGCATGTACAGGTTGTCGGCCGCGGCGATGAGTCCGAGCCACATCAGCGGCAGCGTCAACTGGTCGGGCAGCAGTTGCGTCCGCAGGTCGATGCCGGACAGCGCGATCAGAAAGCCGGTGAACACCATCGCGCCGAACCCCTGCCACCCGAAGCCGAATCGCCACACGCAGGCGACCATCAGCAGCATGGTCAGCAGTTCCACGATCGGGTATTGCACCGAAATCGGCGTCTTGCAGCTGCGGCAGCGTCCGCGCAGCGCGACCCAGCTCAGTACCGGGATGTTTTCGTACCACGACAGCTGGCGCTTGCAGGACGGGCAGTGCGAACGTTCGATCACGATGCCCGGTGGCGGCGGGTCGTAGGCCTCGGGCTCGCCGAGCAGTTCGCGGCTCTCGTGCCGCCACTGCCACTCCAGCCGCTTCGGCAGCCGCAGGATCACCACGTTGAGGAAGCTGCCGAGCAGCAGCCCGAAACCGGCCGCGAGCGGATACCCCAGGCCGGGGTTCTGGTCGAGGAATGCCATTCAGTCGAGCGCCGCGATGCGGGTAA
>JALYOG010000156.1 GCA_030856985.1 Pseudomonadota bacterium | reverse complement strand
CTGGTCACCCATCGGGCCGGTGACGCTCAACCCAGAGCGCGACGCGGTGATCGCTGCGCATTCGGACGAAAGGCATGAACACGCTTTAGCTGCATGAATGAGGCGACAACTAGCTTGACGTGCACCGCACGGTGATCGGCAGCACCGTGATGCTGTTTTCTTCGAGATATTTCAGGGGAAGATCGCAGGCCGAGTCGACCACCAGTCCGATACGCATCGTTTCCCCCCGGCAGTCGCCGATGACGTTGAGTCATCAGAGAATAGCGCCGCCCGCGCAGCGCAGGGCCGGTGATTTCCAGACGCAGGCGTATGGATCAGCCGCGGCTTACGCCCACCGGCAACCTCGCCAGTCGCTGCATTTCCGGGTCGTCCAGGATGCCAGGGTGGCGCAATACGGCCAGGGCGAAATCGTGTGCGTCCTGGCCCCAGAACAGGTCCGGTCCGATCGCCAGCGTCGGCACGCCGAACACGCCTGCGGCCATCGCGGCATCGGTATTGGCGCGCAGATCGCGCTTGATCGCACCCTCGCCGGCAACCGCCGGGTCCACGCCGAGCGCCTGGGCTACGGGCGCCAGCGCGGCAAGGCTGTCGCCGGCCCGGCCACGCACCCAGATCCAGTCGAAGAGCGCGTCGATGGCCACCGGCGAACTGCCCGCGGCCAGGCACAGTCGCAGCGCAGCGATGGGATTGAAAGGATGCGCCGGGGGGAACTTCAGCGGCACGCCCGCGGCGCGTGCGAGCCACAACGCGTGGCGGTAGGTGAACTCACGTTTTCCCGGGATTTCGGCCGGGCCCTTCTGCCCGCGCTCGGCCAGCACCGCAGCGAACACGATCGGATGCAGGGCGACCTCGCGTTCCTCCATCAGCGCCTTGATTTTCGGCCATTGCAGGTACGCGAACGGCGAGATGAAATCGAAGTACCAGACCGGTGTCGTACTCATCGTGGTTCCCGTTGCGTTCTCAACGCCACCCGCCCAGGATCAGCCCATAAAGGCTGAACTGCGCGACGTGGTAGCCGCTGTCGATCATCCACAATGTGAGGCTGCGCCGGGCGAAGGCGTAGTTGATGCCGAAACTCATCGCCACGAAGAACAGCCCGACCACGGCGCCCGCGGCCAGGCCATCGGCGGCGTTCGGGTTCGGGCCCAGGAACAGCGCGAACACCGATGCCGCCAGCAGGCTGCAGGCGAACGCGACCGCGAAGGTGCGCGCCTGGTGTGGCGGTGCGGCGTCCGGATCGATCCCCGCCTCGCGGCACCACGAACGTTTGAACAGCGGCCCGTACCAGAGGCCGCCGAGTGCGAAGGCGGACAGGGCGGCGACAAGCACGCCCAGCCAGTTCAGATCGGTCGCGGGCAGGTTCATCGGCGCGTACTCCATTGCGGGTCGTCCAGGCAAACGAAACCTGCCACCGGACCGGGCAGGCAGTCTGCGTCAGCAGAACCCTGTGCGTCCACGCGAGGTCGTTGCAGGACAGGTGGTCTCAGCGCGCATCGGCCGGCGGATAGGCGCGCGGCAGGCCGCCGTTCTCGGCCGGCACCACGTTGCGCAGGTAGCGGTCGCGCAGCTCGGTCTGGCGGCTGCGCATCGGTACCGCCGAACCGTCGAGCCAGACCTGCAGCGCCACCTCGCTGACTTCGAGCGGATCGCCGCTCCACAGCACCAGGTCGGCGCGCTTGCCGGGGGCGATGCTGCCCATGCTCTCGGCCACGCCCAGGGCCCGCGCGGGCACCGACGTCAGCCCCGCCAGCGCGTCCGCCCAGGGCAGCCCATTGGCGACGGCATTGCCCGCCAGCTGCCGGTTCTTGCGCGCGTTGTGCGACGCATCGCCGGCCTGGCTGAAGCTCACCGCGACGCCGGCCGCACTCAGCCGCGCTGCATTTTCCATCGTTGCGCCGATCTGGTCGAAGCCCGCGGGCAGGTTCCCCAGCGGGTCGACGAACACCGGCACCTTGGCGGCGGCAAGTTCGCGCGCCAGCTGCCAAGCCTCGGCGCCGCCGCTGATCGCGACGCGCACGTTGTGGCGCTTGGCCCAGCGCAGCAACTGGCGGATGTCGGCGGCGCGATCGACGCCGACCATCACCCGCCCGCCGCCATCGAGGTAGCGGGCCAGCGTCGAACGTCCCGCCGGCGTCAGCAGCGCGGCGTGCGAATCCGGAGCGATGCGTCCGCGGACTTCATCGATCAGCTGATCCAGGATCATCCACTGCGCCGCACGCGAGCGCCCGCTGAGCGATCCGGCATCGCTGCCGATGTCGACGAACAGCACGCGCGGACCGATCGGATCGGGGCCGCCGTCCAGGCGCATCACCCCGCCCTGGCCGCCGACGATCGAGCCGCCCTCGCTGCTGCCGGCGCCCAGCAGGGTCCAGCCGATGCCTTCCACGCGCGACACCGGCACGAGCACCGAGGCCGGGTTGTAGGCCAGGGTGACGTCGAACTCGGGGCGCACCAGCATCTGCTTGCTGTCGATTCCGAGCCGCAGATTGCTGTCGACGGTGCTGCGTTCTCCGGAGACCTCCTCGATGCCGATGCCGGTGATGCCGCCGAACAGGGTCGGGGTCAATGGCCGGTTCTGCGCATCGACCACCTGCGCGCCCGCCGGCGCCGACAGGCCGCTGCCGACCGCGCTGATCTTGCCGGCGCTGACCAGCACGTCGGCGTTGCGCAGCGTGCCCTGCGGACCGGCGGTGTGCACGGTGGCATTGCGGATCAGCACATCCTGCGCGGTTGCGGAGAATGCGGCGCAGGCGAGGAGGGCGCCGGCGAGCGCATTGAGGACGGGGCGGATCACAGGCCACCTCCGGCGGCGCCGCGGTCGTTCGCGCCGTGGCCGAGCATGAAGTCCGAATGCGGTTGCCGCGACGGATCGCGGCGGTCGTAGACGCGCGCGCCGTCGATATACACGTGTTCGGCTTGCGCGTAGACGCTGAACGGGTTGCCGCTCCAGAGCACCACGTCGGCCATCTTGCCCGGCTCCAGGGTGCCGGTCTGGTCGAGGATGCCCATCGACTTGGCCGGGTTCGCGGTGACCCAGCGGATCGCGCGTTCCGGTGGGATGTCCATGCCGGCCAGCTTCGCGTGCGCCATCACCTTGGCTGCTTCCTGGTTCAGACGCTGGATGCCTTCCTCGGAATCCGAATGCACGATCGCGCAACCGCCCTCGGGGCGGTCCACCAGCGCGATGTTCTCCTGGATGCCGTCGAACGCCTCCATCTTGAAGCCCCACCAGTCGGCCCATAGCGCGCCGCAGACGCCTTCGGCGGCGAGCCGGTCGGCGACCTTGTAGGCCTCCACGCCATGGTGGAACGCGGCGACCTTGAAGCCGAACTCGTCGGCCAGGTCGAGCATCGTGTTCATCTCGTCGGCGCGGTAGCAGTGGATGTGCACGAGGATCTCGCCGTTGAGCGCCGCGCCGAGGGTTTCCAGTTTCAGGTCGCGCTTGCCGCCGCTGTCCTTTTCGCTGTCGACCGCGTCGGTGTCGCCGCTGGACTGCCACCAGCGCCGCCGCTTCGGCGCCGCGTCGTCGTTCTTGCCGTTCTTCTTGAGGTATTCGGCCGCGTCGATGAAGGCCGCGCGGTAGCCGGCGACGTTGCCCATGCGCGTGCCGGGTCCGCCTTTCTCGCCGTAGACGCGCTTGGGGTTCTCGCCGCAGGCCATCTTCATGCCCCAGGGCGCGCCCGGGAACTTCATCGCCTGGTAGCTGATGGCCGGAATGTTCTTGAGAGTCACGCCGCGGCCGCCGACGAGATTGGCCGAGCCGGGCAGCACCTGCATCGAGGTCACGCCGCCGGCCAGCGCGGCGGCAAAGCCCGGGTCCTGCGGCCACACCGAATGCTCGGCCCACACGTGCGCGGTGACCGCACCGGTGGCCTCGTTGCCGTCGCTGTGCGCGCTGACGCTGGGACTGGCGTACACGCCCAGGTGCGAGTGCACGTCGATGATGCCCGGCGTCACCCACTTCCCGGTGCCGTCCACGCGGGTCGCGTTGGCCGGCGGCGCAAGGCCGCCTCCGACCGCGACCACGCGCCCGCCTTCCATCAGCACGTCGGCATTGTCCAGGCGCTGCCCGGTGCCGGTCAGCACCGTCGCGCCCTGGATCAACACCGCGGGCGAGGCGATCGGGCGATAGGTGCTCGGGTACGGATCGGCCTGCAGCAGGACCTTCCTGTCCGCCGAGTCGGCCCCTGCGGCGGCGCCGGTGGCGAAGACGAAGGCCAGCGCGGCCGCGGTCGAAGAGGTGCGGAGTCGATGCATCGATACTTCCCATGGAGGGGCGGCCGGGCGGCTGCCGGCAGTCGTCCGCCCACCGTAGCGCTTGTCCGCCGACCCTGCCAACCCTGACGATGGTCACGGACGGGTGACACAATCGACAGAAACGAGGGAGACGCGATGAAGGACAAGCAGGAGATCGTCGGCAACTGGCTGCCGCGCTACACGGGGGTGCCGCTGGAGGCGTTCGGGGAACACATCCTGTTGACCAATTTCGGCGGTTACGTGCACACGTTCGCACGCCTGATGGGGACGGAAGTCGTCGGCATGGACCGGCCGATGCCCAGCGCCACCGCCGACGGGATCACCCTGATCAACTTCGGCATGGGCAGCCCGAACGCCGCGACCGTGATGGACCTGCTGTCGGCGATCGAGTCCAAGGCGGTGCTGTTCCTGGGCAAGTGCGGCGGACTCAAGCGCAAGAACCAGCTTGGGGATCTGATCCTGCCGATCGCCGCGATCCGCGGCGAGGGCACCAGCAACGACTACATGCCGCCCGAGGTGCCCGCGCTGCCGGCGTTCGCGCTGCAGCGCGCGGTCTCCACGATGATCCGCGACCTCGGCCACGACTACTGGACCGGCACCGTCTACACCACCAACCGCCGCGTCTGGGAGCACGACGACGTGTTCAAGAGGTACCTGCGCAAGCTGCGCTGCATGGCGATCGACATGGAAACGGCGACGATCTTCGCCGCCGGCTTCGCCAACCGCATTCCCTGCGGCGCGCTGCTGCTGGTCTCGGACCAGCCGATGATCCCCGAAGGCGTCAAGACCGAACTGTCCGATGCACGAGTCAGCTCGGAGTTCGTCGATCGCCACGTGCAGATCGGCATCGAGGCGCTGAAACTGATCCGCCGGCATGGCAAGTCGGTGCGGCATCTGCGCTTCGACTAGCCGGGGCCGGAGATTTCCTCACGCCATCAGGACAGCAGCATGGGCGAGTCCACCCCCACCCGACTCGCGGACGTGGTCGGCTTCTGGCGCGAAGCCGGCTCTTCCTGCTGGTTCGCCGGCAGTGAGGATTTCGATCGCCGGTGCGAGCGCTTTCGTGAGGCGCATTTCGCCGCGTCCCGTTGCGCGCTGAAGGACTGGATGCGCACGGCCGAAGGCGCACTCGGACTGCTGATCCTGCTCGACCAGATCCCGCGCAACCTGTTTCGCGGCAGCGCGCATGCGTATGCGACCGACCCACTCGCGCGGCGTGAGGCCAGCCGCGCGATCGGGCTGGGCATGGACATGCAGACCG
>JALYOG010000131.1 GCA_030856985.1 Pseudomonadota bacterium | reverse complement strand
GGAAATCGCCGTTTCATCGCCGCACTCTGGGGCATACGAACGAAGAATCAATGGGTTGCATGCGTTTCTATGCTTGCGGATCAACTTTTTCGGAGGTGTCAACGAGTATTTCAGCAGCCTGTTAAGGGAACCGAACGGCCACAGGGCACGCCGGAACGCGGACGCCACCACCAGTCCCTGGCCAAACCCGGAGTCGCCGCTCCAGCGCCCCTTCAACACTCCTGACGTCCCGGCCCATCGCCCGCCTCGATCAGCCGCGTCCACCTCCCGACATCTCAGCGATTGCAGTTGAGGGGGAAGGATCGTTGCTGTCGGCTGCGGACATCCCGAGTGCAAGGTCAAGCTCCGCAGCGCGTTCCAGCATGGCCCAATTTCGCTCCATGGGCCGCGCCGGCGGAATCACCAGCGTCGTATGCGAGTGCAACTCGGCATCGATCAGTTCCGACATCGGCATCCTCCCCATGCGCGGCACCGTAATGGGTAGCGTAGCAGCTTCGTAGACGATGACGTCGTGGGATGCGGGATAATCGGCGGACAAACACTCCAGAAGCAGCCGCCGGTAATCGGCCCCGGTGGCGAAGCGGGCCAGCGACCGGTCGCCGACGATACCGATCTGCCACAGAATCAGGTAAGCCGACGGGTCGATCCGGCGCCGGTAGAACAGCAGTTGGCTGGCTTCGTAATGCTGGCATCCGAAGGTGCCCGGGTCGATACCCAGATCCGCATACAGGCAATCTTCTGCCGAGATCCCGGGCTCCATGTGCGCCGGGAAGCCCTCGCTCCGGGAGACTTCAATCGCCCGGTGAGGGACCAGGGCGAAAACACCTGGATGCCCATAAAACACGCCACAGACCTTATGTCCCGCGCGGACCTCCACCAGCATCGCGTCCACCATCTCGCGATAGGTCGCCTGGCGCGACTTCTCCTCGCGGTAGTACGGCTGAAGGCTGCGGGCGTCCGGCCGCATCTGCTGAAGCCAGAGTTCGACCAGCGGATCGGACACCAGCACGAATACCACTTCAGCCTGTTCTATATGGCTCCGGGAACGTGGGCCGAGGTGCGCACCGAGCATCATTCCCAGGCCGACGCAGGCGAGACTTCCTGACGCTTGCACTCGCATCCCCTGTCGACGGCCATCCGCGCGCCAATCTACCGTCCCCAGCCGAATTTCGCCATCCGGTCCTGTCCAGTGCGGTTACCCGCCCCTGTTCAGTGCCGGGCGACCGCCGAACCGGCTGATGAGGAACCCCGTTTCGCGGAGCACAAGCAGCCGTGCCCGTAACGGAGGACCGGCCGTCACTGGCGGGCCGCCGCGGAAGAGCGAGGTGGTGGGCTTCGGAACAGGGCCAGAGGACATTCCTCGTTTCCTGGGCGCTGGTGCCTGAGGCGGTCTCCGCCCAAGGCTCGCGAGCGCTCGTCCAATGCGGCGGCCAGTGCGGCGCCCGGCTATGCACACCCGCTCACCGCCGATCCACAACCTCGCGGTCAGCATCGACGTTTCCGCCCAGGCCCGACGCAACATGCCAGCCACGCTCAAGGTCGCCACGTTCAACATCAACGGCGTGCGTTCGCGCCTTCCGATCCTGTTGCAATGGCTGCACAAGGAAGCACCCGACGTGGTGTGCCTGCAGGAACTCAAGGCGCCCGACGAGGCGTTTCCGATCGACGCCATCCAGGATGCGGGCTATGGGGCGATCTGGCACGGGCAGCGCTCATGGAACGGCGTGGCGATCCTGTCGCGCGGATCGGACCCGCTGGAGAGCCGCCGCGGCCTCCCGGTCGACCCAAAGGACATCCAGAGCCGGTATCTCGAAGCCGCCGTCCACGGGGTGATGGTCGCCTGCCTGTATCTGCCCAACGGCAATCCGCAGCCGGGCCCCAAGTTCCAGTACAAGCTGGCCTGGTTCGAGCGGCTGATCGCGCACGCCAGCGCGCTCCATGGCAGCGGGCACCCGGTGGTGATGGCCGGCGACTACAACGTGGTGCCGACCGACGAGGACATCTACAACCCGCGCTCGTGGCGCAAGGATGCCTTGCTGCAACCGGAGAGCCGGGAATGCTATCGACGCCTTCTGCAGCAGGGCTGGACGGATGCGCTGCGGGAAGTCCACCCGCGCGAACGCATTTACACCTTCTGGGATTATTTTCGGCAGCACTGGGAGCACGATTCGGGGCTGCGGATCGATCATCTCCTGCTCAACGGCGAACTCGCCCCGCGCCTGCTGGATGCGGGTGTGGATCGCTGGGTGCGCGGACTTCCGGGCCCGAGCGACCACGCGCCCACCTGGGTGACCTTGCGGACGGATTCTTAGCACCTGAGCCCGCGCACAGCAGCGGAGCGGAGCGTGCAGGGAGAGCTTCGCAGGTACCGTCAGGACCCCCGCGTGTCGAGCTGCGCCCGAGCCCGCTGCCGGACGGGGTCCAGCCCCTCGCCCGCGCGGGCGGCGGCAGGAACCCGAACGACCAAGCATGCCGCCACGCGACCCCGCCCGACGCTCCGCCGCCGGCTCTTTTCACAGCTCATCGACGTCGCTCAACGAAGCCTGAAACGCCTTCATGCGTCCCATGGAAAACCGGCATCCGCAACCGCACCTGCGAAGACCCGGGCGTAGCTTTCGCCCGAGTTCACCAGAACGGAGGAGACAGAATGAACAACATGATGCGTCACACGCACAGGAACAACCGGGGCATGTCGCAGGATCCCATCAAGCAGGTGTTCGACCGCCTGTTCGAGGGCAGCCTGTTCCAGGGCGAACAGGGCGATGAGTCGTCCGTGGTGACCAGCCAGTGGGTGCCGCGCGTCGACATAAAGGAAGAATCCAACCAGTTCGTGCTTTTCGCCGACATCCCCGGCGTCAACCCGGAAGACATCGAGGTGCAGATGGACAAGGGGATGCTGACCATCAAGGGCGAACGCCGCGAAGAAGCGGTCACCGAGACCGAGAGCTTCTCGCGCATCGAGCGTCGTCACGGCAGCTTCCATCGCCGGTTCGCGTTGCCCGACAGCGCCGATCCCGAAGGCATCACCGCATCGGGCCACAACGGCGTGCTGCAGATCGTCATCCCCAAGCGGCCTGAAACCACGCCACGGCGCATCCAGGTCGGCTCCACGCTGAACTCGTAATCCTCGCCACCGCGACCGCCGGCGGGCTGCCCCGCGGCGGTCGCACTAGGGAGTGCGTATGGAACGTGCAACGGAGGATATGCTGTGCGACGTCCAGGCCCAGCTGTATTCGATGCGGGTGGCGCTGCGGGCGATGGCGAGGACGCACCCCGACCCGGCGGCCCTGCTCGATGCCTGGCGCGGCGCGATGAGCGAGGCTGCGCGCAATCCCGAGACGCCGTGGGATTGCCGCCGCAGCGACCACCTGACCGAGCGGATGCGCGCCTGCGCCGAAGACTGGACCGCCGAGTTCGTGGAACTCGCCATACCAGCCACTACCGGCGGTGACCCGCGTTGAACGCGCCTGTGGATCCTCGGTTCAGCGGGTGACCCCCAGGTGTTCTCCATCGGCTCCGACAAGGCTCCACTGTCCCCATTGGTCCTTTACCCCGTGGCCTGCCGTCCGGCCGGCCCCCGCGTCGCCGGCGTAGCGATACAGGGGCTTGTTGCCGTAGGTGACCTGGACGGTGCCGTCGGCGCGCGGGGTGGACGCGACGAGGTTCGGGGCCAGTCCGGGGGCGGCGCCGGGTTGCGCTTGGGAGACCAGCATCGGCGGCCAGACCTCCAGGCAGCGATCGATGCACCCTTCGCCCGACACATCTCCCTCCAGCGAATACAGCGCGCTGCCCGCCGCATCGGCGACGTACGCGCCGGGCTCGGCCTGCACCAGCGTCAGTGCTCCGGCGGCGGACGCCGCAGCGGGCGTCTGCGCAGCCGGGGTCGGCTGCGAGGAGCCCGGTGCAGGAGCCTGGGCGGGTTGCGAGCCGGGAGCGGCCACGTTGCTGCGGTCCTGGCACGCGGCGATACCAAACAATCCCAGTGCAAGGGCTGCCAGCGAAATGCTCCTGTACATGGCGATATCCTTCGGGTAAGTGCGGAGGTGCAGGTCGCGATCGGCTGCAGTGCCGCGGTGAATTCATGCACAGCAGGAGGCGAAACGTCGCTCCCGATTGCGCAGTCCGCCCTCGCGAGGCCGGCCAGGTGAGGCTAGCAGCGGATATTCGTGGATAACGTGAACTCCGGTCGCGAGCAGACGAGTCACGCTCGTCGCGACGTCGGCCGCCGCCGTGCGGCGTACACGCACTGGCATGCATGCTGGCCCGCGGCATCGTACATGCCGTCCAATTGCACCGGCAGGCGACGCGGAACCGCATCGTGACATCATGTGAAGCCGCGATGATCGGTCATCCAGCGTCGACTATTTCGTGCTGCGAAACGCGTCCCCGGTGAGGTACCCGCGGATCGTGAATCCCCATACATCCGACGTGTACAGACTGGTAACGCCACTTCATGCAGGCTTGCGTCTGGACCGGCATGCAGGAAATAACTCGTGATCGATGGCGCTCCGACGGAGCGCGACCGATCGCCATCGTGGCGGTACAGCCCACCCACCATTGGAGAAGGCACCCATGATTACTCCACCGCAGAACAACCCTCCAGGCGGCCAGCGCACCGCGTCGGGCGAGCAGAACCGCTCGCAGGACGAGATCAAGCAGACCGCCCGCCATCTGGGCGAAGACGCCCGCCACCTGGGCGAAGAAGCCCGCACACAGGGCAAGCAGCAGCTCGAGCAATTACGCGGCACCGCCGCGGAAAATCTCGACAAGCTCGCCGAAAGCGCACAGGCGGCAGCCTCCAGGCTGCAGCAGGACGACATCGGACATCTCTCCGAGTACGTGTCGGATGTCGCCACGCGCATGGGCCAGTTGTCCAATACCTTGCGGACCAAGAGCATCGACGAGGTCTTCCAGGACATCGGACGCATCGCACGCGAAAACCCCGCACTGTTCGTTACGGGCAGCCTCGCCATCGGGTTCGGCATAGCCCGGTTCGCCCGCGCTTCGCAGCCCAAGGCCCTGGAGCGCGACGACACCATGACCTCCAGGGAGACCGGCGGCTATGCGTCCACCGTCACCAGCGACAGCACGGCCTACGCCGGGGCTCGCACGGGGGATTCGGAAACGCCGCGCTCGGCTTACGACGGTGGCTCCGCCACGGGCAATCTCTCCGGTGCCGGCACGGGCGCCAGCGGGTCGCCAGCGACGCCGACGGCCAACCCGATCAACCCGGCATCGAGCCAGACCGGCACCTCGTCGGGCACCCAGGGAGGGATCCACTGATGAACTTCAATCCCGAAACCAACAGGAACAACGGCCGTGAGACCGACATCCGCGTCACGCAGCAGACGTATGCCGGCAACGGCCGCTCGGCTTCTGACGCGCCGGTAGGCGTGCTGCTGAAAGAGCTCGCGCATGAAGTGCCTTTGCTGGTGACCAAGGAGATCGCCCTGGCCAAGAGCGAGATGCGCGAGAGCATGCGGGCGACCAAGGCGGGCATCGCCGCGGTCGCGACGGGCGGCGCGGTCGCCGCGTCCGGTCTGATCGTGCTGATGTTCGCCGCGGTCTACGCCCTGAGTGAAGTCATGGCTCCATGGCTGGCGGCGCTGATCGTCGGCGCAGTGGGTCTGCTGATAGGCTATGCCATGGTCCAGGCAGGCAAGAAGAAGTTCGATGCCGAGGCGCTTCGGCCGGAGCGCACACTGCATTCACTCGACAAGGACAAGAATGCAATCCGCGGGAGGACCCAATGAGCACTGAGACCAACAATATCCGGATCCAGTCGCAGAAAGACCCTGCGCAGCTGGAGCATGAGATCGATCAGCAGCGCGATCACATCTCCGAACTGGTGGACGCGCTCGGCAGCAAGCTGTCCCCGGGCGAGATATTCGAGCGTGCCCTCGGCTACGGCAAGGGCGGTGGCCGCGAGTTCGCCAGCAACCTCGGCGAGACGATCAAGGCCAATCCCGTTCCCGCGGTGCTGACCGCGGCCGGCATGCTCTGGCTGTACGCCGGAACCCGGGACGGCGCCGGAACCACCACCGCCGGGACCACGACGAACGCCGGCCTGGGCTCCACAGCCACCATTGGCAGCGGGCAGGACAAGCCGCGCATGGGCGAGCGTGTGCAGCACATGCGCGAAGGTGTGTCGGAGAAGGCGCGCAACGTCGGTCGGAGCGCGCACGACGCGGTCGGCACGGCCAAGGTCAAGGCCCAGAGCGGCGCTCACCGCGCCAGCGAAGGCTTCCAGCACATGCTCCACGACAACCCGATGACGCTGGGCGCCATGGCGGTCGTCGCCGGTGCACTGATCGGCTCAATGCTGCCGGTCACGCGCAAGGAGCATAAGCTCATGGGCGAGACCAGCGACAAACTCACCGAACGGGCGCGCGGAAAAGCGCGCAGCGGCCTGGATGCCGCGTCCGAAGTCGGTCGCGAGGTCAAGGATGCCGCACGTTCCGGCGACGGTGGAAGGGACACCGAGTCGTCTTCCCGTTACGCCACGCAGAGCGGCCAAGGCCGCCCGTCGCAGGGCATCTGAAGCAACCACCAACGGAGGCACATATATGAAATTTGCTAATCGAGTCACGACGGCAACGCTCCTGCTCCTGGGCATCTCGGCAATCGCGTTGAGCGGCTGCCAGGTCGACAAGACGCAGGAGGGCGAACTCCCAAAAGTGAGCACCGAGGGGGGCCAGTTGCCGGCCTATGACGTCGAAGCGGCTGACGTCAGCGTCGGTACCCGCGAAGAGACCATCACTGTGCCTGACGTGGACGTCACCATGCCCGACGAGAAGCGTGACCCCGAGGAACGGTAATCGACCTGGCGCTGCGCATGTAATCGTGTAGCGCGCAAGCGAGCACCGAGCCCGATGGGCGGCCGCGAAAGTGGCCGCCCATCGTTTTTTGTATCCGTTCGCCGGCCAGTGCCGGCAACCACCGCCCTGACGGCGCGAAGACCCTTGTGTCGTGGACAGAAGACCATCGGTCGGCGTGGAGCCGCCGTCCAACGATGGCGGCTTTTTTGCTTGCCGCGTGCACGACCTGCGGCGATCACGCCCTCTCGTCCCGAACGCAGCGTTCCCGGCTCCCGTGCTGTGCAGCGGCTGCGGCCTCGGGATGCCCCGCGGATCGGCCGACCCGCAGCGATGCGGCGGCCTCGCGTAATTGGCACCGCGCCGGAGCGCGGTCAACCCTCCAGGCGCTGCAGGTACTCGCGGATGCGTGCGGCATTGGCACCGACGTCGCTTTTGCCCACGCGCGACACCGAACGGACGTCGATCCTGCTGCCCTCCCCGCTTGCGGATACCCGCACCACCACATCGTCCTTGAACCCGAACCAGAAGGTCGTGTCCGTGGCCTCGATGCGCCCTTGGGCCGGGTCGGCGGCGACGATCTCCCACCCCATGTCCCGCGCGGTTCCGACAGCGCGGTCGAAGGCCACTGCGGTGGGCACCGGAAGGGTGTGGGGGCGGATGTCTGGATATGCCTCGGCTTGGGCCCTGGCGATCTCAGCGCCGGCGTACCGCGTGGAATTCGGCGCGTCGGCGCGCAGCGGCAGTACCGCCACGAACTCCGGCGGCCGCGTGGTGTCGGTGGTGATGTCGTGGATGGGCGGCAGGCTCGTTGCCTTGCGCAACCCCTGCCACGGGACGTAGGCGACCAGCAGCCCGAGGCCGAGCGCGAACAGCAGCGACGGCAGACCGGACCTGCGTATCCGGGGAACGGCAAGGAGGACCAGCGCCAGGACCGCCCCGGCGAGACCGGTGAAAGCGGCCCACCGCAGGATCTGGAAGCCGGTGCTGAATTCCCACCAGCCCGCGCGAACCCCCGGACCCGCCATCAGGAGCAGCATCGTGGCGGCAAGACTGAAAAGAAGCGCGAGATGGGCGGGCGTCATGTCGAGGGCCTGGGAAGGAACGCGGTTGCACGATTGTGAACGAAAGCCGTGGGCTGGGCGCCGCACCGCAGCATGTGCGAGTCCGGGGCGGGCACCCAGCCTTCCGACAGCGGCCCGGTGGCGGCAAGGCCCGGTTCGGCCGGAATCGGAGGGGAACCCTGTTTTCCACGAACGTCAGCTGCGACGCCGGGATAAACCCGGCCTTGAGCATGTGACTACCGAGCTCCCGAGATCCCCACTTCCGCAACGGCTGACCGCCCAAGTGGCTACTACCCGATGCCCGATGCCGCTCCAGCGCGACCGGAAAGAGGAGCCGGGGTCGCAAGCTGAGTGTTTTCCCTGACCGGGGGCGGGTGATTTGCCGGATGTCGCCCACCCCGCCCGGCGGGCATAGTCGAGTGGTCCCCATTTCCGGCAGCGATCCCACCATGAACAAGCCCCTTTATTCGCGCGCCTCGCTGGTCCTGGCCATTGCCGCCGGCCTGGCGTTCTCGTCCGGCGCACACGCCGAAGCGATCATCTCCACCGACCTGCAACAGCGCCTGGCAGTCGAACCGGTGCACGAAGTCATCGTCACCTTCAGCGACCGCAGCCAGATCGCCCGCCTGCAGACCCTCACCACCAGCACCCGCCCGATGCAGGAACTGCCCATGGCCGGCGCCGTGCTCACCAGCGCGCAGGTCCAGGACGTATCGCAATGGGCGGGCGTGGAGAGCATCTATTTCAACGCGCCGCTGGAGTACTTCAACTACGAAGCCGGCGAGATTACCGGCGGCCACACCGTGCATGACCAGATCGGCCTCAAGGGTGCGGGCGTCACCGTGGCCGTGCTCGATTCGGGCGTGGACGCCAACCACCCGGATCTGCAGTTGGGCAGCAAGACCATCCAGAACGTCAAGATCGTCGGCGATCTGGGCCTGACCGGCACCAGCGCCTGGCTGGAGAACCAGTTCAACACCGACACCAGCAGCGGCCACGGCACCCACGTCGCCGGCACCGTCGGTGGCACCGGCGCGGCGTCCGCGGGCGACGCGCGCCGCCCGAACTACTACGCCGGCATCGCGCCGGAGGTGAACCTGGTCGGCCTCGGCGCCGGTGAGGGAATCAGCATCCTGTTCGCGCTGCAGGGCTTCGACTACGCGCTGGTCAACCAGGAACGCTACAGCATCGACATCATCACCAACTCCTGGGGCAGTTCCAACAGCGTCTACGATCCGAACAACCCGATCAACAAGGCGAGCTTCGAAGCCTACAAGCGCGGCATGGTGGTGGCATTTGCCGCAGGCAACGACGGCCCCGATGAAGACACCATCAATCCCTACGCAATCGTGCCGTGGACGATCAGCGTCGGATCCGGCACCAAGGCCGGAGACCTGTCGAGCTTCTCCAGCCAGGGCGTGCCAGGCGATCCGTACAAGCACATCGATGTGGTCGCGCCCGGTTCGGGTATTTGCTCGACACGCGCGCCAGGCACCGTGATCGGCGCGCTCGGGCCCGTCGTCAATGCCACCTATCCCAGCTACACCGCGTATTACCACTGCATCAGCGGAACCAGCATGGCGACGCCATTCGTGGCCGGCACGGCGGCACTGCTGCTGGAAGCCAATCCGGAGCTCTCGCCCGACCAGATCGAAGAGATCCTGATGCAGACCGCCACGCCGATGCCCAACTACGCCTTCCACGAGGTCGGCGGCGGCTACATCAACGTGCTCAACGCGGTCGACCTCGCCTCCCGCACCGAGGGCAAGCGCCAGGCGTTCCTCGACGGCGTCACCGCGTGGTCGAGCCAGGGCATCTGGAACGCGGTCGCCGACAGCGACCCCAAACTCGGTTTCGGCGGCAACTGGCAGTCCGTCAGCAGCACCGGAAGCACCGATGGCACGTACAAGAAAGCCTCGGTCACCAAGAAGTCCTCGCCGCGGCTCGACCTCGCATTCCAGGGCCAGGCGTTCCAGCTGCTGTATCCGCGCGACAGCAAGGGCGGGCTGGCGGACGTCTATGTGGACGACGTATTCCGCGGCCGCATCAGCTACTTCGACCCCACCGGCACGGCCGGCCGCTTTGCGCTGAACAATCTTTCCAGCGGCCTGCATCACGTCCAGCTGCGCGGCATCCAGGGCAACGTCTATTTCGACGGCGCCCTGGTCGACGGCAAGCTGTTCAGTACCGACACGAAACTCGTCGAGGAGACCGAGACCTTCACCGGCACGATGGGCCCGTCCGTGGAGAACCTCGAGATCGATGAGTTCAAGATCGACGTCGGCGTGGATGTCACCACGATCCGCGCCACCCTCGCCTGGGACGGGGGCGTCGACATCGACTTCAGCCTGCTCGATCCCAATGGCGTGGAGGTCGCGTCCGGTGCCACCCTGGCGAACCCGGAAACACTGGAGTACGGCGTGACCGAACCGGGCGTCTACACGTATCAGGTCAAGGGCTACGCCACGGTGCTCGCCAACTACACGTTGCAGAGCACCCAGGTAAAGGCGGTGGTCACCTCGAAGTAAGCCCACCCCCGAAAGTGGCGCCTCGCGCCCCGCATCCGTCTCCCTCCCCCTGAGGTCACGGATGCGGGGCGATTTTTTGCCGCAGCTTCGGTGGCGAGCGTTACTTGGCGATCAGCAGCAACAGCGAACGACCCTGCAGCCCGTAGACCGTCGACTCTCCCCCGATGTAGGCCTCGTTGCCGGGCACGACCACGGTGTTGGAGCCTTCGTTCCAGGTGGCGGTGTCGGTGACGCGGTACCACTGCTTGCCCGCACCTGGCCACGGCAGCCGGAAGTTCACGTTCGACGACCAGCCGTTGTACGCGACGTAGATCGCGCTGGCGGGGTCGCCGAATTCGGTGCCGTCCAGGCGCCAGGCGATCGCGTGATTGTCGGGGTTGCCGAAGTAGGTGCTGTCGGCCTGCGCGCCATCGGGCTTGAACCAGCGCAACTGCTCCATGACGTTGCCGTTGTTGTCCACGCCCGAGTAGAAGTTGAGCGGCCGCAGCGCGGGGTGGGCCTTGCGGAAGGCCATCAGGCGGCTGGTGTAGGTTTGATGGTTGCTTTCGATCGTGTCGCGGCTCCAGAACAGCCAGTTCGCCGACGAGTCCAGGTTGTAGACGTTGTTGTTGCCGAACTGGGTGCGCAGGACCTCGTCGCCGCCGGTGATCATCGGGACCCCGGCACTCAGCATCAGGAACGCCAGGCTGGTGCGCGCGGCCTTGCGCTGATCCGCGAGCACGCCGTTCTGGTCCCAGCTGTGGTTGTTGTCGTCGCCGCCGTCCGAAGGGCCGTAGGGCCATGGCTGGTTGTTCTGCTTGGTGTTGTAGGCGTACAGATCGTTGAGGCTGAACCCGTCGTGGGCGACGATGAAATTGATCGAGTGCCACGGCCTGCGACCATCGTCGCCGTACAGATCCGACGATCCGGCGAAGCGATTGGCGAGCTCTCCCGGGGTCACCGCCGCCACGCCCATCTGATTCTGCTTTTTGCGCAGCGAGTCGCGGTAGATGCCGTTCCACTCGGCCCAGCCCGTCGGAAAGCCGCCGACCTGGTAGGAGTTGCCGCCGATCGCCCACGGTTCGGAGATCAGGTCGACACCGGAGCCACCCGTCGCCGCGCGCGGCGGCAACTCGGCCTTGATGCGGTTGATGGCATTGCCGCTGTCGGTCTTGCTGAAGTTGAAACAGCCGTGCTGGCAGGTGTTGCCGAGCACGGAGGCAAGATCGAAACGGAAACCGTCCACGCCCAGGGTGTCGCGCCAGTAGGCGAGCGAATCGATGATCAGGTTCTGCGCCACCAGGTTGCGGGTGTTGTAGTTGCCGCCGACGCCGGTGTTGTCCCAGGGATACTGGAGGTCGCTGGTCAGCGAGTAATAGGTCGGATTGTCCAGCCCGCGCCAGGACTGCACGTTGTACACCGTGAGGCCGTCGGTACCGCCCCAGGGCCCGCCCTCACCGGTGTGGTTGTAGACCACGTCGACATACACCTTGATCCCCGCATCATGAAACGCCTTGACCATCGCCTTCCACTCGCGCGTCGGTCCGCCGGCCGTCTTGTCGGAGGAATAGCGCCGGTCCGGGGCGAAGTAGTTCAGGGTCATGTAGCCCCAGTAGTTGTCGCCGCTGGTGGATGTCGGATCGACATCGTTGGTGTCATTCTGGGTTTCCTGCACGGGCAGGAACTCCACCGCGGTGACGCCGAGGCTGGCGAGGTAGCCCGCCTTCTGCGCTGCGCCGGCGTAGGTGCCACGGATCGACGAGGCCAGGCTGCTGTCGTCCTTGGTGAGTCCTCTGACGTGGACCTCGTAGATCACCTCGTCCTTCAGCGCGCGCGTGGGCTTGGTGCCGTTGGAGGTGGTGATCGGGGCCAGCACGAGGCCCTTGCTCGCGCACGACCCGCTGTCCTTGTTGCGGTGCGTGGCACCGCTCGCATACACGGTGCCGTCGCTGCAGGTCGCCGTGAGCGGGTCCTGGCTGATTTCCACCGCATAGGGATCGAGCAGGAGCTTGTTGGGGTTGAAGCGGTTGCCGTTGGCGTCGATGTCGGCGATGAAGCCGGTGCCGCTGCCTTTCGTCCAACTGCTGCTGTAAGGCCAGTTCGGACCCCACGCGCGGTAGCCGTAGTAGACCGTGCCGGTGATGCCGTAGGTGTTCTTGAGCGTCGACACCGATGCCGTCTTCGACCAGATGTTGGTGGTCGTGTCCTTGGTCATCACGTAGCGCACCACCTGCTGCGCGCCCGCGGGGCTCTTGTATATCCACACCTCGATCCGCGTGGCGCGCGAGGAATACACGCGGAAGTCGATGTTGGCCTGGGTCGCGTCGTATTTCGCTCCCAGCCGCTGGGCGTTGATCGCCGCGTGCGCCGTTGCCATCGGCAGCACCACAAGTGCAAAGGCAAGCACCAGGCCGCGGCAGGCATCGGCCAGCCGGCTTCTCAGGTCATGAATCATCGCTGTCGTCCTTTTTCGGGGTCGATGCGCCGCGAGGATCGACGCTCATGCACTGTGCGCCCTGGTGCAACTGCACAATGGCCTGCAGCAACCGCGCTGCAAACGTATTCATGCCTGCGCGCGGGCGAGTGCAAGCCTGCGTCAAGGCATGCTTGCACCGGACCGCGATGTGAGCGGTTCTACGCGGTGCGAGCGCCGCCGGGAGCGTCACCGCGCGCTTTGCCCTCGTCCCGGCCCGCCCGCCTGCCGGTGCCCGGGCGGGATTTGCGCGCCTTGGCGCGCTCGTCGAACACGGCCGTGATCAGCGCGCCCAGGAACACCACCAGCGCCGAGTAGTAGATCCACAGCAGCGCGAGCATCAATGCACCCATCGAGCAGGCCTACAGGCGCCTGCGTGCCGTGGCGGCCGTGCGCGCGGCGGTGGCGAAAAAGAATTTCTCCGTGTACTACCAGCCCAAGGTCGAATCGTCCAGCGGCCGGGTGGTGGCCGTGGAGGCACTGTTGCGGTGCCACGAAAACGTGCTGGCCAGTTTCGGCATGGACGAGGTGATCGACCTGGCGATGGAAGCCGGAGTGATGAAAGCGGATCGGCCTGTCGGTACTCCAGGAAGGCTGCAGGCAGGTGCGGCACTGGCATCAGCACGGATGGCCCTACCTGAAGCTGCGCGCGAACCTTTGCGCTTCAGAGATGGCCTGCCGTCCAACATCACCCAGGCACTGGCAAATGCGGGCTCGACCCACGGTTCCTGGAGGTGCAACTGACCGAACGCGAAATCTTCGACAGCGGGCAGGAAGGCCTTGAAATACTCCAGGAACTCAGGGCGGCCGGCATCACGGTCGCGATCGACGACTTCGGCACCGGGTACTCGTCGCTGAGCTACCTCAACGATCTGCCGGTCGACGCGATCAAGCTCGACAAGTCGTTCCTGAGGAACATTCCCGAGGTCGAGCAGGACCGCAGGGTTGCGGGCGCGATCATCGCCCTGGCCCATGGGCTGAACCTGGAGGTCGTGGCCGAAGGGGTCGAAACGCCCGAACAGGCGAGCTTTTTCCAAGCGGAGAACTGCGCCATGCTGCAGGGATTCCTGTTCAATCCGCCGCTGCCGCCGCCGAGATGACCGCCTGGTTGCACGAACGCGGTCACGACGAGCTGCTGCCGCCGCCTCATGCGATGCAGACGTCCTGGCAAGAGTCCCGCGCCGATCAGCGCAGCTGACTGTCCTTGCTGCCCCGCCGGTTGTAGCCGCCGCCTGCCCGTCCAGCGTCGTCGGCCTCCTGGCAGGGCACGCAGGTACGCACCCCGGGAACGGCTTGGCGACGAGCCTCGGGGATTTCCGCGTCGCACTCCTCGCAATGCGTGAGCCCCGGGCCGCGGCGCAGCCGGCTGCGGGCGCGCGTGATCCCGTCCTGGACGGTCGCGTCGATCTGGTCCTGCACGGCACCGTCCCCAGCCCAGCCGGTCGCCATGGCGATCCTCCGAATACCTGTGGTTGGCACGAGCATACCGGCGCACGCGTTAACTGCAGGCGCGGGAAAACGCGAAAACCCGGAAGCGGCCAGGCTGCTTCCGGGTCCGGCAATCGCTGCAGGGGATCAGCGCGCCGGCAGTACCAGCCGCGCCACGCTGCGCTGCGACTCGACACCGCAGTCCTTCGGACAGCTGGTGGCGCTCTCGCCGCACTGTGGTGTACACGCGCCATCGCCACACTTGCCGCAAGCCAGCAGGACCGCCTCGGAGACGCCGCAGTCCTTCGGACAGCTCTGGGCCGTCTCGCCGCACTGGGCGGCGCAGAAGCCGTCCCCGCACTTGCCGCAGGCGGCAGCCGTTTGCGACGTCTCACACGCCTTTCCGGACAGCAGATTCCCCGCGCTCGCGGTCGGGATCGCCGCCCCGATCGCCAGCACCGCCCCCAGCAGCACCGCAGTCAACAACGAACTCCAGGTCTTCATCGCACTTCCTCCGTGTCGTATCGGCGGCGGCGCCGGGTCTTGCAGGGTCCTGGCACCACCACTGGCGGAGCCGGATTGGCTCCGCCGATCGACCCTACACCCGCGCTGCGAGCGCGACAACCGCAGCGCCCGACCGCGTGCCCGACGCGTTCGTACATTAACGATACGTGCGGCTACGATAGGTACCGGCAGGCTCATCGCGGCAAGGAAATGGAACATGCGAATCGAGCGGATCATCCGGCAGGTTCAGCAGGAACTTGGCATCCAGGTGGACGGCAAGGCGGGTCCGCAGACCTGGGCCGCGATCCACCAGCGGATCGTGCCGGACGCCGACTGCTCGCTGCTGGAGTTCGCGCTGGACGGCGAGCGCGCCAATGCGCGCAGCGAGCGGGTGATCGCCACCCTGGAGCCCATCGTCCAGCCGTACGCGCGTGCGCTCTATTTCAAGGCCCGTCAATGGCATCACGATCAACATCATCAGCGGGCTGCGCACGTTCCATGAGCAGGACGCGCTCTATGCGCTGGGGCGGACCAGCCCCGGCATGATCGTCACCAATGCCCGTGCCGGACAGTCGGTGCACAACTTCGGGCTGGCGTTCGATGTCGGGGTCTTCGAGGGAAGCAGGTACCTGGGCAACTCGCCGAAGTACAAGGGACTCGGCGCGCTCGGGCTCGAACTCGGCCTGGAATGGGGCGGAAACTGGAAGACTTTCGTCGACGAGCCGCACTTCCAGCCTCGCCCACCGTGGGCCACGGCACTGACGGAGCGCCAGATGCTCGCGCAGTTGCGACAGCGCCGCGAGGAAGGCCGCCCATTGGTCTGATCCTTGCGCGCACGTCGCTCCGGGCTGCACGACCATGTCCGCCCAGGCTTCCGCCCCTCAGCGCAACGAGGGGCCGACAAACCGCTTCTGACTGGCATTCCGGTGACCGGTGCAGATGCGCATCCGATTCACTGCTTCGGACCGGATGGATCCCAAGCACCGCATGCGTTTCACCGCCGGATGACACCTGATCCGATACATTGAAAATCGACCGCCACCCCACGGCGGCCGACAGGAGAAAACCGTGGACAAGAACCGAGAAGAAGGCGCCAAGCGCCAGGTCAGTGGCTCAGCAAAGGAAGCCGTAGGCAAAATCACTGGTGACCGTTCGAAAGAGTTGAAAGGCAAGCTCGAAAAGAACGTCGGCAAGGCACAGCGGGAAGTCGGCAAGGCGACGGACGAATCCCGCACCCGCCATTAGCAGGGTGCTGAAATACTGGTTTCAGGGTGCGGAAATCGCCGTTTCATCGCCGCACTCTGGGGCATACGAACGAAGAATCAATGGGTTGCATGCGTTTCTATGCTTGCGGATCAACTTTTTCGGAGGTGTCAA
>JALYOG010000133.1 GCA_030856985.1 Pseudomonadota bacterium | reverse complement strand
CGAAAAATCCCCCGATTTTGGGTCTGGAACGCAAGATTGCGTCTCGTCTGGCCGGATGTCCGAATCAACCGCTCACCGCAGGGGGGGAGGACGCCCATCCGAATAGGTATTTCAGCGGCCTGTTAAGCGTGCCCCGAGAGCGACCCGCCGCCTCCGCCCGTGCAGACGGGCGGAGGCGGCTTTATCTTGTGTGATCGATTCTGCGATCACGCGGTGCCTGGCGGCGCGCCAATGACCAATGGCCCATGCCACGCGGGCCGGTCCGGGTAAGCCTCGGACGTTGCCCCGCTCACAGCCGGAGACCGCCCCATGTCCTTACGATCAGCGCCGCACGCCCTGCTCGCCGTTTCGCTCGCCCTGGTCGTCTCCGCATGCGCGACCGCGCCGGTACCGGGTCCGTCGACGGCGTCCGGAACGACCGCGTCCACCGATGACGCGAGCGCCAAGGCGCAGCGTCTGAATGCGCTGTACACGCAATACTGGGAGGAGTTGCTCAAGCTCGACCCGCTGATCGCCACCTATCAAGGCGATCCGCGCTACAACGACCAGTTGCCCAACACGCTCTCGGCGGAATATCGCGAGAAATCGCGGGCGTTCACCGAGCGCTGGCTGCGGACCGTACAGGGCATCGGCGCGGAAGGGCTTTCCGGCCAGGATCTGCTCAGCTACGAGATCTTCGTGCGCAAGGCGCGCACCGAGCTGGAAGGCGAACGCTTCCCGGGTTGGCAGCAACCGATCAATCAGTTCTACAACTTCGCCAGCACCGCCGTGCAATTGGGCTCCGGTACGGGCGCGCAGCCGTTCAAGACCGTCGAGGACTACGACAACTGGCGCAAGCGCGGCTCGCAGGTGCCGGTGCTGTTGGACCAGGCCATCGCCAACAGCCGCGTCGGCATGAGCACCGGCGTGGTCCAGCCGCGCGCGCTGATGGTCAAGGTGATTCCGCAACTGGATGCGCTGATCAAGCCCAAGGCCGAGGACACGCTGTTCTGGCGGCCGATCACCACCATGCCGGAAACATTTTCAGAAGCCGACAAGCGGCGCATCACTTCCGAATACCGGACGATGATCGAGAACGAACTCATGCCCGCGTATCGCCAGATGCGGGCCTTCGTAGCCGACGAATACCTGCCGGCCACGCGCACCAGCGCCGGCATCGCCGCCCTGCCCGACGGCGAGGCCTGGTATGCGTTCAACGCGCGCAATTCGACCACGACCGATCTCACTCCGGCGCAGATCCACCAGATCGGACTGGACGAAGTCGCCCGCATCCACGATGAGATCCGCGGGGTCATGGCCGAGGTCGGTTTCAAGGGAACGCTGCAGGAATTCTTCACCTTCATGCAGACCGATCCGCGCTTCAGTTTCGATTCCGAGGAAGCGCTGCTGAGCTACTACCGCAGCCTGGAGGACAAGGTCAACGCGCATGTGCCCAAGCTGTTCTCGCTCACCCCGAAGGCGCCGTTCGAGATCCGCCCGGTCGAGCCGTTCCGCGCACAATCGGCGGCCGGCGGCTCCTACATGCGCCCCAGCGAGGACGGCACGCGCCCCGGCATCTTTTACGTCAACACCTACGACCTACCGACGCGCAAGACCTGGGACGCCGAAGACCTGTTCCTGCACGAGGCGATCCCCGGCCATCACTTCCAGCTGGCGCTGCAGCAGGAGCTCACCGACCTGCCGAACTTCCGTCGCTTCGGCGGTGAGACCGCGTTCTCCGAGGGCTGGGGCCTGTACTCCGAATCGCTCGGCAAGGACCTGGGCCTCTACACCGATCCGTACAACTACTTCGGCTACCTGCAGAACGAACTCTGGCGTGCGATCCGCCTGGTGGTCGACACCGGCCTGCACAGCAAGGGTTGGACGCGCGAGCAGGTGATCGACTACATGCTCGCCAACTCCGCGGAAAGCAAAACCCAGGCCACGGCCGAGGCCGAGCGCTACATGGCGATCCCGGGCCAGGCGCTCGCGTACAAGATCGGCGAGCTGAAGATCAAGGAACTGCGCGCGCGCGCCGAGGCGGCCCTGGGCGACCGGTTCGACATCCGCGAATTCCACGCCGAAGTGCTCCGCGATGGATCGGTACCGCTGGACGTGCTCGAAGCGAAGATCGACCGCTGGATCGCTTCAAAGACCACCTGAGCGACACCACCCCTCGCCCGCCGTCGCCCTGCGGCCACTTGATCGGCAGCGGCGCATCGTTTGCGACGCGCCGCTGCCGGGCCATCAAGCTGCTTGTGCCTGCCTGCTTGCCGCCGGTGGCGCGGTCGCGGAGCGCGCGGGCACCGCGTACCACTCGACGCGCCGGGTGACGACCATGATCGCGGAAAGCACGAGGAACAGCAGTCCGGCGCCAAGCACCAGCGCGAGGTCTTCGGATATCAGCAGTCCGTACAGCGCCGCGTACAGCGTCGCCAGCATCGCGGCGAAACCCGCGGCCCTGGCAGTGCCGTGCAGCACCGCGCTCAGGTAGAACGCAATCAGCCCGATGCAGGCGGCGCTGGCGACGAGATACGCCCGGCCGAACGCGATGTGCTCGCTGAGGCTGACCAGCAAGAGAAAGAAGATCGCAAGCGCCAGCCCGACCAGACCGTACTGGATCGGGTGGATCGGCGACTGCCTGATCAGCTCGAAAAGAAAAAAGCCGACGAACGTCAGCAGCACGAACAGCAGCCCGTACTTGGATGCGCGATCGGCCTGCGAGTACACGTTCACCGGGTCCACCAGGGTCAGCCCGACCGCGTCCAGTCCATCCGACAGTGTGGCCTGGTCGTCGCCGGCCTGTTGCGCGACCACGGTCGGCAGGGGTTCACCGGCGAGGAACTGGGCCTGCGCGCGCGTGGCCATCGAGGCGATGTCCCACGTCGCGGTGAAGCCGCTGTCGCTGATGTCGTGCGAGCGCGGCAGGAAACTTCCACCGAATCCAGGATGGGGCCACGCCGACTCGAGCTGGAAGCGGTTGCTGGTGCCCAGCGGCACCAGCGCCAGCGACTCGGTGCCGCCGAGTGCGAACTGCAGGCGCGTGCGCATCGCCAGTCGCTGCCCGGGCTCCGGTGCGTCGAGGCGCGCATGCAGTCCCGCATGCTCACTGAGGCCCAGCCCCTCGTGCAGGGCGACCGGCACCCCGTCCATCCGCAATTGCGGCGCCGCGCTCAAGCCGCGCACGTCGGCAACGGCGTACCCGAGCCACGGCCTGCCGATCGCGCGCGGATGCTGCGGCTCGGGGTCGGCCGGAATCACCGCGTCGAAGCTCGCTTCGGCGAAGCCCTGCCACTCGTAGACGCGTACCTGGTGCGGACCTCGACGCCGGGTGGACGGGTTTATTTTCCCGCCGATGACGAGGTCGCCAGGAAAGAATGTCCAGCGCCGCTCGACCTTCCGCAGCTGTTTGCGGGCGACACCGTCGGAGTCCTTCTCGTGGACTTCTATGGTCTCGGTATACGGAACCACCAGCACCGGCCCGGCGAACGCCTGCGGACCGGCGTAGCTGCGGCCGACGCTCGCCACGACCTGCGCGCGATAGGCCTGGCGGTCGTGAATGACTGCGCGCACCATCTGCAGCGGCACCAGGATCGCCAGGGTCATCCCCAGCACGAGCAACATCTTGATCGATAGGCGCACCGGTCTCTCCTGTCGTGACAACGGACAACAGGATCGCCGCCGCGCATGCGCAGCCGATGGCGCGCAGGTGAAGCGAATGTGGAGCGCTACGCCAGGGGCAGGTCCAGGCGCGCGCAGGCGCCGCCGCCTTCGCGGTTGAGCAGTTCGGCGCGACCGCCGTGCAGGGTGGCGACCTCGGCGACGAAACACAGACCAAGTCCGCTGCTGCGGCTGCCGCTTCCGGGCCGCGGAAGCGAGTAGAAACGTTCGAACACGCGCGGCAACGCGTAGTCGGGCACGCCAGGTCCGCGGTCGCACAGTTCCAGACGCAGGTAGCCGTCGGCGCGCGCCGCATGAAGTTCCACCGTGCCCGGCACCGGCGAAAAATCCGCGGCGTTGTCGATCAGGTTCACCAGCGCCTGGCGCAGCAGGAACGCGTCGCCGCGCACGCCTGGAAGGCCGTCCTCCACGTGCATGCGCCACTCGATACCCGCCGCGGCCAGGCGTGGTGCGCAGTGCGCGGCGGCGTCGCCCACGAGCTCGGCGACATCGAGCGCCTGAGGATCGTCCAGACGTTGCCGGTGCTCGACCGCGGCCAGCGCGAGCAGTTTGTCGATCATCTCCGCCAGGCGCTCGCTCTGGGCCGCGATGCTGGCGGCAAAACGCTGCCGGTCCGCGTCCGGAAGCGGCGCCTCCAGCAGTTCCGCGCTGCCGCGGATCGCCGCGAGCGGGCTTTTCATCTCGTGGGTCAGCGCGTGGACGTACTGCTCGACGTACTGCTTGCCTTCGAGCTTCGCGCGCATGGTCTCCAGTGCGCGGCCGAGGTCGCCGAACTCGCCAGGCATCACCGGCAGCTTCGCGCGCTCGCCGGCCGTGACCGCGTGCGCGTAGCGCTGCAGGCGCCCGATCTGCCGCGACAGCCAGAACGACGCCGCCAGCCCGATCAGCAGCGCGGCGCCTAGCAGCAGCAAGCCCCAGCGCATCACCACCGACTCGCTGCGCGCGATGAACGGCGCCAGCGTGCGGTTCGGCTTGGCCACGGTGAGCACGCCGACGATCGCGCCGCCGTCGTCGCGAATCGGCGCGGCGACGTGCATCACGGTGGAATCGGGATCGTCCGGGTCGCTCACCGTCGATCGCGCCCCGTAGCGGCCGCGCAGCGTGAGATAGACGTCGTTCCAGCGCGAGTAATCGGCGCCCACCGCGCCGCCTTCGGTGTCGAACACCACCGTCCCGCGCGCGTCGGTCACGTACAGCCGGTAGTTGCTGCCGCGCTTGTCGAATCCCCAGATATCGGCACCGAAATCGCGGCCTTGCAGGGCGCGGACCGCCTTTGCGAAGCGACCATCGGCGATGCGGCCGGCCAGCAGATCGTCGGTCGCCAGTTCCGCCAGCACGTTGGCGCTGTCGACCAGCGTGTCCTCCATCGCCTGGCGGACCCCCGGCTTCACCTCAGCCACGAACACGCGCAGCAGCAACCATCCCGCGAGCGCGACGATCAGGAAGTAGCCGAGAAAAATCCGCAGCCCGATCTTCATCAGGTCACCGTTTCAGTCCGGGTCCAGCGAGTAGCCGAGCCCGCGATGGGTGCGGATCGGGTCGATCCCCGCGGTGGTCCGCAGCTTCGCGCGCAGCGTCTTGATGTGGCTGTCGACCGTGCGGTCGCCGCTGTCGAGCGCATCGGTCCAAACGCGGTCCATCAGCTGCGCGCGCGACAGCACCGCGCCCGGACGCTGCAGCAGCGCCGCGAGCAGGCCGTACTCGTAGCGGGTGAGATCGAGCGGTCGCCCATGGTGGCGGATGCGGCGACCGTCCTGGTCGTGCTCGAACCCGTGCGGCAACGCTGGAGGTTCCTGCCCGGTCGCGGCGCCCGCGCGTCGCAGCACCGCCCGCACCCGCGCCACCAGTTCGCGCGGCGAGAACGGCTTACTGACGTAGTCGTCGGCACCGATCTCCAGCCCGAGGATACGATCAGCCTCGGCCGATTGCGCCGTCAGGAAGATCACCGGCAGATCGCCGTTCCTGCGCAGTTCTCGGCACAGCGCGAATCCGCCGATGTCCGGCAGGCCGACGTCGAGCACCGCAAGATCGAAAGGCGCCTCGCGCACCGCGCCCAGGGCGGCGCCGCCGGTGAGGCAATGCACCGCCTCGAACCCCTCGCTGCGGAGCGCGTACAACACGGTCTCGGCAATCGCCGACTCGTCCTCGACCAGCAACACGCGTGGCATCGTTCGGACCGAAACAGGCGCCGGGGCGGAGGCGCGAGCATAAGGCATTTGGTGCAGCGCCGACCGCCGCGTGCGCGGCGCGCAGTCCCCGGGAGAGCCTTGAAAGGCGGCACTTAAGACGCGGGTTCGGGGTATCTACGGAAGCCGAGTCGATTGAACTCCAGGTTGCCGCAGCGTCGTAGCCGAACACGGTGCTGCCGGTCTCCGGCTCGATCGTCTTGCACAGCTGCTGGTGCTGGTCGTAGACGTAGCGGCGGGTCACCGCCTCTGGGTCGGTCAGCGCGATCGGCCGCAACGGAAGGTAGAACACGCCCGAGCGGTCGATCAGGCGGTTGCCGGTGCCGACCGGCGAGATGCCGTAGATGTGGATCGACGCGCCGCCGTGGTCAAACACCATCGCCTCGGTGATCGCGATGCGGAACCGGTAGGCGGTGCCGGCCGCCGAGCAGGCGCTGGCCACCCCGGGTTCGCTGGCCCGATCGGCGCGGAATGCGCCCACCATGATGCCCAGGCCGGCCGCGCCGCCGGCGTACAGGTGCACGTCGATGGGCGCGTCCAGATAGGTCGAGCACGCCCAGCCGTCGATGAACCCGTTCGCCGCGCCCTCGATGTAGCCCTTGACCTGCGAGGTGTCCGAGCTGACCGGGATCGCGGTCGACTGGGTGGTCGCTCCACGCGTGTCCTTGGCGACCGCGTAGACGCTGTGGGTGCCCGCGGCGACGCCCGTCCAGTCGTAGCCGTAAGGCGACGTGCTGTCGGTCTGCAGCGCGACGCCGTTGGCGTAGAAGGTCACCGATGCCACGCTGTCGTCGGAGTCCGACGCGCTGGCACGCAGGTAGAACGTCGCAGGCGCCAGCGCGGAAGCCCCCGCGGCCGGAGAGGTCATCGCGACCGTCGGGCTGACATTCGCCGGCTCCGGCTCGGTGCAGGTCTGCGTGCTCGTATCGGTCGTGGTCGTATCGGTCGTGGTCGTATCGGTCGTTGTCGTATCGGTCGCGGCTGAGCGGAAACAACCTGCAAACAACCATTCAAGATCAGCTTGACGGCGAGTAAATGAATCCGACCCCTTTTCCGTTGTTTGCGAGTAAATGAGCCCGACCCCTTTTTCCCCCAGCAGCGCTTGGTCAGCCAGCTCATCGACACCGTGCTGCAACAGCACGGCGGCTAAGCACGCGGCGATGCCACAAACGACAAGCCCGCCGAATGGCGGGCTTGTTCGTTCAACGGCTTAAATGAACCTGACCCCTTAACAGGCTGCTGAAATATCCATCCGGAGTGGCGCGCCCTTCGTGCCGATGGCGGCTGATGTGGTCAACCGATCAAACGAGACTGAAATCTTTCGTTTCAGGCCGATATCCGGACAGTTTTACGCCTCCAATGTCTTGTTTTACGCCATTACCGCTCCTTGCAGGCGCAACTTCCCCAAGGTTCGCATTCGTGTCAGGTTGTAGCCGGTCATGTTCAGCACGAACACCTGATCGACCTTTGCCAGCCCTCGCACCATCACCTGCCGGATCCCACCGATTACCTTGGTCCAGCCGAAACCCTGTTCGATCAGCTTGCGCTTGCGCTGTGATATCTCGTAACCCGCGCTGGCAGCGATGTCATCGGGTACCGCAGAGCGGCGGTTGGACGTGTTCTGCGCCACATGCGGCACTACCTTCATCTCCTGCAATGCCTCGATGAACTCCGCGGCGTCGTAGCCCTTGTCCGCGCCCACCGTCAGCTCGGCGTCCGGGTTCACCT